>CALCCG010000095.1 GCA_937899785.1 uncultured Erythrobacter sp. | reverse complement strand
GACTAGGACAGCGAAGCGCTGGCACGCGCGACTTCTTCAACCGCGATAACGTGCGCGATATAGCCAAGACCCAGCCCGCCATCCTCTTCGGCCACGGTGATGCCGTGCATGCCCAGATCGCCCATCGCCCGCCACACTTCTTCGCGCGGAAAATAGTCTTCGCGGTCGATCCTGTCGCCCAGCGGCATCAGCTGTTCGTCCACGAAGCGGCCGACACTCTCACGGATCATGTCCGCGCTTTCGCCCAGCTGGAAATCGAAATCGGGGGTGGCTCGCATATGTCTCTCTCGTCCCATGATGCCCGGTGCGAGACGGCGCTCGCGCGGCGTGTATCCCTTATGGTCCCGAGCCTTAGCAACGCGGGTGGTAAAGGCCAACGCCTGTCCCCCGAGCGCGCGATCGTTGCGCAATAGGCTTTGCGCGCGGAATGAAAATTCGCGCCAAGCCCCTTTGGCGACACTCAGGATCGCACAAGCGTTTTGACGCCGCCCTTCTATCCTGTATGGCCGCGCCAGACAGGAGCACCGTGACCTTTACGCAGCCAACCCCCTGGCCCACCGGCGCTGATCCCGATCCGCAATTCGCGGCCGAGAACGAGCGTCTGGTCACGTTGGCGAGCTATTCGGTCTCTGAACTCAGCGGCGATGAAGAACTGGCGCGTCTGGCCCGCTTTGCCGCGCATCTGTGCGACACGCCCAGCGCGGCGGTGAGCCTCGTTGAAGCGGAACGACAGGTGTTTCTAGCCAGCGAAGGGGTCGCGGTGACGGAGACGCCGCGCTCAACCAGCTTTTGCTCGCACACCATGCTCAGCGGCGAAACGCTGATCGTCCCGGACGCGACCAAGGACGCCCGGTTTGCCGAGTTTGCGCTGGTCACTGGCGAAGAGCATGTGCGCTTTTACGCGGGCGCTCCGCTGATCTCGTCAGAAGGCGCATCCCTTGGCGCCTTGTGCGTGTTCGATATCGTGGCCCGGCCCGAAGGGCTAACCCCGGTGCAGCGCGAAGGGCTGAGCGTGCTGGCCGATGCGGTCAAACGCCGCCTTCTGGCGCATCGTCAGGCGATCGAGGTGAGCGCGGCTATCCGGCAAAGCGCGGACCGTCTGCAATTCATGGTCGACAGCGTGCCGGATATCGCCTGGTCCGCCGGTCCCTACGCCGCCTTTGATTACGTCAACGCGCGCTGGCGCGAGCGCACAGGCCTGCCCGCGCCCCGCCATGTCGAGGATTGGCGCGCGGTGATCCACCCGGACGAGTTTGAGCGCACGCGCGAGAAATTCCTCGACGCTTTGCAGCGCGCCGTGCCCTTCGAAGACGAATGGCAGATGCTCCAGGCCGATGGCACCTATCGCTGGGTGCTGAGCCGAGCGGTGCCATCCACCGACGATCCGGAAACCGCGCGCTGGTTCGGCACGCTGACCGACATCGACGATGCAATCCGGAAGGCAAAGGAGAAAGAGCTGGTCGCGGGCGAATTGGCGCACCGGATCAAGAACATCTTCTCCGTCATCATCGGGCTGATCTCGCTTCACGCGCGGGGCAACGCGGCCAACGAAGCCTTCGCGCGCATCCTGACCGACACAATCCGCGCGCTTTCGCGGGCGCAGGAATTTGCGCTTCAGATCGACAGCATCGAGGCCAAGGATCTGACCGGTCTGCTTGAGGTCTTGATGGCGCCTTATGGCGCGCCGGGCGCTGAGGCGGTTTCCATCGAAGGGGACAGCCTGTTTTTTGGCGCGCGGGCGGCAACTCCGCTGGCGCTGGTGTTTCACGAGATGGCCACCAACTCAGCCAAATACGGGGCGCTCAGCGTCGCTGATGGCAAGGTCCTGATCGATTTGGCGCGCGGCGAAGACGAAGCGACCATCACCTGGCGCGAAACCGGTGGGCCTGAGATTGAACCGCCGAAGAACGAAGGCTTTGGATCACGGCTGATGACCATGACCATCACGCATCAATTGGGCGGCGCATTGGACCAATCCTGGGAAACCGGCGGCCTTTTGACCACGATTAGCCTTCCGCTTACCCGCTTAGAACATTGATCGACCAAAGATCGCCAGACCCCAAGGGGTTGGCGCGGCGGGCGCGCCTGTCTACGCTGGAAATCATGCTGGC
>CALCCG010000094.1 GCA_937899785.1 uncultured Erythrobacter sp. | reverse complement strand
CAAATTTGGTGCCGTTCATACCCAGCTTTTCG
The DNA here is from genome assembly GCA_937899785.1 of uncultured Erythrobacter sp. Lineage (GTDB taxonomy): Bacteria > Pseudomonadota > Alphaproteobacteria > Sphingomonadales > Sphingomonadaceae > Erythrobacter. Next base: position 8,988 of record CALCCG010000094.1, on the reverse strand, counting down.
CGCACGACCCACAGGATCGGCATTGCCGGGTCCGCGTCGACGTCAACGCTTTGCCCATTGAGGGTAAATTTTGCCATGTCTGCTCTCTCTCGCTTGGAGGGAATCCCACACCCCTCGGTTGCATTGTGCAATCTATCGAAAGGCTCGACGAACGCCAAGCGCAATCCTATTCTCGCTGCATGAACCCAACTTCGATAGACACCTTCCTTGCGCTCGACATTCGCGCCGGCACAGTAACCAGGGCCGAGCCTTTCCCCGAAGCGCGCCGACCCGCAATCAAGGTATGGGTCGATTTTGGCGAGGAGATCGGCGTTAAGAAAAGCTCCGCGCAAATTACCGAGCGCTACGCACCCGAAGACCTTGTCGGCGCAAAAGTGATGGCGGTGGTCAACTTCGCGCCCCGGCAGATTGGGCCGTTCATGTCTGAGGTGCTGGTCTTGGGCTTCCCCGACACGGACGGGGCAATCGTTCTGGCCAAGCCCGAAGCCCCAGTGCCCAACGGGGCCAAGCTCGCCTAAACCCGATCGCCGAGCGCCGCCTTGAGATCGCCGAGCCAGGGCTCAAACGGCTTCCATGCATCCTGACCCTTGCGGTTGATCGGCTCACGCACTTGTTCGCTCGACGCGGTGCGCACTGCGCGGTCGGTTTTGTGGAAATGCAGCGTGGCCTCCTCGAAAGGCAGCTCCAGAAAATCGAGCATACGCCGCGTCTGGCCTTCCTGATCGTCGAGCACGTCTTCATGCTGCACCCGCAGGACCTTGCCCGGCAAGACCGTATCCCAATGCGCCATCAGCTCGACATAATCGGAATAGTACTGGCCAATTTCGGTCAGGCCGTAGGTGAACTCCTGCCCCTCAGCGAAAAGCTGCTTGAAGCCTGAAAAACAGCAATCCATCGGCGCCCGGCGCGCGTCGATGATCTTGGCGTTGGGCAGGGTCAGGTGGATGAGGCCGATATGGCGGAAAGTGTTCGGCATCTTGTCGATAAAGAGCGGGGCGCCTTGCCGGTGTATGCGCGTGTTTTCGATAAAATCCTGGCCAAACTTGGCGAGCTGCTCCGCCGTCAGATCATGCAGGATGCCGGGGTAGCGCGACACGCCCGCTTTGCGTCCACGCAGCCGATGCGCCAACGCCAGGATGTTGGGCAACTCAAGCGTGCCATCCACTTGGGAATGGCTGGAGAGGATCTGCTCCAAAAGGGTCGACCCCGCGCGAGGCAGCCCGAGAATGAAGATCGGATCGGGCGCTGTGTGACCGCTCCCATCGTGTTTGTCGAACAGCTCGGATGTGCACACTTCGCGCTGCTTGGCGAGCTCGTTGCTCATCTTATCCGCGCTGTAGCGGGTCTGCGCGCGCTTGAGATCATTGCCCTTCTCGTAAAAGGCAAAGCTCTCTTTGTATTCCCCCGCATCCTCCAGAGCCTTGCCCAGCGCGAAACTGAGATGCACTCGATCCATGAAGGCCAGATCGGGCCGCGCGGCCTGTTCGCGCATTGCGTCGACCTCATCCGCGCCAAAGCGATAGGTCTTGAGGTTCGCAAGCGCGTAATACGCATCGCCGTGATCGGGCTTTGAGGCGATGGCGGCCCGGTAGCTGTCTTCGGCCTCCTTGCGCGCGCCTTTGGTTTTGAGCGCGTGGCCGCGGCTGGTCAGACTGGCGGGGTCGCGCGGCAGCTTCTCGAGCACTTGGTCAAACAGAGCGAGGCCGCGATCATATTCGCCCATCTGAATGCACTCGATCGCAAGGCGGGACTGAAACAGCGGGTTATCAGGATCGCGCGCGTGCAGCGCTTCGGCTTGTGCAAGCGCTTTTGATGAATTCTGCCGCCGCCTTAGCGCGTCGATATAATCGAGCCGCAATTGCAGATCGTCGGGCGAGAAGACAACCGCGCTTTCGAGCAGAAACTCAGCCTCTTCCAGAACGCCGAACTCAATACCGATCTTGGCAAGAAGCCGCATACCTTCAACATGCTTGGGGTTCCGACGCAGAAAGTGGCGACAGATTTCCTCAGCGCGCAGCAGCCTGCCTTCGGACAGATGGTGTTGCACGGCGACCAGTTCGCGCGGGAGGTTGGCGATCCGTTCGCGCTGGGCGGTGGCGGCTTGCGCGTCACCGGGCCGACCGGCCTCCGTGTGAAGCCGCGCCTGCTCGCGCCAGCTGGCTTCGAGCGCGGGATTGAACCGCGTGGCGCGCACAAAGGCGGCAAGCGCCGCCTCGCGATCGCCTTGCGCCAGCGCCAAATGCCCCTGCTCCTGCCAGGCGCGACCATATTCAGGCATGGCGGCGTGAAGCTCACCGAGGTGCTGCGCGGCCTGCGCAAAGCGTTTGAGATAGCGCGTGGCGATCGCGGCCATGTAATGCGCCTCGCCATCCTGGGGGTCTGCCTCCAAAGCCTCCTGCGCCAGCGCCAGTCCGATTTCGAACCGGCCTGCCTGCAGCGCCTCTTGCGCCGCCTTCAGCTTTTCCTCGCGCGTGCTCATCCAACCGCCTTAACAGCAAAACGGCGGAGAGAGCCAAGCCCTCCCCGCCGCTTTTGTTCGTGTTACCGGTGCGATCAGTAATCGAAGCCGACGCGCACGCCCACGGTCAACGGACGGTTGACGACCACACGCGGGCGGTCATTCCCGAACGTGCCCGAGATCTGGGCGCGCTCATCCGAAAGGTTCTCGCCAAACACTTCAACGCGCCACTGATCGGCCTTCACACCCACTGAAAGGTCAAAGACCGTGTAGCTGTCGAGCTCAAGCTTGTTGATCTCAACCACATCGGTGAATTTGCTATCCGAATAGGTCACCTGAGGCTGGACGTAAGCCTCAAGCGTATCCGACAGATCCCACTCGTAGCGCGCGCGCAGATTGCCCTGGAAAGGCGGCGCGTAGGCCAGCTCTGAACCTTCCAGAACATCGGTCGTCGGGATCAGAATCTCGGTGATCTCGGTGTCGAGGATCGAGAACGCACCGGTGACGCTGAAGCCAGGCAGCGAGTAGGGCGCAATGGTGAAGTCGGCTTCAAGCCCATAAATCTCTGCGTCGGCGGCGTTGGCCGAGAAGAACAGATTGGTGATGGAGGGATCGAAGATCTGCGTTTGCAGGTTCGAGATATCGACGAAGAAAGCCGAACCGTTAAAGCGCAATTGCCCTTCGAGAAGGTCCATTTTCCAGCCGAGTTCGTAGTTCGTAACTTCGTCGGACTCGACTTCAAACGGCACCACAAAGCCGTCCGGGCCAAGCGCACCGCCGGGACGGTTGAGAACGCCGGGTCGGAAACCTTCCGAATAGGTCACATAGAACAGCAGATCCTCGGTCGGTGTCAGCGTCACCGTTCCTTTGAAGATCGTGCCGCTCGTCGAAGCCGTGTCCGGCGCGCGGATCGCGTTGAAGACCTGCTGGGCCTGGGTTTCACTGAGGCCGGCGGCCTGAATATCGGCAAGGCTGTCATTCAAGTCGAAGGTTTGGCGCAGCGCCGCGTTGCACGATCCGATAAAGGTGAATTCGCCATCGCCATCGTACAAATCGCTGATGTCTGTGCCAAAGGCGTTTGCGTCCTCGGCCGCGCCCGAGTTGCAGAACGAACCGTTGGCGGACCCTTCAAAGTCGACCTCGACATCGTAATAGCGCGCGCCAAGGGTGGCGTTCAGCAGGTCGGGCACGATGTCGAAGCTCACCTCACCAAAGATGCCCCATTGCTCATCGGTGCGGCGAATGTCGTTGCGGAAGATCGTGTCCGCCGGGAACGGGCCCGGAGCGGAGAAGAAGCCGCTCATCTGCGGGAAGTTGGTCGCAAATGGCCCAAAAGGTTGAGCGACCACATTGCCGGGATAGGCAAAGTCAACGCGCTCTTCGAGGCTCAGATCGGAGTAAAAACCGCCACCCTGGAACCGCACGCGCCAGTCATCGGGCGTCGAGAAGCGCAGCTCCTGAGTGAACACCTCAGTCTTGGAGAACGAGTTGATGTAGAGATTGGGCGCCTGGCAGGTGCCGCTGGGGTCCGCCGCGCCCGGATAGCTGACCGAGCCATCGCAGATATAATAGGGGAGGTACTGACCCGCGAAAAGGTAATCGGTGTAATCGGCGCGCTGATCGCTTTCACGATCAGTGTAAGCGCCGGTGTAGACCACATCGAGCATCGCGATACGACCCTCGACGGTCCAGCTGGTGTTGGAGAAATCGTCTTCCAGACGATCTTCCTCGAAGCGCTCAATTTCGAGATCATCGAGCCCATCCAGCTCAGGGTCGGCAAAGAACGACCCGTCGGATTCCAAGCTCTGCCGCTGGTGCGAAATGTTGATCGTCCAGTCCGGCGCAACTTCCCACAAAGCCGAGACACGGAAACCAGCATATTGGGTGTCGTTGAAATCGTCCTGCGCCAGTCCCGCGTTGTCGGCCTGGAGGAAGGTCACATCGGAAAGGTCCGCCGTTGACTGGAAACCGGCGCGGTTGGCGTTCACCGGAACACCGTTCGAGCGCACCGTGCCCTCAGGGCGGAAACGCGCGCTCTCGGTAAGGTCGCGGGTGCCCTGCACGTTGTCGATAAAGCCGCCTTGATCGTCGAGATAGACGACGCCGCGAAGGCCAAACGTGTCGGTCACCGGCACGTTGAGCATGATCTCACCCTGATAGCTGCTCTCACCGCCCTTGGTGAAACTGACGCCGCCAGAGAACGAGGCCGCCAGACCCGACAGGTCGGGCTTGTTGGTGATGAGGCGCACAACGCCCGCTTGCGAGCTGGCGCCAAACAGCGTGCCCTGCGGACCGGAGAGAACCTCGATCCGCTCAAGATCGGCGGCGTAGACGTCGAGGTTACGGCCAGGCTGCGCCAGCGGCTGATCGTTGAGATAGAGCGCGACGTTGGGTGCAAGACCCGCGACGCCCGCGACGGTGATGTTGGGCGTGGTCGAAGCCAGACCGCGGATGTAGATGGTGCTCTGACCCGGTCCATTGCCGCCCGCGGTGACGCTGGGAAGCTGCTCAAGGTAATCCTCGAACGTGTCAATGTTGAGCTCGTCCAATTGCTCGGCGCCGATCGCGGACACCGAAATCGGCACGTCCTGCAGATCTTCCGAGCGCTTCTGCGCGGTCACGACGATGGTCGGAACCCCGCCGCGCGCCTGCGCTGCGCCGGCTTCGTCCGACGCGGGCGCATCCTGCGCGGATGCGGGTGATACAAGTGCAATGGCGAGCGCGCCGATCGACGCCCCGCAATAATTGGTCTTCATGTTTGGCCCCTTTTGAGCTTCCTTAAAGGGGTCGCGATGCCGAGATGCATCAGCGCTGCCCCCGAGACACTGCGAAAACAAGAAAATGCGCGCCTCTGAAAGTGCGGTAACAAGCAGGCGATAGGCTGGCCACAGCGCGCCCTGTGAATTGCCCGAAGAGCGTCAGAATTGTTGCAGAATAACAACAATGAAATGAGTGGACTAGTCAATTCAAGTATATCTGAAGTCGTATTTTCAAAGCCCGCTTACAGATAGGTTTTTTCTTGAAAAGCGCTGTATTTTAGAAACGCACTATCTAAGTAGTGCAAAGTCCAATTGAGTTAACCCTCGCGCATAACATGAGCGGGTCAAGTCAATTGACTGCCTTCACTACCCCGTCCCAGTTCTCACATTCGTCAGCGGTGGTCGGCACGCCATGCCTCTCGCGCACCAGATCGAAGGTAACCGCCTTCAGAATCGCCGCCGCCATGGCGACGACCACGAGGGAAAACGGTAGCGCGCCAATGATCATGGTGATCCGGATCGGTTCAATCCCGTCCTTTCCTCCCAGAATCAGCATCGATCCCACCACGAAAGCCAGCGCCACGCCCCAGAACACGATGTGATAGCGCCGCGATCCCTCGTCCTCGCCTGCGCCGTTGATTGTGTTGACGATCAGGATCGCGCTGTCCGCGCTGGTGATGAGATAGGTCATCAGGAGGACCACGATCAGGCCCGAGACCAGCAGCGCAACACCGGGCGAGAGCAGCACGGCCAGCGTCTCATAAAGCTGCTCCGCAATCGCCGCGTCGAGAATGCGTCCTTGGGCCACCCCGCTCAATTCCAGCTCAATCGCGGTCCCTCCCGCAAGAGCCATCCACAAAAAGCACATAAGGGAGGGCACCAGCGCCACGCCCAAAAGGTATTCCCGGATCGAGCGCCCGCGTGAAATCCGGGCAATGAACATGCCGACAAAGGGCGCAAAGGCGATCCACCAGGCCCAGTAAAACACCGACCAGCCCAGCTGCCATTGCTTAAGCGCTTCGCCGGTCTCGCTGCCATCGCTGCGAAACAGGGCCAGCGAATTGGCCGGAAGCCGGACGAGGTAATCCCAGATTCCAACGCCGAGCAGCTCAAGCCCATAGAGCCCGGATCCGACAAGGGCGAAGAGCCCAAGCAACGCAAAAGAGAGACCCATATTGATGTTGGAGAGCCACTTGATCCCGCGCCCGACGCCCGAAAGCGCGCTCAGCGTTGAGGCTCCCACCAGCGCCACAAGCGCGACAATGATCGCCAAGGGTGAGGCAATCGCATCCTGCGTCAACAGCCAGTCGCCCATGCCAATCCGGTGCAGTCCAGCGACAAATTGCTGCACGCCTAAGCCCATCGTAACCGCCACGCCCAAAATCGTGGCCACCACCGCGACAACGTCGACGCAGTGGCCGAACAGGCCCGACATCCGCTCACCGAAGAGCGGCACGAGGCTGGAGCGGATGGTCAGCGGAAGACCGCGGCGATGCGAGACATAACCGATCGCCAGCCCGACCAGCGCATAGGTGCACCACGCGCCAAAACCCCAATGGAGAAACGTCCACATATAGGCCGGGCGCACCGCTTCAACCGAACCCGCCTCCACCACGCCGCGAATGATTTCGGGGCTGTTGGTGAAGTGCGCCAGCGGCTCTCCTGTCGAATAGGTCAGCATCCCGATGCCGATGCCGGCTCCAAACAGCATGGACACCCAGGAGAAGGTCGAGAATTCGGGCTCCTCACCATCGCAGCCGATCTTGAGCCGACCGGTCTGCGGATGGAGGGCCAACCCAAGGCACACCACAATAAGCGCGGCGACGAGATAGATATACCACCCCGCAAAGGTGGCGATGATGGTCGAGTTGGCGACCTGCAAGGTCTCCATCGCGTTCACCGGGAAGAAGATCGCCCACATGATGATCAACGAGACGATCATCTTGGCCGGGATCGCAACCTCCCTTGCAAACCCGTCATAAAACCCGCGATCATGCGTTTCGATCGGGAGATCGACCATCGGCGGGTCGATCGGGTAATCGGTTTGCGGCGTCGGTTCGCCGCTTACGCTAGCCATTCCATTCCTACCCGGCCGTCTTTCCCCGCATTTGCAGCGGGCGGGCGAACGCACCGCAAAGTGGCGCGAGGCTCCGTCATGGCCAATATGTACAATGCCTCGCCGTGACCGTCCGCCATAGCTGGCGTGTCGAAAGCGCGACGAGTTGTCGAAGGCCCCCGTTCGTAAGCGTATGCTGAGCGATTGCAAGCCTGCGGTCATCCGGGCCCCGGATTGCGACGCTTGCGCCGCAGGGGCTTTGGGCCGATACACCGTCGCGAAGAGCACACACTTTCCGGTCGCGCCGTCTTTGGAGTTTAAGGGGAGATGAGACCATGGCCGTATCCGATCACGTAGACCTGCCGACCTTCATGGAAGGCGTGAAGAAGCGCAATCCTGGGCAGACCGAGTTTATCCAGGCGGTGCAGGAAGTCGCCCAGGACATCTTTGAGTTCATGGCCGACAAGGTCGAGTATCACGAAGCCCAGATCCTGCGCCGCATCGCCGAACCCGACCGCATCGTCTCTTTCCGCGTGTGCTGGGAGGATGACAACCACAACATCCGGGTCCAACGCGGCTGGCGGGTCCAGAACAACAACGCGATCGGCCCTTACAAAGGCGGTATCCGCTTCCACCCTTCGGTGACCGAGAGCGTCCTCAAATTCCTCGCCTTCGAGCAGACCTTCAAGAACTCGCTCACCGGCCTTCCCATGGGCGGCGGCAAAGGCGGCGCCAACTTCAACCCCAAGGGCAAGTCCGACGCCGAAGTCATGCGCTTTTGCCAGGCCTTCATGACCGAACTCTACCGCCATATCGGCCCCGACACCGATGTGCCCGCAGGCGATATCGGCGTGGGCGGGCGCGAGATCGGCTATATGTTCGGCCAGTACAAGCGCATCACCAACCGCTGGGAAGGCGTCCTCACCGGCAAGGGCCAGGAATATGGCGGCTCGCAAATGCGGCCCGAGGCGACCGGCTATGGCGCGGTCTACTTCCTCCAGAACATGCTGGGGCACCAGGGCCACGACGTCGAAGGCAAAACCACTGTCATCTCCGGCTCGGGTAATGTTGCGACGCACGCGGCGGAGAAGATCACCCAGCTGGGCGGCAAGGTCCTGACCCTGTCCGACAGCGGCGGCTTCATCCATGATCCGGACGGCATGACGCAGGAAAAGATCGACTGGATCAAACATCTCAAAACCGTCAAGCGCGGCCGTATCAGCGAATACGCCGACGAATTCACCGGGGCGAGCTACCACGCGGGCGAGCGCCCCTGGCGTGTCACCTGCGATCTCGCTTTGCCCTGCGCCACCCAGAACGAGCTCAACGAAGACGAAGCCAAAGCGCTGGTTGGCAATGGCTGTATCGGGGTCTCTGAAGGCGCCAACATGCCCACCACCCTTGATGGGGTGAAGGTCTTCCACGACGCCAAGATCCTTTACGGCCCCGGCAAGGCGGCCAACGCGGGCGGCGTCGCGGTCTCGGGCCTGGAGATGAGCCAGAACTCCGAACGTATCAGCTGGAACCACGAGCGGCTTGGCGAAATGCTCACCGATCTGATGGCGGGCATCCACGAAAAGTGCACCGAATATGGCGATCAAGGAGACGGCTATGTCGACTACGTCAAAGGCGCCAACATTGCTGGTTTCAAGAAGGTCGCCGACGCGATGTTAGCTTTTGGCGTCGTCTGAGCGACGCGATGTTAGCTTTTGGCG
>CALCCG010000093.1 GCA_937899785.1 uncultured Erythrobacter sp. | reverse complement strand
CCTTTATCAACGAACATCTCGATTATATCCGTGTGCATCTGCCGCGTGCCTTTGATAAGCTGGTCGACCCGCCCTTCGAGGTGCGCCGTATCCCGATCGCCGAAGAACTGGGAGCGCCCGGCGCTTACGGTGGCGCGGGCAGCAAGGACGGGACGATCCCGGGCCGTTTCTGGATCAACCTGCGTACCCCCGATTTGCACCGCAAATACGATTTACCCGATTTGACCTTCCACGAATCTTTCCCCGGCCATGTCTGGGAGGGCGCCTATTCGAACCGCCTCCCGCTGATCCGGTCGATCCTCGCCTTCAACGCGTTCAGCGAAGGCTGGGCGCTGTACGCCGAGCAACTGGCGGACGAATTGGGCGCCTATGACGATTTCAAGGTTGGGCGGCTTGGCTATCTGCAATCGCTGGCGTTTCGCGCCTGCCGCCTGGTGGTGGACACCGGCTTGCATCACAAACGATGGACGCGCGAAGAAGGCAACCGCTTCTTTGTCGAGCGCAACGGCTCAAAGCCGGAAGAAGTCGCCAGCGAGGTCGATCGCTATTGCAGCTGGCCGGGGCAAGCCTGCGGTTACAAGATCGGGCATTCCGAGATTGTCGGCCAACGCGAGCGCGCTCAGCGCGAGCTGGGCGAAGCGTATGACTTCAAAGCTTTCAACACCGCTGTTATCATGGGCGGTAACGCCCCGCTTAACGTGGTTGGCTATACAGTGACGCGGTACATTGAACAGGCGCGCTCCTAATCCCATGTAGCGCCTACACATTGTGCGAATGGAGGCGCGACGTATGGAACAGCTTGGCGAAGATCTGGAAACTATGCGGCGCGTTCCGCTGGCCGACGCGCATGTCGATGCGATCTGCGAGATCGGCGCTGAGCGACTTTACAAGGCGGGTGAAGTCGTGGCCGAGATCGGCGATCCGATGGACACCTTCGTCTACGTGCTCGACGGCGAGCTGGAAGTGGTCAATCCCTACACCGACGAACGCCTGCTGGAATCGGGGCTTGGCCCGACGCAATTCATGGGTGAGATCAACTTTCTCAACCGTGGCACCAACTACCTCAGAATGCGCGCCGCGGTGGACACCCGCGTGATCGAAGCGCCGCGAGAAGGCATGCTGGACCTGATGAGCCGGCTGCCAGAGCATTCTGATCACCTCATTCACGTTTTTGCCGCGCGCCGACGCAAGCAATTCGAACTGTCCAACGGCGCGGTCAAATGCGTCGGCGCAGACCGCGACCCCGATGTTCAGGCGGTCGAACGGTTCCTTTCGCGCAATCGCATTCCTTTTCAAAGCTATGATCTGGACAGCAACGACACCGAAACGCTGCGGGTGTGTGATCTCGTTGATCACAAGCCTGGCGTCTATGTTGGCACGCACGAACGGCTGGAGGACCCCACCCCGCGCAAGGTCGCGCAATATCTCAACCTTGACCTCGATATCTGCTCGCAAGCGGATTACGACCTGCTGATCGTGGGCGGCGGCCCGGCCGGCGTGGCGGCAGCGGTTTACGCCGGTTCGGAAGGGCTCAACGCTTTGGTGGTCGAAGACACCGCGATCGGGGGCCAGGCTGGCACATCGAGCCGGATTGAGAACTACATGGGGTTTTACACCGGTATCAGCGGCGCCGACCTGACCTATCGCGGGCAAATCCAGGCGATGAAATTCGGCACTCGCTTTGCCATGCCGCGCCGGGTCGATGGCATGACCAAGCGCAAAGACGGCTCGTTCTGCGCAACCCTTGAAGACGGGCAGGAAGTGTGCGCCAAATCGGTGTTGGTCTCCACCGGCGTCCAATATCGCCGGCTGCCACTGGAAAACCTGCGCGAGCTTGAGGGAGCGGGCGTCTTTTATTCCGCAACCGAAATGGAAGCGCGTTTCTGCGGCAACACCGAGGTCGTGGTAATTGGTGGCGGCAACTCAGCCGGCCAGGCTGCGATGTTCCTTTCACGCTCAGCCAAGCATGTGCATCTGGTGGTGCGGTCGGACTCGTTGGCGGCCTCGATGTCGAGCTATCTTTCCAGCCGCCTCGAAGCCGACCCCAAGATCACGATCCATTACCACACCACCGTGCCCCAGCTTCATGGCGAAGATTGGCTCACCGGTGTTACTATCACCAAGCCCGACGGGGACACCGTGATAGACTCCTCGGCGTTGTTCATCATGATCGGCGCGGCACCCAACACTGATTGGCTGTCCGGACTTGTCGAAACGGATGAAAAGGGCTTCGTGCTCACCGGCCAGGCGGTCGGACGCCCCAGCCCTTTCGAGACGGGCACAGACGGTATCTTTGCCGTGGGTGATGTGCGCTCAGGCTCGGTCAAACGCGTGGCCAGCGCGGTTGGCGAAGGCTCCGTCGTCGTCAGCCAGATCTGGACCTATCTCGACGATCTCATGCACGATGCCTCTGAAGGCGCGCAGGCGGCTGAGTAAAGACACATTCAGGCGCGGTCCGAGGTCTCTTATTCTTCAGTAGTCTATTTAGACCTTTTTATTGTCGCACAAGTTCAAACCATAAACAGTGCAGCTATGCTGATCGGACTGTATTCGCCAAGATCACTATTGCTGCTCTTGGCCGCGGCGCTTTTTGCGCTTGCCCATCCCGCCCAAGCCGCCTGGCATAAAGCGGAAACGGATCGCTTCATCATCTATTCGGACTCCCGCGCCGAAGACTTGGCGGACTTTGGCGACAAGCTGGAGCGTTTTCACCAGGCGATGGAGCAAGAGACAGGACGCCGGATCCCGGTCCCCAGCCCGTCGAACCGGCTGACGATCTATATGGTCGGTTCGCTCGATGATCTGCGCCGGGTCTATGGTCGCCGAAACACCTCTGTGGGCGGTTTCTATATTCCGCGTGCTAACGGATCGGTCACGTTCGTTCCAAACATCAATCTTCGCACGCAGGCGCGGGTTCGAACCGGTACCCGCGCTAGGCGCAGCGCGGCAGCTCCGGCAATCGACTTTTCCTTTCAAACAGTCTTGCACGAATACGCCCACCATATCCTGATCAGCTCGACGCCTTTTGGCATGCCGCGCTGGGTAAGCGAGGGATCAGCGGAGTACTTCTCATCCTCCCGCTTCAACGATGACGGCTCCGTTGACATAGGCTTGCCTAACAACAACCGGGCTTTTGAAATCAGCCAGGCCGCGCCCGTTTCGGTCGAAGCGCTGGTGGATTACGAGGTGTATCGCAAGCAGCGCGGCGGGCGATACGACGCCTTTTATGGACGCAGTTGGCTGCTGTATCATTATCTTCGCTTCAACGCTGAGCGATCGGGCCAATTGCCCCAATATTGGCAAGCGGTGGCCAGTGGGACAAAATCAAAAGAAGCGGCTCCGCTCATTTTCGGCGACGTGGCCCGACTTGAAAACGAACTGAAGTCGTATGGTCGGCAAAAAAGAAAGGCGGGCTTTCGGGTCCCCGCCTC
>CALCCG010000092.1 GCA_937899785.1 uncultured Erythrobacter sp. | reverse complement strand
GGCCCGTCCTGCCTCGCGGGCGACGTGATCGGTGAGTACCGCTTGCCGGTCCCGGCAGAGGCCGGCGCGCGCTTCGCCTTCCTCGATCAGGCGCATTATTCGATGGTGAAGACCAACACGTTCAACGGCGTGCAGCTCCCCTCGATCTGGCTGTGGGACAGCGAGACCGACGCGCTGGAATGTGTCAAACGCTTCGAATACGAAGACTTCCGCGACCGGCTGAGTTGAAGCGGTACAACGCTTTGGCAAAAAGCTCAGGAACCAACGCCTCTGTGGTTGATTTTGCTTGCATCGTGAAACGCTAAAACCTATTTCGCGCGTCCGCTGCCCCAAGGGACACTGACCGCAAGGCAGCCTCTAACCGTTTGGTTCAACAGCTAAACCTTCTGGGGGTCCCTTGAGTTGCACACCTATCCTGACGCTCGGTCTGTAATCCGCGCCCTCGAGCCGGAAGAGCCCGTAATCCTAAATCGCCCGCACGCCGCCCGGCGCGCCGCCCGCTTCTTCACCGAGAAGTTTCCGGGCAAGGTGCTCTACGCGGTGAAGGCCAACCCGGCACCCGATTTGATCGCGGCTTTGTGGGAGGCGGGCATCACCCATTACGACGTTGCCTCAATCGCGGAGGTGCGGCTGGTGCGCGCGGCTCTGCCCGAAGCGAGCCTGTGCTTTATGCATCCGATCAAGACGCGCGCGGCGATCAAAGAGGCCTATTTTCAGCACAGCGTCAAAACGTTCAGCCTCGACACCGATGAAGAGCTCGACAAGATTATCGAAGCCTGCCGTGACCCCGAAACGGGGGAAGAGGCCAGCGATCTGCGGTTGTGCGTGCGTCTGCGTGTGTCTTCTGAATACGCGCAGCTGAGCCTCGCGGCGAAGTTTGGCTGCGACCTCACCGACGCGCCGGCGCTGCTTCAAAAGGCGCGCCAGCATTGCGACTGGCTCGGCGTGTGCTTCCACGTGGGCAGCCAGGCGATGACACCGTTTGCCTTCGTACAGGCGCTGGATCGGACGCGCGCCGCCATCGCAGAGGCCAGCGTTGTGATCGACATGATCGATGTCGGCGGCGGTTTCCCGAGCGTCTATCCCGATATGGAGCCGCCCCCGCTCGAAGACTATTTCGCGATCATCAACCAACACTTTGAAAACCTGCCCATCGCCTACAACGCTGAGCTGTGGTGCGAGCCAGGCCGGGCTTTGTGTGCGGAATATTCGAGCATGATCGTCTCGGTCACCAAGCGGCGCGGCAACGAGCTTTACATCAATGATGGCGCTTATGGCGCGCTTTACGATGCGGCGCATGTCGCCTGGCGTTTCCCGGTCGAGGCGCTGGAAGACGATTTGCGCGATCCGCTGGAGGACTTCGCGTTCTACGGCCCGACCTGCGATGACGCGGACTATATGGCCGGCCCGTTCCCGCTGCCCGGCGACATCCAGGCGGGCGATTATATCGAGATCGGCATGCTGGGCGCCTATGGTGCGGCGATGAAAACCGGGTTTAACGGCTATGGTGAGGCGATCAGCGTGACCGTCACCGATGAGCCGATGATGAGCCTGTTCGACGGCAGCCGCGCGCGGCCCGAGGCGGATAACGTGGTGAGCTTGCGCTAAGCCGACTGTCTATTCAAACCCCACAAAGCGCACCGTATCGGCTTGCGGCTTGCGATGGGTGTAGACCTGGTTCGCCGGAAAGTCGGGATCGGGCCAGCCCAAGGCGATCGACTTCATGATCACCTGATCGTCCGGGATTTGCGCGTGTTCGCGCACCACCGGGCTTTGCATAATGCCTTGGGAATTGATGACGCAGCCGAGCCCCTTGGACCACGCCGCGTTGACCAGCGCGGTCGCCGCCGCGCCGCAATCAAAGGCGGTGTCATCGTTTTCGGCCAGCTCGCGATCATAGGTGATGATGACGCAGACCGGCGCGTCAAACTGGCGAAAGCCGCGCAGCACCCAATCCTGACGCCCGGCTTTGTCTTCGCGCTCAATCCCCATTTCGGCAAAGAGCTGCTTGGCCACCTCGATCTGACGTTCGCGGTGCACACCCGCGTAGGGCGCGCCGCTACGAAACTCGCGGCTGTCGGGTTCACCCGCCAGAATGCGCTCTGTGTTGCCTTTGCGAATGCGGTCGAGTGGCTCGCCCGAGATAACATGGAAGTACCAGGGCTGCGTGTTGTAGCTGGTGGGAGAACGCATCGCCATCGCCAGCACTTCGGCGATCAGTTCTTGTGGGACAGGCTTGTCGAGATAGCCCCTGATGGAGCGGCGCCCATGCACCACTTGCGCAAAGGTCTGGTCTGGGCTGCCAAGTTCAAACGCCACGTTTCTCTCCCCGAATCCCTGAAGGTTTCAAAAAGAGCTAGCGCAGCGCAGCGGCGGCGCAAAGGACGTTACGGCAGCGCCCTTCTCAGGCGGTGTAGAAGGGCTTGTCTCCAGCCACGGTCACGCGTTCCATTGTGCGGCGGGCGGGGAAATAGTCAGACACCGCAAGATGCTGGCATACGCGGTTGTCCCAGAACGCAATCGAACCCGCTTTCCACCGGAAACGGCATTGGATCTCGGCGTCTTTGGCGGTGGCGTAAAGATGGTCGAGCAGCCAGGCGCTTTCCTTGTCCGAAAGCCCCTCAAGGTGGCTGGTGAAGGCGGTGTTGACATAGATCGCGCGCTCCCCGGTTTCGGGGTGGGTGCGGATCACGGGGTGGCGCTGCGGCGGGAATTTCTCGTGCAGGTCCTCAGGCGCTTTGCCCAGCCGCCGGGCAAAGACACGCGCAATGTCGTGGACCGCTGTCAGCCCCTCACAAAACCGCTTCATGGGATCAGACAGGCGCTCATAAGCGAGGTGCATATTGGCAAACAGAGTGTCGCCGCCGCATTCGGGCACTTCGCGCGCCAGCAGGATCGAGCCAAGCGAAGGGCACTCGCGCCAGGTGACATCGGAGTGCCAGTGGTTTTCCTGCCCCCGGCTGTCGGGACCATGGGCGATTTTGAGCACTTCGGGGTTGGGCTGATCCTTGGGCGTGGCCGGGTGGATTTCGAGATCGCCAAAGTGGCGGGCGAAGGCGATGTGCTGCTCTTGGCTAAGCTGTTGATCGCGAAAGAAGATCACACCGTGTTTGAGCAAAGCGGCGCGGATCGCCGGGATGCTTTCGCCGATATTGTCAGCCCCCAGATCGATATCGAGAATTTCTGCGCCAATCGCCGGTGTCATCGGCTTGATCGTCAGCGCGCCAGTGTCGAGCTGCGCGCGGTCGAATGTGGTGGCCATCGTCTCTCTCTCCCGTTAGTCCAGTTGTGTGGATCTCCCGCCGGAGTGTGACTTCTAAATGTGTCAGCTTCAAGGGCGTATATTAGAGGAGCTCTGGCCTTGGTGGCTTATTCCTGATGCAGTTCATAAAACCCGTTCCACTCGGGGTCATCAAACACTTCCAAGTCGAGCGGATAGGGCCCAAGCCCCGTGAGACAGGCGCTGAAACGTTGTTGGAAGAGCTCTGTGTCGGGCGTGTAGAAACGCCATTCTCGGACCCCGCCATGGGTGATTACGGCGACACCTGATCCCCACGAAGGATCGCGGTCGCTCTCCTCAAGAACGCGGTCCTCAAACTCGTCCATCTGGTCCATTTCTTCGGATTTAGGCAGGCCCGATGCGTCGCGCGCCTCGTACTCCCAACGGATGAAGATAAGTTTCGAAAACAGCTCTTTGTCCGTTGGATTGGGCTCCGAGGCCCGCACCCTGATAATGATCGGACCTTGCTCAGTCTCGCCATGGCCTATTGACCAATTGTCATCGGGAAAAATGCCAGTGTGTGTCACGCCGCTTCGCGCAATTGCAATTCCAGCCGATCCCAAATCTCGACCAGCGCGTCGGTCAATTCGTCCATCATGTCTTCGGTGTGGTGCGGGCCGGGAGTGAAGCGCAGGCGCTCGGTGCCGCGCGGCACGGTGGGAAAGTTGATCGGCTGCACATAGACGCCGTATTCGGCGAGCAGGATGTCGCTGATCTTCTTGGCGCGGACAGGGTCGCCCACCATCAGAGGCACGATGTGCGTAGTCGAATCCATCACCGGCAGACCAGCCTCGGCAAATTTCAGCTTGAGCATCGCCGCCGCGGCCTGTTGCGCGCGGCGCTCGACATCACTGGACTTGAGATGTTTGACCGAAGCGAGCACGCCAGCGACCAGAACCGGTGACAGGGAGGTCGTAAAGATAAAGCCTGGCGCGTAAGAGCGGATGCAGTCGATGATCCGCTTTTCCGCGGTGATATAGCCGCCCATCACGCCGAACGCTTTACCCAGAGTGCCCTCGATAATGTCGATCCGGTGCGCGGCGTTTTCGCGCTCGGAAATGCCGCCGCCGC
>CALCCG010000091.1 GCA_937899785.1 uncultured Erythrobacter sp. | reverse complement strand
GCCCCTTAAAATGGGCGCGCTTGAAGCCAGGATCCGCATCTTTATGGCCACGCTCACCCGTGGCCGCGCGGCCAAGCCCATGTTTGTGCCCAACGCCATGATGGGCACCTATTACAAACAGCGCGCTGGCGCCGGAATGATCCTGACCGAGGCGACAGGGATCAGCACCGAAGGGCTGGGCTGGCCATCGGCGCCTGGCATCTGGTCGGACGAGCAGACCGAAGCGTGGAAGCCGATTGTTGAAGGCGTTCACGAAGCGGGCGGCCTGATCGCGCTTCAGCTGTGGCATATGGGGCGGATTGTCGCGCCTTATTTCCTGGGCGGAGAGCGCCCCTTCTCAGCCAGCGAAACGAAGGCTCCGGGCGAAGCGCATACGCCTGAGGGCCGGCAGGACTACGCGACCGCGCGCGCGATGACCAAGGACGACATCAACCGCACGATCGACGATTACCGCCGCGCGGCGGAAAACGCGAAGAAAGCGGGTTTTGATAGCGTCCAACTGCATGGCGCGAACGGCTATCTGGTCGATCAATTCCTGCGCGATGGCACCAATCACCGCGAAGACGATTATGGCGGCAGCCCCGAAAACCGCACCCGCTTCATGCGCGAAGTTCTGGAAGCGATTGTCGATGTGTGGGGCGCGGACCGCGTCGGCATCCGCCTGTCCCCCAACGGCGACAGTCAGGGCACCGATGACAGCAACCCGCCCGCCACCTTTGGCGCTGCGACCAAAGTGATCGAGGATATGGGCCTGGCCTATCTCGAACTGCGCCAGCCGGGGCCTGAAGGCACCTTTGGCCGCACCGACGTGCCCCAGCAAGACGCGCTAATCCGGGGCCTGTATTCCGGCGCGCTGATCCTGAATTCCGATTACACGGCGGGCGAAGCCGATGCCGATGTCACCAGCGGTCGGTGCGACGCGGTCAGCTTTGGCCGTCCGTATATCTCGAACCCCGATCTGGAAAAGCGGGTCGCGGCGGGCGCGGCGTTCAATCCGAACAAGGACGTGCCCAAAAGCTGGTACTTCCCGATTGCGGAAGGCTATATCGATTACCCGACGCTCTCCGAGGAACAGGCCGCCGCCGCTAAGCCAATCAGGAGGCTCGTCGGCGTAGGATTACCCGCGCGGCGGTGTCGCAGGTTACGGCGTCGACGGGGCGGGCACCTCGCTTTCGCCAGACGTTACACCAGTGGCGGTCTCAACCGTGGTTGAGGTCGCCCCATCCTCGTCGCTCGTCGTCGTCACAGTGGTGGTCTGACGGCGCAGCGTCGGCGATTGCGAGCGCAGCGCTTCCAGCGGGATCATCGCGTCGCTGATAGAGCCGCCTTCGACATCGCCAACCGCCTCGCCGCCTTGTTCGATCGGCGCCGCATCGGTCGTAGCGGCCTCGTCGCTGCACGCGGCAAGCGCAGCGAGACAAGCGGTCATCGCAAAAACGGCGTTCTTCATGATGAGCAGGTTCCTCGCCCCGACTAGCCCAAAGCGTCAAAGAAGCCCGGCGCGCGCGCGATCAAGGCTTCGTCCCATTCGCTGGCGCTCACCGCCTTGCCCAACCGGGCCAGGCTGGTGGCGCCGAATTCGTCGCTCCCGCAAGGGACGCTGCCAGAAAAATGCGATAGGTCAGGATCTAAATTGACCGAGAAGCCATGCATCGTCACCCAGCGGCGCACGCGCACGCCAATCGCGCCGATCTTGGCCTCGCGCCCGTCACTATCGCGTGTCCAGATGCCCACGCGGCCATCGACCGCCCAGCTCTCAACCCCGAAATCCGACAGCGTCGCGATCACCCAGTTCTCAATCGAATGGACAAAACAGCGCACGTCCTTCCCGCGCTTGCCCAGGTTTAGCATCGTATACCCAACACGCTGTCCAGGCCCGTGATAGGTGTAGCGGCCACCGCGCCCGGCCTCGACTACTTCGAAACGCGGGTCGACCAACTCCGCCGGATCTGCACTGGTCCCGGCGGTGTAGACCGGCGGGTGTTCCAGCAGCCAGATCTGTTCTGACGCTTGCCCTGTGTGAACCGCCGCGCAGCGCGCTTCCATCGCCGCCAACGCCTCGGTGTAAGGGACAAGCCTCTCCTCACGCGTCCATTCCACCGCGGCCGGATCAAGGCCGGGGCGATCCTCGTTGGTTGATAGAGCTGCGCTTGCCATTGCCTTTGCGTGGGGGCATTGCCGCCTCAGATCAAGAGCCAAGGCGCATTTTGAGGGGTCCAAGCAACGTGGCGGACAACGAAAAGGATCAGACAGGCAAGAAGGCGGCGCTCGACCTGGGCGCTGTGTGGAGCCGCGGCGGCGCGCTGTTGCGCGGCAATTTGCAGCTCGTCGCTATCCTCGCCGCTGTCTTCGTCCTGCTGCCAGGCGCCGCGTTGCAATTCACC
>CALCCG010000090.1 GCA_937899785.1 uncultured Erythrobacter sp. | reverse complement strand
ATCGCCTGCCCCTTCGCCCGGGTGGCTCCTACTCGAAACATCAGGACGACTTGCAGGACGATGAGAAACGCGGCCAGCCAGCCGGTGTAGATCGGAAGATGCGCCATTAACTGCTCCCAATGCTCGTTGCGGTGCTATTGCAACGTCATGATCTCTTCGCCGCCGTCGCCGCGGCTGAAGAATTGCATTAGCTGAACCAGCAGCTCGCAGCGAGCCGACAGAGTTTTGGCTTCCAGAAGCGCTTGTTTGGATGCTGGGTCGAACGGCGCGATCTGCGAGACGCCATTGATGAGCGAATGATCATCGAGCCGTTCCACCGAATCCCAGTCGACGCGGTAGCCTTGCGAATCGGCGAAAGCGCGCGCTTCCGCTTCGAAACCACCACGCTGCGCGTGACTTAGTGTTTCATTTTCATCGTCTTCAATGAGCTCGCCTTCCACCTGGCGAAAGGCGGTAGCGACGTCGAGCTCGCGCAGCAGCTTGAAACGCGCTTCACCTTCGAGGATCAGGTTGTAGCGCCCATCGTCCATCGCTTCGATCTCACCAATCCGCCCCAGGCAGCCCACGGTGTAGAGCGGCGCGCCCTCGACCGAGCGTTGCGGTTGGATCATCGCGATGCGCCGGTCGCGCACCAACGCATCGCCCACGAGCGCGCGATAGCGTGGCTCAAAGATGTGCAGCGGCAGTTGCAAGCCGGGGACCAGCACGGCTCCGGGCAAGGGGAAGATGGATAGACGCATTGACACGGCGCTTATCCGAAAAGGATTTTGGATAGGCGGCGGCGGGTCGCAACAACCAACGCGTCTTCGAGGCCAACGGCTTCAAAAATTTGCAGCAGTTTGGAGCGCGCAGCGCCCTCGTTCCACTCACGATCAGCTTCCACCATGGCCAGCAACGTATCAGCCGCCGCGTCGCGGTCACCAGCGGCAAAAGCGGCCTCAGCGTAAGCAAGCCCGGCGTCCATGTCGGCTGGGTTGGCGCTGGCAGCGGCCCTCAGGCTTGCCAGTTCACCATCGTCGACCTGCGTTCCGGCAAGCTCAAGCGCGGCCTTGGCCGCGGTGATGGCAGGATCACTCGCTAGGCTTGGATGGGATTCGAGAGCCTTGAGCGCTTCGCGCGCCTCATCGACTTGACCCATAGCAATCAGCGCCCGCACGAGACCCGCGTTGGCGGCCGGGTTTTCAGGAGCGAATTCGGTCACCTGCGCAAAAATACCGCCAGCCCTCTGCGGATCCCCTTCCGTCAGCGCTTGCTCGCCCATGGTTATAAACTGCTCCACCTCTTCGGGTGAGGGGCCTTGTGGGGTGCCTTCACCGGCCTGAATCGGCAGCTGGCCCAGCAGTTGATCAAGCACCTGTTTGAACTGCGATTCGCTTCGCGCGCTTGTAAGGTCTGCCACCGGCTGACCTTGGAACATGGCGTAGACCGTCGGGATCGATTTGACTTGGAATTGTCCAGCAATGAACTGCTCTTCATCGACATTGATTTTGGCGAGCAGCACGCCTTTATCGGCGTATTCCGCGCATACCTTTTCAAGCATGGGGGCAAGCGCTTTGCAGGGCCCGCACCATTCTGCCCAAAAGTCTAGGATTACCAGTTTGGTCTGGCTTGGCTCGACAACGTCCTTGCGAAAACGTTCGACCGCCTTTTGTTCGTCAATGTTCAGACCCATGCTGGCCAAAGGAGTGTTCCTCTTATCTGAATGCGCATGCCGGACGCTCTGATCCGACCCTCGCTTGTATGGTGTGTGAGCGTGCTTACGCTCCTATCTGCACCTATGTGGGGCACGGGAAGGCTGATGTGAAGCGCTGGAATCACTCGCGGGCGCTGTTGCGCCAAGATTGACCGACATTTCGTGAGATTTTCCGCTTGCGAACCTTCAAGAGCGCTGTTAGTTGGCGCGCCTCCCCAGCAGGTAAAGGCTTTTAGCAGCCCTGCGGAGCGTCAGTGAGCGGGCGTAGCTCAGGGGTAGAGCACAACCTTGCCAAGGTTGGGGTCGGGCGTTCGAATCGCCTCGCCCGCTCCATTAATTTCAGGCAGTCAGTCGACGAATATAGCGGCCGGTTCGGTTTCCTAAACCCTACCGACGCTGTCGTATTTGAACCCGAGGGCTCTTACGTCTTGTGGG
>CALCCG010000089.1 GCA_937899785.1 uncultured Erythrobacter sp. | reverse complement strand
CCGTGTGCCAAGCCTTCCTGGCCGAAGGCGGTCGCGTCTTGCTTACCGATACCAACACCACCGAGGGCGAGAGCGCAGCCAACGCACTTGGCTGCGACTTCCTCAAACTCGACGTGCGATATGAAGCGGACTGGCACGCGCTCAGCGAGCGACTTCCCTGCGCTGATGTTGTCGTCAACAACGCTGGTGTTACCGGGTTCGAGGAGGCCACCGGTCCGCACGATCCCGAGAACGCTTCGCTGAGCGACTGGCGAGCGGTCCATGCGGTCAACACCGATGGCACATTCCTGGGCTGCCGTTACGCGCTAAAGGCCATGCGCACGAGCCAGCGGGGGTCCATCATCAACATCTCATCACGCTCAGGACTTGTTGGAATTCCCGGCGCGGCGGCCTACGCCGCTTCCAAGGCCGCAATCCGCAACCACACCAAGAGCGTCGCGCTCTACGCCGCGCAGCAAGGCTGGGCGGTGCGTTGCAACTCGGTTCACCCGGCTGCGGTCCTCACACCGATGTGGGAGCCGATGCTGGGCGAGGGTCCCCAGCGGGAAGCGAACATGGCCGCGCTCGTCGCGGATACACCGCTCAAACGCTTTGGCACGCCTGAAGAGGTGGCGGCGCTGTGCGTCTTTCTCGCCAGCGAGGAGAGCGCCTACATGACCGGCGCCGAGTTGACGCTCGATGGCGGGCTCTTGGCCGGATCCGCCGCGTCGCCAGGCTGAGCGAGATCATTCGGGGTAGCCGCGAAAGTCGGTGAGAGCCGCATCGCGCAGCCCTCTCCACACATTGCGCGCCTGCACACTCTGCGCCACGTCGTGCACACGCAGCAGCTGCACACCCGCGTCCATCGCGCGCATCGCCAACGCAATCGAGCCGCCAAGCCGCTTCTCAACCGGCTCCTCGCTTGACAGCGCTCCGATCATGCGTTTGCGGCTTGCGCCAACCAGCAGCGGCGATCCGAGCGCGTGGAACAGTGGCAAGGCGTTGATCAGCGCGAGATTGTCGCTCAGCGATTTACCAAAGCCAAGCCCCGGATCGAGCAGGATGCGCTCCTCCGCGACGCCGCTCACAATCGCTCTGTCGCGCGCCAGCTTGAGAAAGTCGAACACCTCGCTCACGACATCATCGTAGGTTCCACCCTCGTGCAGATCATCGCCTGTCCCAGGCGCGTGCATCAGCACGACCGGGCACGCCGAGGCCGCCACCAATTCGCGCATCCGGTCGTCATAGCGCAGCGCCGAGACGTCGTTCGCCATATGCGCCCCCGCCGCCAGCCCCGCTTCGAGCACGCCCGCGCGGCGTGTGTCGAGGCTGATCGCGGCGCCCATCGCAGCGCAATACTCGATCGCGGGCAGCACACGGTCTTTCTCATCGCCCTCCCACGTCACCGCTGCGCCGGGCCGTGTGCTTTCACCGCCAATGTCGATGATCGCCGCGCCCGCCTCGATCATCTCTGCCGCGTGGGCACGGCCTTCGTCGGGCTTATCGAGGAACTCACCGCCATCTGAGAAGCTGTCGGGCGTTACGTTAAGGATGCCCATGATCTGCGGTTGATCAAGCCGGATCATCCGGTCGCCCAGCTGCAACGGCGCGTGGGCCTTGGCCAGATTGGTCCACTGCGCTTCCGCCTCGCGCTCCAGCAGGCCGTCGAGCGAGCCGATGACCGCCATAGCCTCGCGCACGCTGAACAGCCGGCGTTCCAGCACCTTGGCACCGTCGCGCACAATCAGGGCAAAGCGGCTGGCGTAGACTAGGCTGCCGCCCAGCCGGATCGCGTCGCCGTTTTCGGCCTGAGGCGACAGCGCGGTGGCAACGGGCTGGATCGTGACGCTCGCGCTCAACTCATCGCTCCCACGCAACACATGGACCGCATGTTACACGGTCCTGAAGGAGAAAAATCACCGCGGCGCGCGGGGTCGGAAACGCAAGAAGTCTCAAGCGGAAAGGGCGCATGTGTCATGCCCTTACGCTTAGCGGCTGGCGGGCCTGTAGGACAGAAGCGAAGGCGGGTTTTTCGCCGCTAAGCCGCGCGCATCGCCTTCAATCGCTGCGCGTGCTCTTTTTCGACCGAGCGCCAGGCTTTGAACACAGACAGGTCTGGATCGGTCCGCCCGGTGCGGCCGAGCGCGTAGATCTGCATATAGAACCAGAATTGGGTCGCAAAGCCTGCGGCGGCCCGCAAAGCTTTGACACCATTCAGGAATTGCAGGACCGGCGGGAAGAGCGAGAGGTCCTTTTCAACCGTTGGCAGGGTGTCTGCGCCTTCAAGGATCTGTATCGCCCCATCAGCCGCCACGCAGAGCGGGCGCGCCAGCCCGACAACATCCGCAGCCCCGCTTGAGACCGCCTGCTCCATCGCCACGCGGCTGCGAAAACCTCCAGTCACCATCAAGGGCGCGTCGACGGCGTCCTTCATCGCTTTGGCAAAATCAACAAAATACGCCTCGCGCGCCACGGTCGAGGCGGCCACGCCCGGATCATCGGCGGGCTCCATGCCTTCGATGCCGAGCAGTTTGGGCTGCTCGTAGGTTCCGCCCGAAATCTCGATCAGATCGACACCGCGTTCCTGCAACCATTGAACGACCTGAAGCGAGTCTTCGAACGCAAAGCCGCCCTTTTGAAAGTCCGCGCTGTTGAGCTTGACGCTAATCGGAAACTCGGGACCGACTGCCTCGCGAGATCCTTCGATCACCCGCAACAGCAGCGCCGCGCGGTTCTCAAGCGAACCACCCCAGCGATCGGCGCGCTGGTTGGAACGTGGGCTTAGGAATTGCGAGATCAGATAGCCATGCGCGCCGTGCACCTGAACGCCGGTGAAGCCAACCTCTTTGCACTGCCGCACTGCGCTTACAAATTTGGCGATGATGGCCTCGATCTCGGCGTCTTCCAGGGCCACCGGCTCGCCGAACTGGCCTCCAGGGAGGCCCAGCTTGACGGCGGAGGGCGCTTTGGGATGCGGGTTGATCATCGAGAATGTCTGACGCCCCGCGTGGCTGATTTGCGCCCAGAAGTGGTTGCCCGCGCGCGTGCCCGCCGCCGTCCAGCGCTTGAACGCGGCCGCGCCCTCTTCGTCCAGTTCATCATCGATGATAACGTTGCCCGGGCGCTCCAGATGGTCGCGATCAATCTGGATATTGCCGGACAACAGCATGCCGCATCCGCCATCCGACCAGATGCCGTAGAGACGTTCAAGCTCTGGCGTTGGCAGCCCACGCGCGTCGGCCAGCCCTTCGGTCATGGCCGATTTGGCAAGGCGATTGGGAAGCGTGGCCCCGCAGGGCAGCGCAAGCGATTGCGAAAGTGTCATGACGGATTTTCCCCCCGATCAGTTCGTGGGACCCTACCACAAAGGTTTCAAAAGCGAACCGGTATTCGTCTTGGTGGTTGAGAAAACAGAGTTGGCTTGAGCGCGCGGGTCGATAGCAAAGGGCCAGACCTCGCAGCCTGGCCCTTCGCTCTTTATGGTTCGCGTTGGCAGGACAGGCCGTCTACAGCGACACGCGCACGCCCGCAGAAACGATCGATTGCCCGCTTTCCACACCAAGCGTTGCGGGCAGCAAGTTCAGCTCAATGTCGGCGTCATCGAAGCCAGCGCGATAGGTGTACTGCCCGAAGACCTCCACACTGTCTGTGACTTCAAAGCTCGCTCCCGCCATCAGCTGATAGGCCAGAACGGTGTCGCTTTCGTCCGCTACATCGACGCCCGAAGGCACATATTCGACGTCGACCGCCTGAAATCCGATCCCGGCCCCAACAAACGGCTTGAACCCGCTGCCGGTTTTGATGTCGTAGAAGACGTTTCCGAAGAGGCCGAAATTGGTCACATCGCCCTGACCGTCAGCGATCACCGCGCCGACCGTGGGGTTGCCGGCGTCCGCTGCACCGCGCGTCAGAACGGCGACGTCCACACCGTCAATATCGGTGCCGCCAACCGTTAGGCCACTATGTGTGTCGACGTCGTACTGCGAAAAGGCCAGCTCGGCCTCGATACGCAGACCGTTTTCGAACGCGTAACCGACCTGCCCGCCTATCGCAAAGCCGGTGTCGAACTCTGTCGTCCAGCCAAGCGAGGTGTCCATGGGAATGGCGTCAAAGTCATCGGTTGCGGGTACAGTGCTGTCGAACTGGCCCGAATTCTGGCTGTCCTCGGGCAGCGCTATTCCGGCACTGACGCCGATATAGGGCCCTTCGGCCTTCGCCTGGGCCGGGATCGCGAGAGCGATGGCGGCAGCGCCTGCAAGATAGACAAGTTTGATGTGTGGCATTTTGGCCTCCTTTGGATAGCGCGCCGCGCCTAAGCGCCGCGCAGGAAAGCCCCCGTTGGATCGGTTCCCCAACCAATCCGGCGGCAGCTACGGAGACTTACGCAGCGCGGATGCAACTTAATCGCAAGTATTACAGAGCCGAGTTTCGTCTCGATTTCAGACGATTAGAGGCGTTGGCGGTGCCAGCACCCGCCGCCGCTCTGCTTGCGCTTTGAGAGCGCGCCTAGTCTTCGTTGGCGAGCAGGAAGAGTTGACGCGCGGCGTCCACGGCAAGCACCTCGCCGCCCTTTTCGTAGTGCCAGAACGTCCAGCCGTTGCAGCTGGGCGCGCCTTGCAGGTCTTTGCCAAGGCCATGGATCG
>CALCCG010000088.1 GCA_937899785.1 uncultured Erythrobacter sp. | reverse complement strand
CCCCTCCCGAAGTGTTATCGCAAGCGGCCTTTTCATCCGTCCGCAGGTTGGAGGAGAGGGTGTCTTGAGTGTCCGTCAACGCAAACAGCAAATCGGCCGTCACAAGCACAGCGACCAGCCAAACACCCAGAAACTTTACATACGCCATCCTGTCCGGCCCCCTTTGTCTTGCTATTCGATTGTGATGATGAATTGCGCTGCGCTGCGCCAGACATTTTCGCGCTGCGGCACCATCAACTCGGTCAACAACTTGCTGCGCAGCGCTTCCAGACCGGGTGTGCCGATCTCACGTCGGCTCGAACTCGCTAGGTTTTGCGTCACCTGTGGGTTCGACATGGACCACTCGCGCATCCACTCAGACTTTGTGTTGTCAAGCGTCAGCCCCTTGCGACCCGCTGCCGCGAGAAACAGATATGTACCCGGACGCAGCCGGAGCTTGCCCATAACGTCTGCGTTGAGCGTGTAAGACAGTGTGTCGCCATTGGTCCCGACGGGGCCTGGAAGCGACTTAAGCGGGTCCCACGCGCGGTTCTGATCACAATCCTCGGCCGAAAAATCGCTTCTAAGGCGCCAGATATCGCTGGCCCAGATTGGATCATTCCCAACCACTTCGTATGGTTTCAAGTCGGCGTCAGCTTTGAGCTCAAGGCTCAGCCCACCTTCCACGTCGTCGTCGGTCGACGGGTCAAAGGAATAGGTCGAAAGCCGAGCCGCCGACACGCTTGGAGGGAGCTGGGATGAGCCTGAGACCGGTTCGAATCCGCTTTCGAGGCCGCCACTGGACAAGGCGCCGCGCACAACCTCGCTCGCATCCAGGCTGAAAAGAGAAAACGCGTGGTTGGCAACGGGAGTATCAGCCGAAAAGGGCGGAATATCTTCGGTCCCTTGGAGGTATTCATAAAAGCTGCGGACGTGGTGCGGATCGCCAATCATCAAAATCATGAGCGGCCTTGTGCGCAAAGTGGCGTCGAACTTTCTCTCACCGTCCCCTTGAGCGACGTATACTGGTCCGTTGAAGGGTACTTTTACCCCCAGGAATCCAACAGCGAGGCGTTCACGAATCACGATGTCCTGCAGCCGCCCGCCGACCGAAGCGGCGAAGTCATCGGTTGCTTCCTTGTCGTCCAGCATCAGGTCGGTGACAACGACCGAAAGAGGCTTTTGCCCGCTCGGCGCGGATCTGTTCGATTGCAGCACCCAGCCCAGCAGGTCGGCGATTTTCGTGTCGTTCTCGTTGTACGTCGCCGCGTTCGAGAGGGCGCCTTTGTTGGCAGCAAGAGCAGGGGGAACGGGTGCAGCGGCGTCGAAGTCGTACTCGCCGAATGTGCGAAACTCCACGGCTGCCGGTCTGTCTTCGAAGGCGCTGCTACGGCTGAAATTTTCCGCTTGGGAGGCAAGGTTGCCAAAGACCTTGCTGCCGCCCTTGACATAGCCTTGCATGCCGCCAGACGCGTCGAAATAGACCTGAATACTGCTCGGCGTGCTTGCCACCTCTCGGTTTCGCAGCCAAATCTGTTTGGCCCCGGCTGGCAGACACGGTCCCGACGTTCCACCTTCGGCGCTCGGCATCTCGTCTGAGGGAATCAGGCGAGGAACAACAAGAGCCAAAGCAGCGCCGACAAGAAGCAGCCCCCCGACTAACCCGGCAACTCGCAGATCAATTGGACTTTCCGCTTTACGCGCCAAAGGTAGTTTCCTGAAACAGCAATTGTTCGAAGGCGTTACCTCAGTATCATTACGCGGCTGCAACGATTCGACAAACGCTTTTTTGCTTGGATTTGAGAAATGGCTAGAGCCGCCGGATTTACTGAAATCATTGTACCTATCGGCGGGAGTCCGGTCCGGTTAGTTACGCCAAAGCAATGGCGCCGAGCCGTGCGACAGGGTGAGATTGAGCGCTCTACCAAGATTACGCGAGAGCACCGCGTGACCGCGTCCAGCGAAGAGATTGCGGTTGTGGAAATGCGCGCCGATGAGTGCGTGGAATTGCAGCCTTTGTTCGATGAATTTCTGGGGACCGAACCCGTTGCGGAGCCGCCGGTGCCGCCACCTCCCCCACCGCCTTCTGAACCCGCACCTGTGGCCGTGTCTGCCCCCGCAACCACAGCACCGACCGCCACCGAGCTGCAGCAAAGGCGTGAGAAGGTTAAATCAAAACTTTCGGAGTTTGAGGCACGGCTGGGTAAAAAGGCGTCCCCCTGGGCCGACGCCCGGTCTATTCCTCCAAAGCCTGCAGCGCCTCGTGAACCGACAATAAAGCAGCCCGCTCGCCTTCCAGCGAGCCATACGACGGCCCCGGCACAGCCGACGCAAGCCCCACCGCCAGCCGCGTCGCCGCAGACTTCCAATGCATCGGGAAGCGCGGTCTTGCGATGGCTCGCTATGTATCCTGGAGCCCTCCTAGGATCCTGGATGGTTTGGGCCTTCCTCGCATGGGCGGCGGGCTATCTAAGCTTTGATCTTTCGCTCCTGGAAGCTGTCGGGGCGTACATGCTCGGCTTTCTGGGTGTTTCGCTTTATGCGCAGATCGGAATGTCGATCGCGCCGGCAAAAACCCGTTTTGCGAAGTGGTTGCTTATCGTTCCCTATCTTCCTTTCTGGGCGTTTGGTGCGCTCTTGTTTGTGCTGACTTTGTATTTCGGCGTTACAGACAACAGCCCAGGCGGAATTGTGGTCAATGAGTTTCTAAGCTTCGACCAGCTCCAGCCTTGGTGGCAGGTCTTTTGGCTCACATTCGGCTATATAGTCGGCGGGTTCACCATCATGAATGAACCCGCTTCGACCTATGAGTGACCTCGATCGCAAAGAGCGGGCGAGACCGGCTGTCAGCTTCAATCCAACTTCGTTACGTCCGCGCCCGGTGTCCCCAGCGGGCTAAGTGGGCGCGGCGTCAATTCGGGGACTGGCTCATCCGCAATGCGTTGCGCAAGAAGCCCAATGGCCGCTTCCAACTGCGCGTCGCGACCCTGATACGCGGCGTAAGGCTCGTTCTCGACTTCATAGTCTGGCCCCACACCGTAGCCTTCAACAATCCAATTGCCGTTGATATCATACTGGGCGTACTCCGCGATGCGCACTCCGCCATTGTCGGTCACACGGTTGCGGTCGCTAAGCCATATCCCTGCGCCCGCCGTGCGCGTTCCCACCAGCGGCCCAATGCCGAGCGATTTGACGCCGCCAGCAAAGGTCTCGCCATCGGAATAGGTCCGCTCGTCGATTAGCACCGCGATATGCCCGCGATAGGCGTTCTGCATGTTGGTCGTCTTGGTTCCGGTTCCGTCTGGCGCTCCCCAGAACGCCCATGGACGCCGCATCAACATACCGATCAGAATGCTGTCGATGTTGCCGCCGGAATTGTTGCGCACATCGATGATCAGCCCGTCCTTGTCGAGTTGGGCAAAGTAGTCGCGCGCAAAGCTTGCTATGTCATTTCCGCCCATGGCGCGCAGTTTGAGATAGCCGATCTGCCCGCTGGAGAGCTCCGCGGCGGCGGCTTTGCGACCTTCCGTGAAGTCGTGATACTCGGCCATCGCGCGGCCTCGAGCGTTCATTGGGGTGACGACAGCGCTGATCTCATTGCCATCGCGCGTTAGATCAAGGCGCACTTGTTGCCTCGCCTTGGACGCAAGCGCCAGGCGAAGATCGGCGAGTGTGGCAACAGGGCGTCCGTCGACTTGAGTGATGATATCACCGGCGCGGACGTCAACGCCCGGACGGCGCAGCGGTGGGCGTGTGTCGACCAGATCGGTCTCAGCGCGATAGATACGTTCGATCCGAAGTCCGCCGGCGACCGGTGTATAAGTGGCGCCCAAAAACGCCATGTTGCTGTTCTCCGCGTCCTCGGGCAGATCGCCGCCGCGTACTTGGCTGTGCAATATCCCCAATTGGGCCGCCATCTGGCCCATAACGGTGCCGAGTTCAGCGCGGTGACCAATGCGGCTCACCAGTGGCAGATGCTGGTCGCGTACCGCCTCCCAATCGACCCCGCGCAAGGCCGGATCATAGGCAAAGTCGCGGTGCAGACGCCAAGCGTCGAGGAACATTTGTGACCATTCTTGCTTGGGATCAATTGTCAGTCGCCAATCGCCAAGCCGAACGTCATTGCCGTCAAGCTTTTTGGGCATTTTCGCTTTCGCCGGGACGAGCGCAAAACGAAAAGTGCCGCCGCTATTCTGGACGACCAGAACCGTTTTTCGGTCATTGGACATAGAAAGGCCGAGCGCTTCAGGGACGAAGGTCTCGATCTTGGGATCGTGCTTGTCGATCTTGATCGAGACCCATTTGTCTTCCATCCGCGTGTAAAGAAACTCATCAGAGGCCAGCAGCTGTCCGCTTGCACCGGGCTTCACCGGAAGCTTGTAGAGACGTTCTGACAGGCCCGTGAGGGCAATGTTGACCTTGGCTTTGTCCTTCTTCTTGTCACGCTTTTTGCCGTCTTCTTTCTCACCTTCGGCGCTGTCGTCCTCGTCCTTTTCGCCCGTGAACTCGTTGTCAGGGCGAAACGGGAATTCCGCTTCCGGGTCGAGCTGGAGCGCGTGCAGCTCGCCCCGTTTGGGGAAGGAGACCCCCATATTGCGGTCCCCCCAAGGACTGCCCGGCTCTGGATCGAAATTGCGGTCGGAGATGAAGTACAGCCACCTGCCGTCGGCGGAGAAAAACGGTTCGTAGTCGTTGAATTTGCTTGAGGTCCCTTTGACGCGCTCACCGGTCGCAAGGCTCTGGACAAACAGATCGCTGATGTTCCCGAAATTCGCCGAGCTCGTCTCGGCGTAGGCGATGAACTTGCCATCGGGCGAGAAGACTGGATAGCCGAACGTGTCATCCGCGCCTGTTTCGTTTTGAGCAAGAAGCGTTACGGCGCCGGTGGCGACATCTACCTTTTGCAAACGCGCTTTCTTGTCCGCCAAGATGAGCGTCTCGCCATCCGGGCTGACCACGAAAGACCAAATGTGGGCATCATAGCCTTGGGTGATCGCTTGCGCCTCCCCCGAACCATCGGCGGCCATGCGGACGATTTCGCGGGTATCGCCTTGATCAAGAATCATGAACACGTATTCCCCTTCGGGACCGGCGACCGCTTCTCTCGCGCGCGCACCGTCGGGAATGGCAAACTCGACGCGTCGGCGGACCTGAGGCGAAGCGAGCGCCACTTCTCCGCGTGCGGTGACCGTCAGGCTTTTCCCAGAAGGGGTCATCCGGGCCGAGTTGATGTTCGCGAGTGGGTTTTCCAGAGTGCGTGGGCGGGTTTGCTCGCGATCGGTGACCAGGTTGATCGACAGCGTCGACAGCGCGCCGGACGCG
Source organism: uncultured Erythrobacter sp. (assembly GCA_937899785.1). Taxonomy (GTDB): domain Bacteria; phylum Pseudomonadota; class Alphaproteobacteria; order Sphingomonadales; family Sphingomonadaceae; genus Erythrobacter. The sequence goes on along the minus strand of CALCCG010000088.1, from coordinate 22,582 downwards.
ATCGAGAAGACGTGCAAATCCGCGCCATTCTGGAGGAAAATCTCGCCATTATCGAGTGAGGCCTGCAGAACGGGGAAGGGAAACTCGTCGGAATTCTGTGTTGCGCTGCTGCCATCCTCATCCACCGACCAGATCGCGTCTGCGCCGCTCTTGTCGGAGATAAAGTAGATTCGGCCCGCATGCGCCATGGGCATGCGGATCGGTGCGCCAAAGTCGGCAAGCAATTGTGTGGCTTCCTCCGTTGAACCGTTCCGCCAGCGCCACAATTGCGCCATGCCGCCGCCGCGATAAAGCACGGCGTTGTCGCGAGCGCGAGCGTATAGGCCGCGGCGGGAAAAGAACAGCGTTTCGCCGTCAGCGGCATAGGTCGCGCTGTTGGCCCGCCATAGGGGGATCGGCGTCGCTTCGCCGCCATTGGGTGCAATCGTATAAAGCACCTCGCCCTGACCGCCACCGGTCAGGCGCGAGGAGAAGATCACGCGCCCATCGGGCGTCCAGCCCACAGTGGTCAACCCACCGCCTTCATAGGTCAGACGTTTTGGCGGTCCGCCGGAAACGGGCATTACATAGATATCATCGCTGCTGTCATAGCTGGCGTTGAAGGCCACCATCGTCCCGTCGGGTGAGACCTTGGCGAAGCGCTCTTCCTCCTCGTGATTGGTCAGGCGGAACGCAGTGCCCCCCTGGCGACTTGCGCGCCAAAGATCGCCCTCACTGGCAAAAACAAGGACGTCGCCGCGCGCGCTGGGATATTGGTAAAAGCCTTCTTCGGCAGCGACGGGGCTGGCGGCAGAGCACAAAAGAAGGATCGCAAGCGAAAGCGGGCTGCGGTTCAAGAGTTTCACGTTCAAGTTTCCTGTTCCAATCAGATACTAAGCGGTAAGGTGGTCAAAGGGGCACGGGATCCGATGCGCAAAGAGCTCAGTCGCGATCCCCGCTACCGACCCGGTATTTCTCAAACCAGGCGAGCGTGTAGTCGGTTTTGGCGTTAAGCCGCGACGGGCGCGAGGCAATGCCATGGTTTGAACCCGGTATACGAACCATGACTGAAGGCACGCGGCGCCATTGCAACGCTTGATAGAATTGCTCTGTCTCTGAAATCGGTGTGCGGTAGTCCTTCTCGCCTGTGATCAGCATGGTCGGCGTGGTCACATTGCCGACCAGGCTCAGCGGCGAGCGCTCCCAATAGTGTTCCAAATGCTCCCAGGGAGGGCCTGGAAACTGGTTCTGGATCTGGCCGATATAGCTGTCCGCCGTCAGCACTTTGGAAACCCAGTTGATCACCGGCTTAGCCGCCATCGCGGCGTTGAACCGGTCCGTCAGTCCTATCGCGTAGGCTGTTGCTATGCCGCCCGCTGCTCCCCCCGCAATGAAAAGGTTGTTCTCATCGGCGAAGCCGTTCTCGATGGCCCAATCGACGGCGGACATGTGATCGGCAAAATCATCGGGGCTCGAATACTTGTATTTCAGGAGGTTCGCAAAGGCGCTCCCATAGCCAATTGAACCGCGGTGGTTGTCATAGACTACGACATAGCCCGCCGCTGCCATGCGCTGCAGTTCCGCCGAGAAGTGAGGGCCATAGGCCAGGTGGGGTCCGCCGTGGATTTCGAGGATCAATGGATAGCGCTTACCTTCCTCATAACCCGGAGGGGTGATCATCCAGCCCTGGATTTCCAGCCCGTCGAGGGAGGAAGGATAGGTAAAGCTGCGCAACTCGCCCAGATCACGATGCGCTAGAAGATCTTCGTTGAGCGCGGTAAGCCGAACGGAGCGGCCATCACGCAACGCGTAGAGATCCGCAGGGCGGCTAGCGCTGCCTTTGGTGAACACCAGCCCGCCGTTCGCGCGCGCGTCATAGGTTCCGCTGACATAGGGGCGCCCGATTGTGGTGCCACCTATTCCCTCAACAACGGTTCCCCGCGATCCGGACGTAGCAACAACGCCGATATTGTTCTCACCCCGGTTCTGAAAGGTGTAGGTGATCTGCGTAGCCGAGAGCCATCGCGGGTCGCCCAAGCGACGGTCGATGCCCTTGGTAAGATTGCGAGCGCGGCTACCGCTTATATCCATGACAACGACATCAGTCGGCACGAAAGGATCGCGCGTGTTCTGAGTCTTCAAATAGGCCACACTTTGGCCATCGGGCGAGACCGTGGGACGGCTTTCCACGCCCGGCTCATCGGTCAACTGCCTGATGGTGCCCGATGTCAGATGGACCGCAAAGATGTCCGCTTCGCGCGACTGCAGTTCCCAGTCGGTGTCACGGTTGGCCGAGAACAGGATCTCCGATCCGTCTGGGCGAAATGAGAGAGAGCTTCCGTGGTTGAAATCGCCATGCGTCAATTGGCGCGCCGTACCACCATCGGCGGGAACGACGAAGATATGATCATAGGCAAGCTCAAGAAAGCCTGACGCGTTTGTGCGATAGCGCGCGCGGTCGATCACTATGGGTTTGCGGGCCCATTTGGCGCCCTTCGGTTTCTTGGGCGCAGTCACCAGTTTGGAGCTCTTGCCCCTTACGGCCATAGCAAAGGCCAACTGCGTACCGTCGGGCGACCAAGTCAGGCCGCGTGGTGATTTTTCAAATCGGCTGACCAGCGTCGTGCGCCCCGATTTCAGGTAATGGACAAACAGGCCCGTGCCCTTGTCGAGACTCTTCAAATAGGCAATCCGTGTGCCATCCGGAGACCAGCGTGGGGAGCGGTAGGAGCTTTCGTCTGCCAGGAGCGGCTCGTGTCCTGTTCCATCAAGATTGACGATCCAGACATGGCTACGAGTGCGGTCAGTCTGGATGTCGTTTGACCGGCGCAGATAGATCGCCTGAAGGCCATCCGGTGACACTTGCGGGTCGTCGGCCCACTCCAGATCGAACACGTCCTGTGCGGTAAACAGCCGAGGCTCGCTGTCAGCATGCGCTGCGCTTGCCAGACCAGTGAGCAAGCCCGCAAAGGTGATCTGTCTTATCATGGTGTGCCCCGCCTTGATGTCTCTTGCGCAATCGATGCGCAATTATCCAAGGCTTGGCAACCTGGGATATCTCAGCGGTCGCGGGATTGATGATGTTCTGATGGCGGGGCGCGTGAACGCCCCGCCATCAATCTAAAGTGCGACCGAAAGCGAGAAACGAGCCGAAATGTCGACATCCCCCTGGATCTGTTCGGCGCCGATACCAAGCTGCCAAAGATAGTCGAGGCCACCGAACTTGATACGCGCCTCGGAAACCCAACCATCGCTGAGCGCCTCAGGGTTCACAGTGAAGGGGTCGGCCTCGAAGAAGGAGGCGGTTGTCTCGCCAAGATCGTCAAGCAGGACCGTGCGCCAACCGCCTTCGAATTCAATCGTTAGGGGCGTGTTGTCGCGGCGCTGGCGACCCAGACTGTAGCTGGCGACCAAAGACACGGTTCCCGTTGCGGCACTGCTCGTGCGATCCTCAACCAAGAGGTCAATCTCCTCCGCGCCTTCTTCCTGGTAGCCGTCTTCTTGCAGCCAGAAATAGTCGAAGGTGGCCTTGGGGCGCAGACTGAACGCGCGCGTTACCTCCAAGTCATAGGACAAGCCACCGGTTGCCGAAGCGGCCCACGCATCCCACTCACCCAAGGTAGTATAGGCGAACTCAGTCTCGTCAATCTCGCCGACAAAAGCGCGGGTGGATGAAAAAGAGGGGCGCATGCCCGAAACCTTGGCAAAGGCGTAGAAATTGTCACTTCGAACGCGCCAGTGGCCACTCAACTCAATAACGCTGCTGGAGATTTCCTGACGATCAGTGTTGGTGACGGTCCCGGTCGCATAGCCAAGGCCAAAGCCGAGATAACCAAACCCGAAATCCCGCTCGAGCCCCGCACTGATGCCCCAACCATCATTCGCAAAAGCGGCCGTCTCACCGGTGTCTTTCGACCCTTCAAAGTAGATCGGCTCAAGCCATCCACCCACGGGGCTGATGTCATAAAACGCTTTGCCATCCGCAAGGTTCTTCGTGAACTGGCGCGAGGCTCGTGTGACGAAGTCGAACGTGCCTCCGGTGTAGTCTGGCAAGAGGCCTTCAAGTTGCCCTTGCAATTGCGCTTCGTCTTCGACGTCGAGGAAGCTCTGTTCGAGAAGATCGACTTCCAAAGCCTGAATGATAAGCGAGTCATAAGCTTGGCTTTGCGGCTGGCTCAGTCCGAGCTCTTCCGCCGACTTTGTCCGAAGGGAGAGCGTGATATCGGTGTCGGTCGTAACCAGTTCACCAGTGAACAGCAAAGGCAGGGCGTCCCCGGCAAAGTCAAGTTCCGGTGTGCCGTCTATCGTGTCCGCAGTCAGGATCGTGTACGATCCCTCAACGCCAGTGATCGATTGGACATCGGCAGAGACCTGCGCGCCTTCCTCAAAGGTCGCCTGGTTGACGTCGAAGCCGGACTGGATGTCGTCGTCTTCGTTTATCGTCACCGCAAGAACGCCGTTCGACCCGACGACCAGTTCGTTAAAGGCGACGGTGTCACCCTCGGGCGCTTCCACCGTGCCGCCCAGCACATTTACGCTTACACTGTCAGCGTTTTCGATCAGACCAGAGTAGAGCGCCTGATCGGAGATGATGACGGTTGCGCTATCATTGGCGGCGTTGAGCGTTCCTTCGAAGCGCGCATCATCGGCAAGGGTCAGGCTAAAGCTGCCTGATCCCGAGAAGATATCGCCATCGTACCGCGCGTTGTCGGACAAGCTTAGGCTGTCATCGCCCGCACCGAGAAAGGTGTCTCCGCTCACGACGCCGGTCTGGATGTCGATCGTATCATCCCCGCTACCAGTCACGATATCGCCCGTGATAGATGTGAAGACAGCTGGGTTTTCAAAGTCGTAGTCTTCTTCCGCTTCGAGTTCAGCGCGCGTCTCAGCGTCGAGCTCATTGAGGAATTGGGTGATTGAGACGCCGCTCGTATTAGCGCCCAGATCCAACGCTATTGTCGTGTCTTCGTTCGAACCATCGGCCACGATGAACCCGGAATTGTTGACTGTGACCAGCGTACCGGAAAGGTCCTGAACTGCGATCACTGAGCCTTCACCCGATGAGCTCAATTCCGCCGAGATCTCTCCCGAGTTCTCCAGGATTGGCGCGGTGACGCCTTCGTTAATCACAAGCGCGACCGCCGAGGAATCGACCGTGCGCGCTGACACCGAACCTGAAACGCCAATGCCGCCAGACAGATCGACGGTGCCGCCTTGGCCGCCAATGACCACGCCGCTTGAAGCAAACGAGCTGTAGATTGAGGATGAACTGACTGAGCCATCGATAACAAGCGAGTAGGTGCCGTCGCGTCCTTCGACCGTGCCGATCGTGATGTCTTGAGCCGAGCCAATCAACAGGGCCGGGGCTTCATTGCTGTTGGTGATCCGCCCTACAGTCTCCTCAAAGTCGTCTACACCATCGCCGTCTTCATCGTCGTTGTCGGGATCAAGATCGAAGGGGCGGCCTTCCAGTATGATCCCGCCGTCAACATTGCCGCGCACTTCGACTGCCGCGTTTCCGTCGCGCAGACCCGAACGTGATAGAGTTAGCGCAAAGCCATCATTGTTGGTGAAGGAAGAGGAGTTGGACAAGGTGCCGTTGACGATGAACGCGCCCGAAATGTCGCCGTCTATGAGCACGGCTTGAGACCCTTGGCCAACCGCTTGCACGCTGCCGCCCAGCGTCAGGTCCCCATCAATAGATTGCGTAGCAACACCGAAGCTGTTGTCGCCAACGACAAGCACATCACCGCTGTTCTCAATCGTGCCAGCGTAGTCGCTTTCAAGGCTGATCCCGAATGAGGAAAGGCCTTCGACCGTAATGTCGCCACTGTTAATGATCGTGCCGTTGGTTGGCCCGCCAGGGAGGACCCTTATGCCATAGCGGTTGTTTGCCTCTGCGATGGGGCCGTCGGCTATGCCATTGTTATCATCATCTTCCGCGACAAAGTCTTCTGTTACCAGAATATCTCCCGCGTTGTTGAGTGTGCCGTTGGTTCCTGACTCAATGGCAATCCCTACGCGATTGTCGGAATCGTCCGCTTGGACCGTCGCGTCCTCTTCGATGGTGACGCTGTTGTTGGAGTCTATCGTGATTGGGTTTGCACCGCTGACATCAAGGATGGCCTCTTCCAGGATTGTCACATCGCCATCCGCGGATGTGCGGACCGGATCGCTCTCCTCTTCGGAAATGACCCGCTGAGCGAGGAGCGGTGTGGGCGAAGCGCTCGCGAGCAGGATGGACGCGAGCGAAAGGGCGCGAACGCGCCCGCGATTTTCAGAATTCATTAATTGGGTGTTCCTTGTTGGTTCGACGCTAGGGGTGGGGGTTAGTCTTCAAACCGAATCTTGACCTCGGCGGCGATAGGGCCTTGGAACGAGTCCTTGTTATCCATCCGAAGGATTGTGACTTCGCCATCCAGTGCGACATCCAGTGCGTGAGACAGCGTCCTTTGGGCGAGCGTCCAACCGTCAGGCAGACTTGGCTCCTCCGCGGCGCTCTCAAGAGTACGCGCGACCAGCACATATCGTTGGCCCGTTGGATCGCTCAGGATCTCAATTGGGTCTCCGGCATCAAAGCGTATGCTGTGATGCTTGTTGAGCGTAACGGCGTTGATTAGCCCATCGGAGCCGTCCGGCTCTTCGCCGAAGTTTTCTAGGTTGACGACGTGGACAAACTCGCGCCCATGCGCGCTCATGTAGGTGTGCTTGCCCGGTTCGCATCCCGGTGAACGAAGGATCTGCCCCGTTTGACCGGCGCCTATGCGTGGGTCGTTCTTGCGCCACAAAGACCAAGAAAACGGCAGCGAGAACTCTTCGAATTCCTCGACCTCCCAGTCCGTGGTCAACCAGACCTCTTTCGAAGCCAGATCGATCAGTTCAAAGCCGTGGTTTTTCTCGCCGAGCTCTACTTGCCGGGCGACGCATCGCTCGATCTCGGCCCCGCTGCACGCGCCCATCAGCGCCGCCAGTGTGATGAGGCACCCGGCCTGTCGCACCCGCAAAGCGGTGGTCATGAGGCGTCTCCATCGGCCCCAGCTCCGGCACCTGGCGCGGCGGAGCTGCTCCGTCCACCCAACGATTTTATCAGCGCAATCAGGGCCTGTCCCTCGGCGGCGGGCTTAAGCGCGTGCTGGACTTGGAACGAGAGACGAATGCGCTCAGCGCCACGGAAGCGTTCAACCCCTTTCGGTCCGATCTCGTTCGCCTCCTCGTGCGCCATCAGCTCTATTGCCCGCCAAGACTTGGGTCCTACACGGTAAGACGCGCCGGTCTGGCTTTGGGTGTCGATCTTCGCGCCGATCACCTGCTCGACATCCAGACATCCCTGAAGCTCGGACAAGTTCCTCCTCCTCCCGACTATGTGGGGGCAAAGGCTGGCGCTCCATAACGGGAGTTGGTCGGCTGTTATGGCATGGCTCTGCTTTGCATCTTTGGAACCATGCATCAGACCGCAACTTTGCCGCTGAATGGCGCGATTGCATCGAATTGTCGCAGAAACAATATGGCCGGTGTTGCCTCAAATGAGGCCTATGGGCGTATCGTAATGGAACCAAGAATGGAGACGTTCCCGGTGGTCTGAACGGATGCGCCAACGTTGAGCAAGACATGTCGAGAAGCGGGAAAAGCGATACCGATCTCTCCAAACCAGGGATCCTCCATCTCTTGAATCGCGCGGACCATCACTTCTTCCCCGCCGAATTCTACGCCGCGTTCCAACGTGCGCTTGGTATCGAGATAGCTCGCGCCGAAACGGAAGACTGGCTTGTCCTCTTGCAGCGGTGAAAACGGAAACAGTATGCCTGCGGACACACGACCAATATCCACCGAGATGCCATCATCGGAAAACTCGTTCCACAAATGCTGGTAGCTCACATAGCCTAGAAGCATGCTGTCCCCGATCGACGCGACGGGCAACAGACCGGTCGCGCCAACCCCTAACGAGTAACCCTCCGCCGAGGTCGAGACTTCCCTCTCCAAAGAGATCGGTTCGTTGAAGTTGATAGGGAAAGTGTCGGCCGGGGTGCCGTTGATCTGGAGCCCAATATCGGACGTTGTCGAGACAAATCCGCCTTGGGCGTTGAGCTGAAGGAAGTCGAGAACGCGATAGCCTACGCTCGCGCCGACAAAAGTGTTGGAGACCTCGACTTCTTCTGCCAGCGTCACTTCGAAATCGCCCAGACTAATATCTTCTGGGAGGGAAACCTCGCTGTCGGTCAGCACGACCTCACTCTCCGAAACCGCAATCAATACGCTGAAAGAGAGCCTACCAGGCGGCCCATCGCCCCAGTCTTCGTAGTCGTCCTGAGCGTACGCGGTGTACGGCGTGACGGCGAGAAACGAGGCGGCAGCAAACAAAGAAAGACGCAATACTTTTCTCCTAAATCCCTTGATATTCGTTAGTTGGGGGCGGGTCGGGCGCACGCTGGCTTAGATGTCCGGCGGACGATTGCTCCTGCGGCAAAGATGAGGTTGCCTGCTCCACCCGCGGCGTTTCGGCACTCGGCTCTGGGTCGGAAGGTCGCCCCAAAAGCGCACGCACAATGTCTCTGCCGGTCGTCGCCGACAGCGCGTCGCGGCCCATGTTGATCCACTCGTGGAATATGATCACAAACGGGTTGTTGCTCTCAAGCTTCTTGGTCAGGCCATAGACGACCGGGTTTTCGTCGCGTTCTTCGGCAAAGGTGCCAAACAAGCGATCGAAGACGATCAAAACGCCGCCATAGTTCTTGTCGAGATATTCCTCGTTCGAACCGTGGTGGACGCGGTGGTGCGAGGGTGTGTTGAAGATCGATTCCAAAGGACCCAGCTTCCCAATCGCTTCGGTGTGAAGGATGTATTGGAACCGCAGGTTGATCGCCAAAATGACGGTGATCAGGATGGGGCTAAAGCCCATCAAGGCCATGGGAACATAGACCAGCCAAGAAAGTGAAAAAGTGCTTAGCCAGCTTAAGCGAAACGAAGCGGGCAAAGTGAACTCATTGGTAGAATGGTGCACAGAATGCGAGGCCCAACCCCACCGCACTTCATGGCTAAACCGGTGCTGCCAGTAATAGAAAAAGTCGAGCACGAGGAACCCGACGACCCACGTTCGCCAGTCGCTCAAATCCCACTGAACGGGGGCGAAGCTGAACGCGGCAAACAAGACGGCGGCGATAATGAAACCCGTCAGCGCGCGGGAAATCCCCACGCCGACCATGATGCCAATATGACCGCCAAATGCACCAAGGTCATAACCGAGGCCGCTGCGCTTGCGCCAAGCGAACTCAATCAAGGCCAGAGCGGCTGCGACTATAAGAAAGGGGACAGATTCTTGGGCGTTGGGCATGGGGTTGCTCCGAGCGAGAGGATTGGTGGACCGCCCCGTCCAGGCTTGCCGTGGGTTTACAAAGAGGCTCTCATGGCTTCGATTTCGTCCTGGCTGAGGACCCTGTCCTTGTTGGTGTCCGCCGCTTCGAAGCCCGGCGCTTCGCCCTTGAGTAGCTCCTCCCGCGAAATGCGCTCATCCTGATCTGCGTCGAATTCGACGAACCTTTCAAAGGCCTTGTCGAACTGGCTCGCAAAAAAGGATGGCCGATCGCTCTTGTCGACGAAGCCGTCTCGGTTGCGGTCCAGGCGGCTGAAGATGCTTTTGCGAAGGTCGAGAACCTCGCTCCACGTGATGTTGCCGTCGCCATCCTTATCGGCCTGTTTGAGCATCTTTTGCGCGTCCTTTGGGGACTGTGCGTTGGCAACGGGAGCGCTAACGTGGAACAGGGGGGGCAGCGCTCCCGGTGCCACGATCGCGAACCCACCCTTCGCGATCGATCTCTTTTTCTCAGTCTTTGAAGCCATTGGGGGTCTCCTTCAGGATGTATGCCCCCTGCGTGAAGACCGCCTGTTGCTCGCATATCCGCAACACTTTGCGACTTGTGTGGGAATGTTGTGATTTGATGCCAGCGCGACCTCTTGAAACATTCTGTGACAATTTGCGCGTAGTGTCGGTGCCGTCCGCCCGTTAATTGTTGTGACGTGGAACGCACGCCGAAGATACTGGTCGTAGATGATGATGCCGAGATTCTCCGCCTGGTTCGGGGCGTTTTGGAGCGTGCGGGGATGTCACCTTTGACTGCGGGATCGGTTGCGCAGGGTGAGGCTCTTCTTGAGCACAATGAAGTGGATTTGATTGTCCTCGACCTCATGATGAGAGACGAGGACGGACTTTCCTTTTGCCGCCGACTGCGCGCGACCAGCACAGTCCCCGTGATCATGCTGACCGCGCTTTCCAGCGATGTTGATCGAATTGTCGGCTTGGAAGTGGGGGCGGACGACTATCTGGGCAAACCATTCAATCCGCGCGAGCTTATCGCTAGGATTAAGGCGGTCATGCGGCGCACGGTCCAGCAGAACGATGGCACCAATTCAACTTCCGGCCACACATTGCGTTTTGGACCGTTCCGGCTTGTTCCAGATCAGATGTCACTCAGCCGAGAAGGCGGTGAAGAGATACGGCTTACCTCTGGAGAGTTCGCGCTGCTCAAGGTCCTCGCTGAACGCGCGCCCCGAGTCTTGTCGCGAGAGACGTTGCTCGATCTATCTCGGGGTCTTGATGCGGCGCCGTTTGACCGAACGATAGATTCCCAAATCAGCCGCATCCGCAGCAAGATCGGCGACGATCCGCGTCGCCCCGCTTATATCAAGACGATCCGGAATCTGGGTTATGCGCTCTCGACACGGGTGGTGCGGGAGAACTGATGCTTCGACGCATTGCGGCGTTTTCCAATTCGATTGTGGTGCGTGTGGTTGCCCTCGTTCTGGCGGCGGGGTGCATTAGCATGTTAGCGTTGGCAATGTTGATGCAGACGCCGGTTGCGGGGCGCGTGTTCAACCGAGCTATCCAGGACAATTCGAACAGTATGGCCGAACTGGTTTGGCTCATTGAGAGCGCTCCGGTTGAGATCGAGACCTTTGTGCTCGCGGCGTATAACACCAGCTCGCGCATCGCGGAGGTCAAGGACGGCTTCGGCCCCCATCTTAGGGCCAATGCCTATAAGAAAGGCTTGGCTGGATCCGGCACAAGCGACGTTGTCGCGCGCATACGCCTGCGCGATATACGGTTTCGAACGCTCGGGATACTTGATTGGGGAAGGCCCTTGATAGAGGGCGAGTTGCCGCCTCTGAATGCAACGACGGTTCAACAGGTTGCGGTAAGACTTCAAGATGGCCGTGTCTTGCACTTCTGGCTCGCTCCACGGGTCTCTTTTGAAGAACGTCCAAATCTGATCGCGTCGATCGTGGTTCTCTTCGTCGTGTCGGCGTTGCTCATTGGGTTTGCCTCATGGATCGTGATCATGCGTCCCATCCGGCAATTGGAACGCGACGCGCAGCAAGTTGGTTTGGCTGAGACGTCTCTGGCCGTTTCCGAAGGGGGACCACGCGAATTGCGCCGCTTGTCCATGGCGCTCAACCGTATGCGGGCCAGGCTTGCTGGCCTGATACATGAGCGCGAGCAGATCATCGTAGCTATAGCCCACGACATCTCCACAGGCCTCACCCGTCTGCGGCTACGAATGGATGAGAAGCCTACATTTTCCCCCGAGGAGCTCGAAGATGACCTCGTGCAAATGGAACATCTCGTGTCGGAAATGCTAGCGTATTCGCGAGCGGAAAGTCCCTTGATTGAGCCCGAATTGGTCGAGCTTGGCGCTTTTGTTGAGCGGGTCGCGTCGGCGGCTCCGGGCTTCATCGCCTTCCGCAACGAAACAAAACAAGCCTTTACCATGGTGGGCAACACGGTGGCCTTGAGGCGGTTGTTTGATAACCTGATCGAGAACGCGCGGCGTTATGGACGCGGGTTTATTGGCATACGGCTTGTGTGCAAAGCGGATGGGCTGGAGATTGCGGTTGAGGACGATGGTGATGGCATCCCGGCGGATGCGCTTGAGCGAGTTTTTGAACCGTTTTACCGCGGCGAAGCGTCGCGCAGTCGTCTGACCGGCGGAACCGGGCTCGGACTCGGAATCGCGCGGGCCATCGCACGTACGCACGGGGCGACAATCACATTGGCCAACCGCAACGAAGGAGGATTGGTCGCGCGCGTTTTCTTCCCAGCGGATCTTGCGACTTGATGGCGCCAATAGGCGCTCAAGCCAACGGCAAAGCCATCTGATATCGTAGCGCTTCGGCGTCCATCTGAGCCGGGTTGGTGCGCCACATCTCCTCCAGGCTTGCGCCCTGCTGTATCATCAAGCTTAACGCACGCTCTTCGCGCGTTTCGCCTTGCGCGACGAAGGGCTTCTTGAATTCTATCGTGATGCGTCCGTGCTCATGGAGCCATTGCTCAACCGGAATTACCACTGCGTTTGTGTCGAGAGCCATTTCGGCAATTCCCGGCCGGATTGGTCGTCTTCGACCCAAAACGGGCAGTTCGATTCCGCCGATCCCGTCAAAGTAGTCCATGAAAATGAGCAGCGTTCCGCCATCCAAGAGCGAGCGGTGCGCGTTGTGGATTTGCGCCACCCGTGCGGAGGGCACAAGCTTCCCCGCCGCTGCCCCGCTTGCCTCGGCAACAGCACCCAGCCCATAGAATGCGGCACGATCGGCTGAGATATTTCCGATCGCGTTCAAATCGGACTCCGCAAGGCCTGGGATGAACTTGTAGAGCCCTTTGAAGCGGGAATGGACAAGCGCTAGGATAACACCTTGGCCCTTTGCGCGGGCCTCTTCCACATGTTCAAACCCTCGGACAGTGACGAAGCGAGCAAACAACTCGGGGTTCGCCAGTTTGCTTTCGCGCCAGCCGGTCCAGCAAAAGCCCCTGGTAAACGACCGCCTGAGCGCCGCGGAATCCTCAATCGATTGTTCGTCGATAAAGGCCTCAAGCAACCTCGCATAAGGCCGAGACAGGCGTTCAAGCACCGACCTTGAGCGCACAAGTCGATCCAGCATTCGAGAACCGGACTCGTAGGGAAGGGCGCAAGGCCCGCAGATCGGCCCCATATCGCGCAAGTGCCAGGCGACCCGCTTCTTCAGTTTTCTCGTGGCCGCTGCAGGCTCGGTTTCTTTAGGCGCCCGCTCTTGGGGGCCTGGCGAAGACTTGTCGTCTTGATCTTCGCCAGCTTCGGGGCGCATCAGGACGTCGAGCAATGTGTTCAAGGTCGGTGAGCTGTAGAATTCTTCGTTAAGCAGTGGACGCCCGCTTGCATCCTCAATCTCGATGAGGAGATTGGTCATACTTAGAGAGTCGACGCCAAGCGCAAAGAGGTCTTCATCTTCAGCAACCTCATTGACGCCGGCTTGCTCGAGGATCAAAGCCACCAACCACGCGCGCAGCGGACCCCGGGCTCCAATGCCGGGGAAGGCGCCGCTTTGGTCGGCAGCAAAGCTTGCGGCTTTGTAGCCAAAGACAATGGGCAGCTCTCCCGCTGCGTACAGGTCGGACGCGTCGCTGCGTCGTATTTTTCCGCTGGTTGTACGAGGTAGGGTGTTCTTGCGGACAAGGAAAATTGCTTCGGCGGCCAGACCAAGGCGCTGTTGCAAGCTTTTGGTGAAGGCGGATACGAAGTCCAGCGCGTCGGTCTTGTAATCGAATCTAGGCGCCACTTCGGCGAGTACGCCGATCGCCTCACTGCCGCGATGTTCCAAAGGGATCGCCGCAACCCGGCCTTCACGCACCCGCGACGACGCCCTCTCGGCGAGCAACTCAATGTCTCGCGCGTAGAAGTTCTGTCCGCGAACAATGATGACGTCTTTCAGGCGGCCGGTGATGTACAAGTCCCCTTCGTAAAGGAACCCGAGGTCGCCTGTGCGAACATAGGATCGGCCCGACCTATCGCCGATAATGCGACGGTTGAACACCTCTGCCGTTGCCACCGGTCCATCCCAATAGCCCTGGGCAACGTGCGAGCCAGCCACCCAGATTTCGCCAATCCGGTCGGGGGCACAGCGTTGCCCGGTCTCTCGCTCAACGATGGCGATCTCGCAATCATGCCGACCCCGGCCGTTGTTGATGATCCTATGCGCTAGGCTTTCGTCATCGCATGGCACGATTTGACCACGGGCAAAGTCGTCGCGTGAAACGTCCAGATAGCGCCGGCGTTCACGCGTTGGGTAGCTGACCATCACCGTGCATTCGGCCAACCCGTAATGGGGCACCACCACGCCAGGTTGGAGGCCAAAGGGCGCAAAAGCGCGTTCGAATTCGTTAAGACCCTGCCAGTCCACAGGCTCTGACGAATTGACGATGAGGCGTATAGTGGAAAGGTCGATTTCCGCCGGGCTTAAGGTGTGTGCAGAGCGGGTGCAAAGCGCGAGCGCGAAGTGAGGGATGGTGGTGAAGGTCGCGCCGGTCATCGAGATAAGTCGGAGCCAGCTGAGCGGCCGCCGCACAAAGGTGTTCGCGCTTGCAAGATGAAGTGCAGCGCCGGTGTGCATCGCGAGGTAAAAATTGCCGATCAGGCCCATGTCGTGAAAGTGCGGGACCCAACTCAAGAACACACGCATCTGATCGGATCGGTCAGCGCTCATCATCCGCACATTGGCGTTAAGGTTTGCATGCGAAACAACCACGCCTTTTGGCGTTCCAACCGAGCCCGAGGTGTACTGGATGAAGGCGATGTCGTTGCCAGAGGCTGGAAACGGTTGGACGAGAGGGTCGACTGCGCGCGCCAAAAGCTGTTCAAAGGTGGCCAGGCGAAGTGCGCCTCCTGCGATCGCCCCAAGGTCACCAAGGGAATTCTCCAGCGTCAAGACCCCGGAACAATCGGAATCGGCGAGGATGCTTTCCAGTCGCTCTTGTCCACTGGGGCCTTTGGGCTGAGGAACAGGGATAGGGATAACCCCTGCGTAATTGCACGCGAGCTGACACAAATGAAACTCAAGGCCTTGCGGGAAGACGAGCAGAAGGCGGTCGCCAGCGGAAAATTCGTGCAACAGCGCACCGGCTAGCTGCGACAGACGCTCCCAAAGGGCCTTCCATGTTATCGATTGCGCGAGAGATGCGGTGTCCGCATGAAACGCAAGAGCAATTTGGTCAGGCTTGGAAAGAGAGCTTCGTCTAATGTCGTCGAGGATCATGGCGACACACGCAGCTCAGTATCGGAAAAACAGAGATCCGGCCAATTATGGCCGGAAAGCGCTAGTCAAAAAATAGCAAGGAGACCTCAAACGGAGATCCGTGAAACCAGATATCGGCGACCAAGGCTTAAGAGCCTGATGGATCCTCTGCGGTATTAAAGAAGCCTTCGGGAGAAGAACCCCCGGTGCCCTCAGTTACGTCCGCGACGCTGAATTCCGTGATCTCAGGAGACTTCCAAGCTTTTTTGTCGCTCATGTCCATTCCAACCAACTCCGTCACTCGAACTCTCGGCGATTAACCGCCCTCTAACCTTTTGCGCCGTTGGATGCAACGCAATATTGCGGTTGCGAACAAACACTAACATTGCCGCTCGGGCCTGTAACCGTTCTGCACCAGTGTACGCAAGATAAGGCTTCCCACCTTTACGCGGTCTTCTAAGGATGCGCTCGCTCTTGGGCACCGGGACCATGGCAGCCCTTCGTTCCTATTGCTGCGCGCTCATTGGGGCCGGTTGCTGCCTTCCACTTCGTTCACCCAAGCCATTACGCTAAGCGCAATAGGCAAGGACACTGAGAGATCGACGAGATCGTCAGAGGTTTTCGGGTCTTGTGTCTCTTCAAATTTATCAATCAACGCCGAAATCTTGGAGTGGTCGACAATCCCCTCAAGGTTCTCCGAGTTCGAAGAGGCGTATAGATCGCGTCTCATTCTGGGAAGATCGGCGGCCAGGCGGGCGTGCCAGTCGGCTGACTGCAAGCCGCGGCCCAGCCGTTGCTCGACTATCATGTCTGGAACGTTGCCCTCCATTAGGCGGCGCATCAAAAAGCGGCCTCGGCCATCGCGGCGAAACTGTGTCAGGGGAACACCAAAGCGCCACTCCAATATCCGGCGGTCAAACATCGGGTCACGCAATTCCTGGCCAAACAAAGCGGGCATCGCGGCTAAACTGTTCGCTTCAGCCGGCCCATTGTAGTTCTCAAGGAACGTGATCCATTGTTTGTTGGCGTCTTTCTCTGCGCGGAAGATAAACGAAAACCCAAGCGCCTTTGCCCGCTCTGAAATGTTACGCGCTCGTGTGGCCTCGGGTGTGGCAACACTGCGCCGCAAGATGAAGGCCTCAAGAGGGTTGTCCGTTCCTCTCGCTTGGCGCACAGCTTGTACCACGGTCGCGGGCAGAACGTCTTTCAACAGGTTGCGCCATTGATGCGCTGAGTTCTTGTGCGCGTTGACTTCACGCAGAAGAGTGCGCCATTGGCCCCTCCGAAACAATTCATAGACAAGGCCGTCGCCTGCGTAAGACAGCGAGATGTTGCCAACCGTGCCGCACAACATGACTTTGACACCGTCCTTGCGGGCAATGCGCGCGGATTCCATCCCAAGCGTAAGATTGAGTTCGTTGCGCGAAACGCTTTCAGCCGCGAGCCAGTATTCCTTCTTCCAGCGGTAAACGCTCGGTCCGTCTCTTCCGACCAGGTTGATGTCGATGTTCGGATGCATGCCCGCCATCGCGTAAGCGGCGGGGGATTCGTCTTGCACACAGCCCGGTGGGGGCGTCTTTGCAAAGCCCTCCATTGGAACCCATGTGTACGTAGAGAGGCGCTCTCCCGACTTTGCCAATTCCAATGCCGCCTTGGCCGAGACGAAAGAGGAATCCATTCCCGCGCTCAGGTGCGATCCGACTTTTCCAGGGGAGCGCAGGCACGCTTTCAAGGCCGTGTCGAACAGCTCCTGTGCGGCGTCAACATAGTCCTGATCCCTTTGGTATCGTACCGGTTCGATATGATCCTTGAGCGAATAATATCTGGTGTGTTGTTCGCGGTCTGGGGAGATGCGCGTTGCCGTGGCGGGCGCGACGAGGTTGATATGCCGAAAGTAGCTGCGCGTTAGATCGAAATCGAACTGGGTCAGCGCATCGGTCAAGCGTGCGCGATCAAGCTCGCGGGGTATGTCGCCAAGAGCGTGAATGCCTTTGGGCATTGAGGCCACAACGAGACGCTTGTCCGTCAAATGGTAGTGGAGGGGGCGCCGGCCAAACTGATCGCGTAGCATTGTGGCCGTGCGGGCTTCGCGATCCCACACGATAGCCGCAAACTCTCCGACCCAATGGTTGAGGCCATCAACGCCCCACCTCTCCCAGCCCGCCATAGCCAAGGCCGCATCGCTCAACCTCGCGAGGTCGGAGGCGCTAAGCCCAAGAGCTCTGGCGAGAGCGTCCCGGTTATCGATACGGCCATCAAACACCATCGTTTGCTGTCCGCGGCGAGAGACAAGCGGTTGTTCGGCGAGTTTGGCTTCAGGAGTGTTGGTGAAATGCGTGTAGGCAAATCCAACCTCTCCATCCGCCTTAATCTGCCTCTTTTCAGGCCCATAAAGGGCGAGCGAGCGCGACATCCGTTCAAGATCATCGCGCTCAACCGGCTTTGCGTCGCGATGGAAGATAAGACCGATGCCGCTCATAAGGATTTAGTGTCGGTGTGCCATTTTCAGAGGGCGTAATCCCCGGCGAGTTTGGCCAAGATGTTTAGCGACCAGGCCAAACTCAGTCCGCCAGCGTAACCACCTGCATTTCGGCCAGCTTATGCAAGGCGTCGGTCACATCCTTTTCCAAGACAGCCTGTGTCACGTCGTATTCGGCAAGCAAAGAATCGATCAGATCGGCAAAAGCAATAGGATCTTCGATCCGCTCCCAAATCGCCGTTGCTGTTCCATCGAAAGTGACATAGCGACCGGTCTCAACCACAAGAAGCGCGGTGTTGCCGTCCGGGAGCGCGCTGGCGAGCAAGCGCGGATTTCGCTTCACCAACACTGTTTCTGTCCTTTATGTCTCTATGGTGCCGGTGGATTAAGGCACTTGTTCTCGATTCGCAACACGGTGCCCTGATACGTCGTCAGCAAACGCCGCGCTCTAGGTATTGGCACGAAATGCACTATTTCCGCGCGTACGGCCAGCTCGTTGAATCCGAGGTGCCGCTTCCCGAGTTTCAGTCGGTTTCTCCCGGCGAAATCGGCTCTGGTGTTCAGCCGGATTTGAGAATTGTGCTGCGTTCCCTTCCCGGCGTCCCACTCGAAGAACGCAACGCTGGTGGCTTTCGGGTGCGCGATGGCGTTGTGGACTTCGAGGTCGCTGATACGGTTCGCATCCGCGTTCCAAATTCCGAGCGGATTGAAGTCGACCTGCTCGATGGGAAGCGCGTACGCGAAGCGCGGCTCTTTGTAACTGGTTCGGCCTTCGGAGCGTGGGTGTTTCAGTCCGGCCGTATCCCTTTCCATTGCGGAATGGTCACGCAAAACGGGCGCGGCCTCGCCATCACGGGGCCCAGCGGGGTTGGCAAGTCGACCTTAACAACAGCCCTGGTTGGTCGCGGTTTTGGCTTTATGAGTGACGATGTCGTTGTGTTCGACACTATCGAGGGCGGCGCTGTTCGCATCACTCCGTCCTTCCCGCGCATCAAGCTGTGGCAGGACGCCGCGGATCACCTCGCGATTGAGACCGCTGGTCTTAGTCGACTGCATCAGGATCTTGAGAAATTTCACGTTCCCTTTTCCGCCGACCGCGTTGTTGAGAGCGCTGCGCTGAGCGCGGTGTTCCGTTTGCGCTTTGACGAAGCCTACGAGGGTGTCCAATGCCGTAGGCTCGCCATTCCCGAGGCTATGCTCGTCTTGCGCGAGAACATTTACCGACCGGCTCTCGTTCCGGCCTTGGGTCTTGAAACAACGGCCTTCAATTTGATCGCAACGATTTTGCAAAACGTCCCCGTGTTTGACCTTTCACGGCCACAAAACTTCGACGGGTTCGAAGCGACCATCGAAGCCATCGAAGAAGCGGTCGGCGAACTCGGTGTTGAAGTTTGAGCTAGGGCTTGAAGGGGCGGGTTTGCCTATCTTGTTCTGATAAATGGTCTGAGGCGTGGGGTTGCAATGGTGCTGTTCCCAGACCTTTCATGTGATTGTCGTCCTAAGGGCGCCTTGACCAGATTGGGCGCATCAACTTGGAGGTGCTCCGCCACCGGTAGCAAGCGTAAAGGTGTAAGGGTTCTCCATCTCTATAACCAGCGTGTCAGGTTGATGCGGCGTTCAGCTCGGCGTCGGCGGCGTTCCAAAGATCGAGCAGATGGTCTGCAAACGCAGCGGGCTGTTCCGCGATTGCCCAATGCCCCGCCTGGTCGATAGCCGCAAAGGGAAAGCCAAATTCCTCGGCCCAGGCCTGCCCTAGCTCCACCGGGCCAAAAGGATCGTTCACGCCCCACAATACCAATCCGCGCTTCGGTAAGCGGGCCAGCGTTTCCACCCAAGGACCGCTCCAAGTCAGACCCTTGGCCGACTGGTAGAGACCCAGAATGCTCTTTTTGATGTGGCCGCGCTTCCAAAGGTCAACCGCGATCTCGACCATGTCCTCTGGCATATCCGCGCACACTAACGCCTTGTGAAGACGCCGCGCCGGAGTCAGCCTCATGACCAGGTCGCCGACCCCCTTACGTCCCCACAGCCGCGCGGCTTGGTGGCCTTGCGAACCTTCCCGATACGCCCCGTTTGCGACCGCCCACGTCCGGATGAGTTCTGGCCGCAATCCGGCAATTCGGAGAGCCAGCAGCGCCCCCCAGTCGTGTCCGACCAAGTCGACCGGGCCCTTCGCCTCGAAGACCGATTCAACATTTTCGATAAGAAACCGCGCGTAGGCATCCTTGTCGCGCACAAAGCCGGACGGAGGCGCCGCCAAAAATCCTGGTAGCGCAGGCGCTGTGTAATCCGCCTCGGTCAAGTCGAGTTCACGGATCAGCGGATCCCAGATCTTCGGACAATCCGGAACGCCATGGATGAAGAATTTCTGTGCACTCACGGACAGAGCTCCCAAGAAGATTCAAAAGGATCGAGTTGGCGGCCGTGTCAGTTCGGCCAGATTACGTAGTCGCCTCGCTCGCAACTTGGCTGCGCCATTGTGCTGTCAATGCAAATCGAGGTTTCGACAGAATGCGGGTACAGCGGGGCGCGGGCCTGCGCCCAATGCGCCGCGATCAGCGCCTCTAGCTCGACGCGCTTTTCGGGCCGTGTTTCCGCCAGATTGGTTTGCTCGGTCGGGTCGTTCACGAGGTCGAAAAGCCACGCTCTTTGCTGACGTTCGTTGACGTGGAGCTTCCAGTCGCCCGCACGCACTACTTTGTAGAAGCCGCTCGACCAATAGAGCGCGTCGTCCGCTCGCTCGAGGGAGGTCGTCTCTCCTTCAGCGAGCGCCATGAGGTCTTGTCCGTCTATCACACGATCCTGCGGCAAGGTGGCGTTGGCTGCGGCTGTCAGTGTCGGCAAAACGTCGATGTGCGCAACCGGTTCTTCAAT
Source organism: uncultured Erythrobacter sp. (assembly GCA_937899785.1). Classification (GTDB taxonomy): domain Bacteria; phylum Pseudomonadota; class Alphaproteobacteria; order Sphingomonadales; family Sphingomonadaceae; genus Erythrobacter. The sequence continues at coordinate 2,217 of CALCCG010000088.1, read as the reverse complement.
GACTGTCCCGGCCGGAATTCGTGCAGGCCATTTCACGAATAGGGGTACGCGTATCCCGCCTTCGAACAGAGTGATCTTCCAACCACGATACGGCGTGTTCACCTCCGGTATGCCGATATAGCCTGCCCCGCCGTTGTCGCTGGAGAAGACGACAATGGTGTTGTCCGCCAGACCCTCTTCCTCAAGCTTGTCCATGATCCGGCCCACGCTTCGGTCAAGCGCGCGGACCATAGCGGCGTACACCCGCAGGCGGTGCGGTCTGATGTCACCAACCGCTTCATAATCCTCTCTGGTTGCCTGTAAGGGCGTGTGGATTCCCCAATGCGCCAGATAGAGAAAGAAGGGGCGGTTTCTGTTCGCCTCAATCACTTTGAGGCTCTCGTCTGTCCAGTAATCGGTGAGGTAGCGCGCCGGCTCGAAGTACTCCTCGCCAAGAGGTTCGGAAGCGTTGTCGAAGTCGGCGGCAAATTGCATCCGAGCCCACAGGAATCGATCAATCGGGTCGAATTCAAGCTTGGCGTTCACTGCGTCGGGATGATCCTCAGGTAGGTACAGGCCATTGGCCATCAAAAGGCTTTCATCAAAGCCCTGGCGCACAGCCCGGAAGGGCCCGTTTCGACCCAGATGCCACTTACCGATATGGACGGTCTGATAACCGGACGCCTTTAGGATTTCCGCGATGGTCACCTCCTCAGGAGGGAGGCCCATGTCGATGTAGTGCGGTCTGTTTGTGTCGCCTCCGGCGTTATAGACCATCTGTGGCAGACCCGCTTCTTCGAGATAGTCCTCTGAGAACATCGAGATGATCCGGCCCATACCAGGCGGCATTGGGGTGAATTCAAAGCCTGTTCGGCTTGGGTATCGGCCGGTCATAAGCATGGCGCGCGACGGCGCGCAGGTGCCGGTGCCCGAGTAAGAGTTGGCGAAAATGGCCCCATCGGCGGCCAAACGGTCGATATTCGGGGTGGGGACCCTCCCGTTGGCCACTCCGCCGCCAAAGGTCGATATGTCGTTGATTCCCAGATCGTCAGCCAGAATTACGATGATGTTTGGAGGAGCGCCGGGGACCGCAGTCTTGGGCTCTTTCGGTCCTTGGTCCCACGCTACAGGCCTGTTCGTCTCAACGACCATCCGTTCGGCGTTGGTAACGAGCGACAGTATGATCGCCTTACGGTTAAGATACCCGAAGGCACCCACCAATAGGAGGACGACAAGCCCAACAGCAAAGATCCGCTTCATTCCTCACCTCTCAATTTAAGAAAAGTTCTTAAATTTTCGAGGCGAAGCGGTCAACACGATTTTTGGGCCGAACGAGACGACGTGCTATCCGCCTCTCGAATGCGCATCCGGCCCACAATTCTCTTCTGATGAAAGCTCCTATGGACCGCCCCAATCGCAGCGACACACGAAGCGCGCTTATCGAAGCTGCAGAACGATTGCTTGCGGCCCGTGGATTCGGCGGGGTTACTGCGGTGGAGATCACGAAGGAAGCGAACGCCCGCAACAACAGCGCTGTACGCTACCACTTCGGCAGTATGGAGAATCTCATCCGGGCGGTGTTTGAAAGCCGGCTGGAAGCGCTCGACGCGGTCCGAATGGAGCAATTGTCCGCGCTCGACCAGACGGGCGCAGGCGAAGATTTGCCAAGGCTCATCGACGTGATCATTCGCCCCTTGATAGACGCGTGTAGCACGAAGAGCGGCCGCCGTTACGCGCTCATTCTCAACCAGCTTACGACCGATCCTCGGTTTGATCTCGAAGAGCTGGTGGGCGATCATAGGCCCAAGAGTATCGCGATCCTCACCGAGCGGATTGAGCATCTCCTTGCCAATTTGCCAGTCGACATCAGAAAGGCTCGCCTGCGCCAGCTCAACAGCGTCGCAGCAACCTTGCTGGCGGATCATGCGCGCCAGATTGAGCGGGGAGTGGCCCCTAACATCGATCAAGCCGCGCGCGAGGCGACGGTCACACTGACCGCGTTCTTAACGGCTCCGCACGCGCCGTTCTGACCGGGTGATGGTCCCCTCACAGTTCACAATACTCAGTGCACCAAATGCCTCCACGTTATGAATGAAGTGAGATGTCTCTATTGAATCATCGTGAGAAGCCACGCTAATTTGTTAACTTCAGCACATGTTATTCGAGCGACCTAGATACCTTTTCTATGCTGGTTGGACAGAAGCGTGTTGGGGGTTCTTATTTTGGACTGAGAGTGAT
>CALCCG010000087.1 GCA_937899785.1 uncultured Erythrobacter sp. | reverse complement strand
CGCGGTTCTGCTTGCGGATCCGTCCGGGCATCCAGCGCTTGGCAAAGTTCAATTGCTTTGCGGTCTTGCCAACAAGGTAGTGCAGGCCATCGCCGTGCACCGCTTCCCAAATCGTCTCGGCGACTTCGACAACCGGCGTGATTTCAAGACCCGCTTGTTTGACGCGGTCGCGCACGGGTTCGTTTGAGTTTCGGTTGCCCGTGCCGTCGAGCAGCGGGGTATCGATAAAGCTGGGGCAGACGGAACACGCCTTGATCCCGTCAGGTGCCCATTCCGCAGCGAGGCTTTCCGCGATGCCGCGCACGCCGAACTTGGTCGCGGAATAGACGCTCATCCCCGTGCCGCCGGTAATCCCCGCTGCGCTGGCAATATTGACCAGAGCGGAGCCAGGGGCGGTTTTCTTGAGATGCGGATAGACGGCCTGCGCGCCATAAAGAACACCGCGGAGGTTGATATCAAGACAGCGGTCAATCTCTTCAACGTCGAGATCCACCAGAGCGCCCCCCGTGCCGATCCCGGCGTTGTTGACCATGACATCGATCCGGCCGCCCGCCGCGGTCGAAAACGCCTCTAGCGCAACATCCCACGCCGCGCGGTCGCGCACATCAAGCTTGTGCGCGTATTTGAAGCCACCCTCGATCAGACCAAGCGTGTCCTCCATGCCCTGTTCGTTGATATCGGCGATGCCGATGAACCACCCGCGCGCGCCAAAGTAGAGCGCCACTTCACGCCCGATACCCGATCCGCCGCCGGTGATGAAAATAGAGCGCTTGGGTGCCTCACTCATGCTGATCCCTCTCCTATTAGGTTGCTGTTGCGATACCTAATAGGAGAGGGTCAGCGACTTGTCATTCCCCTTGCGCGTTATCTTTCAGAGCGTCTTCCAGTCCGACCACATGTTGCGCGCCTTCGAGGATTTGCGCGGTGCTGGCCGCGATGGTTCCGCCAATCGGCTCGCTGCGGCCACCCAGACACGAGGCGAGGAAATTCTCGGCCACTGCGGCAAAGGAGATGTTGTTCACGGGCCGGGCAAAGCCGTGTCCTTCGTCAGGATATAGCACATAAGTGACTGGAATACCCGCGTCTTTCATCGCGCCCACGATCTGGTCACTTTCCGCCTGTTTGACGCGCGGATCGTTCGCGCCCTGCAAGATCAGCAGCGGCTTGGTGATGTCGTTCGCTTTGTAGAGCGGGCTGGCCGCTTTGAGCAAAGCGAGGCCTTCTTCGGTGCCCGGATCGCCCATGCGCTCATGGAACAGCTTCACCAGCGGCGCCCAATAAGGTGGGATTGTCTCGAGCAGCGTCTCCAGGTTTGAAGGGCCAACGATGTCGACCCCGCACGCGAACTTCTCGGGCGTGAAGGTCAGGCCCGCAAGTGTCGCGTCGCCGCCGTACGAGCCGCCCATGATCGCCACCTGGTCGGCGCCGGTAATGCCTTCGGAAATGGCCCAGTCGGTCGCATCGATCAGATCATCGTGCATTTTTAGGCCCCATTCGAGGTTGCCCGCGTTCAGGAAGTTCTTCCCGAACCCGGTCGACCCCCGGAAGTTGACCTGCAGCACCGCGTAGCCGCGATTGGCAAGCCATTGGGTGAAAGAGGAAAAGCCGTAATCATCGCGCGCCCAGGGGCCGCCATGGACCAGCAGGATCATCGGGACAGCAGCCTCGGGGCGGCCATTGCCGTCGCTGTCGCTGCCGGGCGGAAGCGTCAGATAGGATGGCAGAGTAAGCCCGTCGCGGCTTGTGATCTCCACCGGATGCATGGTTTGCAGCGGCATTCCTTCAAGCTCGGGCCGGGTGACGTAGAACGGGGTCAGCGTCTCAGCCGCACGGTCGTAGATGAAGCTTTGCGAGGGCGCGGTGAGCGGATCGTTCCAAACAATCCAGGTCTGGTCGTCGTCGGTGCGGCTGGAAATGCCGAACTCGCCATCCAGCTTACCATCGAGCCAATCGAGCGCGGCGCCCAGTTCCGGATCCAGCGCGTTCCATTCATTTTTGAGGTAGTTGACCGAATAGGCCTGCACCACACCGGTTTTGGTGTCGCGGATTGTGCCGCCCAGATCGGCCTTGTCATCCTCGGCGATCAAGGGCTTTTCGCCGGTTGCGGTGTCCTGCGCAAACAGAGCGGCGGTGGCGCGACCCCGGCTGTCGAGCCAGTAAAGAAGCGAACCATCGGTGGTGTAACCGGCCGGAGAAGTCGTCAGCGAATCTTCCATCGCCGTGCTTTCGAACGGGCTCTCTTCGACCGCGCCATCGGCAAAGTTGAAATAGTCCGTGCCCCCGCTCTCGTTCTGGCGAAACGCCATGCGCAAGGTCAGGCTGTCATCGGCCATGAACCCGGCAAAACCGTCATTCTCATAAACCAGCTCCAACTCGCCCGTGTTAATGTCGAGCTTATGGACATCGTGGAATTGCGGGTTTCGGTTGTTCAGGCCGATCAGAAGCTTGTCCTTGATGGTCTCAGACGAAGCGACAATCTGCACACGCGTGTTCTCAAACGGGGTGAGCGTGATTTCCTCGCCGGTTGCAACGTCGACCTTGTAAAGCAGGAAGTTCTCATCCCCGCCCTTATCCTGGATGTAGCCAACGCTTTTGCTGTCGGGTGACCAGAAGTGGCTGCGGATCGGGCGATCGGTCGCTGCGGTCATCGCCTTGGCTGCGTTCAGATCGTCGCGCGGCGCAACCCAGATATTGAGCACGCCATCAACCGGGGCGAGCCAACTGAGCCATTTCCCATCCGGGCTCAGCCGGCCTTGCGCGCGTGTGGGATTACCGAACAGCGCATCGCGGGGGATTAGAGGGGCGGTCTGGGATGAGGTTGTCAATTGGCTCTCAGAATTTGTGGTAACATTATAATGATCTGCGGAAACAGGAGCCG
>CALCCG010000086.1 GCA_937899785.1 uncultured Erythrobacter sp. | reverse complement strand
CACCGAGAAGGACGCATTGTCGCCGCCATTGATGAAGACGCTTTCATAAGGAACTACGCTGGCCGCTCCTTGGGTAAGGATCGCGCTGGCCTGCGGGGCTGCGATGAGCGCGTTGGGGCCAGAGCACACCTCATTGGCTGGCACGCCCACCACGCCGCCGACAATCGCGGCGGTGCCCGCGTCGATACACGCCAGATACGTGCCTTCGTCGGTCGAAAGGGGGACGCCTTGCGTGCCGTCTTCCTGGAAGTAGTTCACGCCAAAGAACCCGCGGAACATGTCGCTGTCGTAGGAGATGCGGGTTTCGTGGCTGGACTGGTCGCCCAGAGCCTCTTCGGCAAATTCGAGGAAGAACAGCGCGCTGCCGTCCGCGTCGAACACTTCGAGGCTGTCAAATTCGCGGTAACCCGTGATCGAGGTCAGCGTCCAATTGTCGCCGAAACTGTATTCGATTGTGCCCGAGATATCGAACACTGAACGCTCAAGGCCGAGTTCATCAAGGCCAAGGACGCTCTCGCTGAAGGGTGAGCCGCCCAGTTCCGATGCGGTGAAGGGGCTGGTGTCGCCGCCAGTGGCCGGGATCGTGCCTGAGACAAAAGCGGTGCCGGGGTTGCTTTGTTCTTCATAGGTGGCCACCAGATCGATCGTCAGATCAGGTGTCGGGGTAAAGCGCAGGCTGCCGCGCAGGCCAAACTGGTCAACACCGTTGAGATCGGCCTGGTCGATCCCGACAACGCCTTCCGAAGCGGTGCCGGGCCGTCCGGCGATGTTCTCAACATAGCCGTCGCGGCGCTTATACGTTCCAGCCAGGCGCGCCGCAATTACATCATTGCCGACATTGATCATGCCATCGAATTCGAAGGCATCAAGATTGCCATAGCTGACGCTGCCTTGCGCCTCGAAGCCGGGCTTTGGCGTGGCTGTCACGACCGAGATCGCGCCGATTGTCGAGGCGGTGCCGAACAAGGTGGCTTGCGGGCCTTTAACGACTTCGATCCGCTCAATGTCGAACAGATCGAAATAGGACCCGCGCGAACGCGAGACGTCGACGCCGTTGTAATAGATAGTGACGCGCGGCGCGATCTGCGCGCTGCCCGAATCCGACGTGATCCCACGAATGACAAAGCCGGGATTGTTGGGGCTTTGCTCTTGGACAATCAGGCCAGGAATGTAGGCGGCGACCTCGTCGAATTCATCGATCCCGATCGCTTGGAGGTTTTCTCCGGAAAGCGCGCTCACCGTGGCGGGGACGTCGGTGATGGCTTCTTCGCGCTTTTGGGCGGTGACGATGATGACGGGGCCGGTGGCGTCTTCTTCCCCCGAGGCTTCGGAAAGCTGGGCGAAAGCGGCTTGCGGGGCGGACGCGAGCGCGGCGGCGAGAGCGCAAACCGAACTGGCGCGCGCCAATGAGAGGGGACGGAGCATAAGGGGGTCCTTGGTGGTGGAGAGAGGTCTTCCCCGTGGCACCCCTTGGTGACGACGCTGCGACTATGAAATGACGGCTTTGCGACGATCGATTACAGTTTCAAGTCGTTGCGCCTGTGCACCATTTATCGCCGTGCGCTGGCCTTCCGCGTTACGTTTCAGATCGGGTTGCCGTCGCGATCGCGGAAGATCTCGCGACGGCCGACATGGTTGGCAGGGCCCACCAGACCTTCGCTCTCCATGCGCTCGATCCACTTGGCAGCGGTGTTGTAGCCCACGCCCATTTGCCGCTGTAGCCACGAACCGCTCGCCTTCTGGTTCTCGATCACGATCTGGCAGGCCTGGCGGTATTTGCGCTCTTCGGGGTTGTCGGACGCGGTGAGGTCGTCCTCGAAGGTAAGACCGCCCTCTTCGGGCTCTTCGGTGACCGCGTCGACATATTCCGGCTCACCCTGCGCGCGCCAGAAATCGGCCACCGCTTCGACCTCCTCGTCCGAGACGAACGGGCCGTGGACGCGCACTGTGGCCCCGGTGTTGGGCTTGTACAGCATATCGCCCTTACCCAGCAGCTGTTCCGCGCCCTGCTCGCCCAGAATTGTGCGGCTGTCGATGCGGCTCGTCACCTTAAAACTGATGCGTGTGGGCAGGTTCGCCTTGATCACGCCGGTGATCACGTCGACCGAGGGACGCTGGGTGGCCATGATCAGGTGAATGCCCGCGGCGCGGCTCTTTTGGCTAAGGCGCTGGATGAGGACTTCGATCTCTTTGCCCACCGTCACCATGAGATCGGCGAGTTCATCCACGATCAGAACGATCAGCGGCAGCGGTTCATAGTCGAGCTGTTCTTCTTCGTAGAGCTGCTCGCCGGTTTCCGGGTCGAATCCGGTCTGCACCCGGCGGCCCAGCGGCTTGCCCTTGGCCGCCGCCGCGCGAACCTTGTCGTTGAACGAGTTGATGTTGCGCGAGTTGACCGAGGACATCATCCGGTAGCGCTTTTCCATCTCCTCGACCGCCCATTTCAAGGCGCGCACGCTTTTATGCGGCTCGGTCACCACCGGGGAGAGAAGGTGCGGGATGTCGTCGTAGGACTTCAGCTCAAGGACTTTGGGATCGATCAGGATCAGGCGGCATTCCTGCGGCGTGAAGGTGTAGAGCAGGCTCAACAGGACGCAGTTGAGCCCAACCGACTTGCCCGAACCCGTCGTCCCCGCGACCAGCAAGTGCGGCATGGCAGCCAGGTCCGCGATGATCGGTTCCCCCGCAATGTCCTTGCCCAGGATGATCGGCAAATTGCCGCGATGTTCGGCAAAGTCGGCGCTCGCGGCGAGCTCCTTGAGCATCACCATCTGACGGTCCGAATTGGGCAGCTCAATGCCAATGACCGTCTTGCCCGGAATGGTCGAGACGCGCGCGCTGATTGCGCTCATATTGCGGGCGATGTCTTCAGCAAGGCCCACCACCCGGCTGGCTTTGATGCCCGGCGCAGGTTCCAGTTCGTACATGGTGACAACCGGACCGGTGCGCACCGCGGTGATTTCGCCTTTGACGTTAAAATCATCGAGCACGTTTTCGAGCAGCCTCGCGTTGCGCTCAAGCGCCATTTTGTCGAGCGCCGGCGCGGCCTCCTCAGGGGGTTCGGCCAGCAAATCAAGGCTTGGCAAATCGAAGGTTGCGAACATGTCGCGCTGGTTGGATTTGGCTGTGCGCGCGCGCCGGGGAGGCGCGCTGGGGTCGGTGATCTCCGGCGCGCGGCGCGGCTTCGCTTCATCGACAGGCGCGCGCCTGGTCTCGGCTTCGGGCAGAGTGTTGAGGGGAGTTTGAGCCGCTTCTCGCTCAACCGGTGCCGCTGCGCGATCCCTGCGCGATCCAAGACCGGGCAAGCGCGCCAGAAAACCGCCCGTCAGCCCTGCGCCGCGTCGCGCAAATTCGGGCAAGGTCAAGAGCGCGCGCCAATCGATCGCAAAAACGCGTGTGAGCAATCCCACGGCGCCCGCCAGACAAACCACGGCGGTTCCCAGGATGACCCATCCCGCAGCCTCGCCCGCCAAGCGGACCGCCAGAGCCTCAATCGCGCCGGCTCCCAAGAGTCCCGACAAACCGCCAAACTGCGCGGGCAAAGCGCTGCCGGGCGCGGGAATGGTCAGCGCAAGGACGGTGCACAGCAACACCATGGCTCCCAGGACCATCGCCAAGGGTCGCCACCACCGGGTGGTATCGGGCGCGGCTTCGGCGTTGTCCTCACGCTCGACATTGCGCCACAATTTGCGCGCGGAGACGTATAGCAGCGGCAGGAACAGGATCGCGGGCACGCCAAAGGTAAGCAACGCGGCATCGGCGACCCAGGCGCCGGCGGCTCCCATCCAATTGCTGATCTGGTCTCCGCTTGCGCTTGTCGAAAGGCTGGCATCGGTGTGGGTGTAGCTCACCAGCGCCAGCGCGAAGAAGAACAGCGCCAACAGCAAAAGCCCCGCGCCCGTCATCTGCGCGGCGCGGCGGATCGAACGGCGAAGGCCAGCGCGCCAGTCGGCGGTGGACTTGCGGGAATTGCCTGTGCGGGTTGTCACAGCGCGGGTCGCCATAGGATGCTCCTCCAAGGGAGCGCCGCTTTGACACGGCGCTCCTGATGAGAACACATCATGAATCCTCAGAGGCAGCCGGTCAAGCGATGTGCGGCGAATGGAACCTTAGCTCAACCCATCGATGGCCGCCCAGCGCGGCCAATCGAGCCGCGCCGCCTTGGCCTTCGTTAAGCCGCCCAGCGCGATCACCGGTACGCTCGCGAGCTGGGCAAGATGGCGAAAGCGTACAGGGCCAAGAACCGCGCCGCCCGGGTGCGACCGCGTGGCAAAGACAGGTGAGAGCAGCACGGCGTGCGCGCCTTTGCGCTGCGCGAGCGCGATCTCGCGCGGATTGTGCGCCGTGGCGAGTCGAAGCAGGCCAGCGCGTCGGGGCCAAAGGGATAGCGGGGCGCCGTACATTCCATCCGCACCCCATTCGAGCGCCGTGATCGCGCTGTCGGCGAGGATAACGCGGTGGCCACGCGCTCTGGCGATGCGGCGCAGCGCCCAGAACCGGCGGTATCGATCGGGGTCGGGCAGGTGATAGTGTCGATAGATAAAGCCGCTGGCCCGAGGCATCCGCGCAAGCGCTTTCTCAAGCCCGGCGTCGTTGCGAGCATCGGAAAGGAGCCAAAGCGTTGGCAGGGTCTGGTCTTGAGCCACATCCCCGCTATAGCGCGCCCTTATGGAAAGCGCAGCCAGTCGTCTTGCCGCTGTTGAAGACACCATCGCCCGCATGCTCAAACCCGCGCGGCGCGAGCGCGAGGACATCACGCTCATCGCCGTAAGCAAGACGCACGCGGCCGACACGATCCAGCCGATGCTCGATATCGGCCATCGCGTCTTTGGCGAAAACCGGGTGCAGGAAGCGCAAGGCAAATGGCCCGAATTGCTCGAGCGCTATCCGGATACCGAGCTGCACGGCATTGGCCAGCTGCAATCCAACAAGGCCGAGGACGCCGTCGCGCTGTTCGATTGCATCCATGCGCTTGATCGCCAGAGCCTCTTGAAAGCGCTCGCCAAGGCGATGGACAAGCTGGACAAACAGGTCCCGTGTTTCGTGCAGGTCAATATTGGCGATGAGGCGCAAAAGGGTGGCTGCCCGATTGGCGAAGTGCCCGCCTTTCTTGCTAAGGTGCGCGACGCGGATGTACCGGTGGCGGGCCTGATGTGCCTGCCGCCTGCCGGGGTCGAGCCCGCGCCGTTTTTTGCGCTGCTTGCCAAGCTTGCGCAGGACAACGGCGTTGAAGGGCTCTCGATGGGTATGAGCGGCGATTACGCAACCGCGGTGCAATTGGGCGCAACCCACATAAGGGTGGGCACGGCCTTATTCGGAGCCCGCGGGTGAACGCAAGGTCGCGGGCGGACCTCGACGCGTTTCGCCGTGCCTGGCGCGTGAGGTTGAGCGAACGGGTGCGGTTCGAACTTTTCGTCGGGCCTGTGCCAAGCGATGGCCTGACAGCGAGCGCAAAAGCGGACGCCTTCGCTGTGCGAAACGGTTTCCAACCCATCGGCTTCAACTGGGAACTGCTCGATCCCGAGGCGGATATCGACGCGCCGCGATCCGCCTTTGGCACGATGGTCGAAGCGGTGCAGCGGGACCTTTCCAATCCCAGCCACGATTGGCTAGACGCGAAGAATGCCCGGCTTTGCGCGCGGCAGTTCCTGGATGCGTTTGCGCCAGCGGCGCTCACGGTGCTCACCAATCATTTGAACGGGCTGTGGTGGCCGATTTCCGACGCGGCGGATGAGTGGAGCTTTGTCGCGCTGGATGACGATGCGATCGCGCTGTGGCTGATGGCGGCCTAGCCAAGAAAAAGGGGCACTCCGATGTCCGGAGCGCCCCGTTGGTCTGGCGTTGGATCAAACGATCAGAACTCGAATACGGCTTCGACGCCAATGTTTCGGCCCCGCGCCAGCGGCGAGAAGGTTCCCGCTGCCGGATTGGGGTCGAACGGTTGGTTGACACCGTTTGAGAGCGGCCCCGGAGTGAACGACAATTGCGTGTCGCCACCCACTTGCACTTCATCAAACAGGTTGCGGCCATAAAGCGAAAGCGAGAAGCCTTCGAGCGGCGTCACCCAGGTGATGTTGGCTTCGAGGTTGGAGATCGACTGAACGAAACCAAAGTTGTCGTCGGTGTACGCAAACTCGTCGCGCCACTGATAGTTGACGCGCGTCAGGATTTCGTTGTCGCCGCCGATCAGCCATTCGTGAATGAAGCCAAAGCCGAAGGTGGCTTCCGGAACACGCGGCAGGGCGAGATCAAGATCCGCCTGATCGATCACACCGTCGCCCGAGATATCGAAGCGAACCTCGTCATACTCGGCGTCGATAAGGCCGATATTGGCCGTAAGGATCAGGCTATCAGTGGCGCGCACCCGCGCTTCCGCTTCGAAGCCTGCGATCGTTGCATCGGCGGTGTTGAGGATGTTTTGAACCACGCCCGCGCCGGGATCCGCCACGTTCACTTCGCGTTGCATGTCCTCGATCTTGGTGATGTAGGCCGCTACGTTCAGCGTGAAGACGCCGTCATCGGTCTGGAACTTGCCGCCGATCTCGAAATTGTCGACTTGCTCTTCGTTGAAGAACAGATCGCCGCCATTCGCCGCAACCGCGCTTTCAAAGCCAGCGATGTTGGTGATGCGGAAGTTGTAGCCGCCCGAACGGAAGCCGCGCGTCCAGTGACCATAGATCTGGCTGGAGGCGAACTCGTATTGCAGGCCCAGTTTGGGCGAGACATTGGTGAAGGTCACCTCGTCCTCGAAACCGTCGGTCTCCGAGCCCGGTGTGAACGGCTGGGTGCCGGTCGGGCAGGTGCCGTCGACCACCGAACACGGCGCGCGCGGCGTGATATACGTCACCGCCGCATCCTTGGTCTCTTCACTCCAGCGGATACCGGCGATGATCGAGAGCGCGTCGGTCACATAATACTGACCGCTGGCAAACAGGCCGAGCACCTGGTGATCCTGACGACCGCCGCCAAAGAAGGTCGGCGCCCCGGTGAAGGGCAGGTCGCGCAATTCGGTGTAAGCCAGCGACTGGTCGAAGTAGAAACCGCCGATTGTAATGTCGAACGTGTCCGTCGAGATGGCGTAGCGGATTTCGTTTGAGATCTGGTCCTGCTCCGTTTCCGTGGCGGAGTGGAACAGGAAGGCGGTGGTCGCGTCGATATCCGCATCGGTCAACGCGCTGTAATCGCGATAGCCAAAGATGTTGGTCAGCGTACCCGGACCGATATCCCACTCTGCCGTCAGCGAGGTGGTCAGAATCTCGGTGTCGTAAAGGCCCACATTGTCGATCGCGAAATCAAAGCTCTCGCGCGAGAACTGCCCCCGGTTCTGACCCGCCGGACCGTCGCCCTCGCTGTCGAAATAGTCGACCTTACCGGTCAGCGTCAGATCGCCGAGCCGCGCTTCGAGCGCGCCGCGAACGATGGTGGTCTCAGCCGCGCCAAAGTCCTCGCCGTCGAAGAGATTGCGGAAGTAGCCCTGATCGTTGTTGTGATAGGCCGCGACTTTGAACAAGAGCTTGTCTTCCACAATCGGGCCCGAAAGGACGCCGCTGAACGTGTAGTTCTCGCCGCCGCGCCCGGAATCGATAGGACCGTCAACCGCCGCGCGGAACTTGCCGCGCAATTCGTTGGTCGGGTTGCTTGTGTTGAGAACGACAGCGCCGCCCGTCACGTTGCGACCGAACAGGACGCCTTGCGGACCGCGCAGGATCTCCACGCTCTCGACGTCGAAAATGTCGAACACAACACCCGCGTTGATGCCGAGGTAAACCCCATCAACAAACACGCCGACCGTCGGGTCAATCGACGGGATCGAGGAGTTGATCCCCAGCCCCCGGATCGAAAAGTTGGCCTGGCCGCGGCTGGTGCCGATCTGATCAAGGCTGACGTTCGGCGCCTGGAAGCCCAGCCCCTGGATGTCTCGCACCTTGAACGCTTCGAGCGTGTCCGCGTTGAAAGCGGTGACAGCGAGCGGCACGTCCTGGACGTCTTCGGGGTTCTGGGTCTTGGTGCCGGTCACGATGATACGGTTGATCGAATCGAGTGCGCTCTCGCGCTGCTCTTCGGTGTCATCGCCGGTGGCAGGGTCCTGAGCCAACGCCACGCCGGGAGCGGCGAAAGCGGCCAGAGCGCATGTGGACGAGAGCAGCGCAAACACGCGCCGCACGGGCTTCGGGGTTATCATATTGTCCTCTCCTGACGTAAGTCTCCCCGCGCATACCGTTAGGTTACGCAATTGCAACCTAATTTTGGTACGCAATTAACACCCGCTTTACCGGCTCATGAAGGCGTGGCTTCAAGCTGCCTTTGGCGCTTGTCACTGGCCGCCGACAACAGCGCCGCCTTGATTTCTTCAAGCCTCGGCGCGCTTTCCACTTTCCCGCCAATCAGATCAGTTACATAGAACGTGTCCGCCGCGCTTTCGCCATAGGCGGTGATGTGAGCGGAATGGACGATCAGGTTGGCCTGATAAAGCGCGTAAGCGAGCCGGTTCAAAAGCGCCGGGCGATCGCGGGCCGTTACCTCAATGACGGTGAAGCGGTTTGATGCGTGGTTGTCGAAGGTGACGTTGGGCGCCACCTTGAATGTCTTGGAGCGGACATGGCGCAGCGGCCGCGCGGCCAGCTTTTGGACCAGCTCCACCTTGGCCAACAGCGCGTCGCGAATGCCTTTCTTGAGGCGCTCAATCTGTTCGGCCTCGCTGAACGGTTGGCGGTGACGGTCCTGGACCAGGAAATTGTCAAAGGCGGTTCCGTTGCTCGCCGTGTGAATGCGCGCATCGATAATGGTTGCGCCGGCGAGATGGATGCCGCCGGCGATGCGATAAAACAGACCCGGGTGATCCTGCGCGATAACCGTGACCGCAGTTGCACCGCGTTCGGGATCAATCTCGCATTCGATCGACAGGCGTTCATCCAGACGTTCGGCGTCTTCGTATTGCTGGAAGTTGCGCGCGATGATGTCCTCGGGCTCGGCGATCCAATAGGCGTCGCTCATCAAGGCGCCGACCGTATCGACCAACCCGGCCTTGTCGCCCAGCAACCCGCGCGTTCCGGCGCGCTTTGCTTCCACGCGCTGCTTGCGCCCGCGTTGCTTATGGCCAAGCCGCAGACGTTCTTGCGCGGCGTCGTACAGTTCGCCGAGGAGCTGGCCTTTCCAGCTGTTCCAGACGCCGGGGCCCACCGCGCGAATGTCCACTGCGGTTAGGATTGCCAGATGGCGCAAACGATCGATCGACTTCACCTGCGCCACGAAATCCTCGATCGTCTTGGGATCGGTGAGGTCGCGTTTCTGCGCGGTGCGGCTCATCAGGAGGTGCTCAAGGACCAGCCAGGCCACCAGCTCGGTCTCGCCCTGCGTTAGGCCAAAGCGCGGGCACAGCCGCTGCGCGACACCCGCGCCGAGGACGGAGTGATCGCCCCCGCGCCCTTTAGCGATATCGTGCAGCAGCACCGCCACATACAGCGCCCGGCGCGAGGACAGCTTGTGGATCTGCCTTGTCGCGCGCGGATGATCGCGTTCGAGCAGCCCGCGCTCGATCTGGCTGGTGAGGCCGATCGCACGGATCGTATGCTCGTCGACCGTGTAATGGTGGTACATATCGAACTGCATCTGCGCGTTGACCCGTCCGAAATCGGGCACAAAGCGGCCAAACACCCCGGCTTCGTTCATCGCGCGCAAGGCGGTTTCGGGGTCGTTTCGGCCGCACAAGACATCCAGAAACAGCGCGTTGGCGCGCGGATCGTCGCGGACATCCTTGTCGATCAGCTTCGCATCGCGATCCGCCTGCCGCATGGTTTGCGGATGCACTTCGAGGCCCTGCGCTTCGGCCAAAGTGAACAATTCGACAAGGCGCACAGGGTCTTGCTGGAACCACTCATCGCTGGGCGCGCGAAGGGTCTCATCGGCGATCAAGAAACCCTTTATCTGCGCGGTCTGGCTTGGGCGGCTGCGGAAAAACACACTCTGCCGACGGGTCTTGCGAAATTCGTCTTCGAGCGCCGCGAAAAAGACCCCGGTCAGGCTTCCCACCCGTTTCGCTTGAAGGAAGTAATATTGCATGAAGCGCTCGACCGCGCTCTTGCCCGGCCGGTCGGCGAAATTCATGCGTTCGGCGATCTGGCGCTGGAGATCGAAGGTCAAACGATCTTCCGCGCGGCCGGCAAGCTCGTGCATGTGGCAGCGCACCGCCAGGAGAAAGCCCTCGGCCCGGCGAAAGCCGCGATATTCGGCCCGCGTGAGCAAGCCTACATCGACAAGCTCCCCGGCGGTTTCGGCGCGGTGGATATACTTGCCAATCCAATAGAGCGTCTGGAGGTCGCGCAAGCCCCCTTTGCCTTCCTTTACATTCGGCTCAACCACATAGCGGCTGTCGCCCATCCGCTCATGCCGCTGGCTCCGCTCGGCGAGTTTCTGATCGAGAAAGTCGCGCTCGCTGCCTTTGACAACGTCGCGCCAGAAGCGCGCGCGGGCCTCCTCGTAGATCGCCTGATCACCGCAGACCAGGCGGGCTTCGAGCAAAGCGGTGCGGATCGTAAGGTCGTTTTTCGCCATGCGGATCGTGTCGCCCACCGTGCGGCTCGAATGGCCCACTGTGAGGCCCAGATCCCAAAGCAGATAGAGCGTCGCTTCGATCACCTGTTCGCACCATGCTGCGCGGCGCATCGGCGTTATAAAGGCGATGTCGATGTCCGAGTGGGGCGCCATCTCCGCGCGTCCATAACCGCCGACCGCCAGCAGCGCGAGGCGCTCGCCCGCGGTGCGGTTGGGGACGGGAAAGAGATGCGCGGTCACATGGTCGTAGATCACGCGCAGCAACTGATCCGTCAAAAAGGCATGCCCGGCGGTCAATTCGTGTCCGGCTGAAGGTTTGTCAGCAAGCCTCTGCGCCAACTCACCGCGACCCTTATCGAGCGCGTTTTTGAGCGTCGTCACGATGAACGGGCGCGCTGCATCGCCATGCGCTTCGACCAGCTTGACGATGGTCTCTGCGATGGTTCGCCGGTCAAAAATGGCCCGCTGGCGCGGGAGGCGGCGGGTGGCTGTTGACGCGCTCACGCCCCTGCCCCCGCTATCTCTCCCGCCGCCGCGACAAAGGCAGGCTCACGCGGCCGCAAGCTGCTTTGTGTATTGTTCGCGAAGGGTCTTCTTGTCGACCTTTTGCGTGCCAAGGCGCGGAAGCGTTTCATGCACGACGAAGATATGCTCTTCGAGCGGAACCTTGAAGGGCGCGATGCTTTCCAGCAGAAACGCGCGCAGGGCTGCGGGCGTCACCGTGTCGTGGCCGTCTTTGGTGAGGATAACCGCAGCGGGCACCTCGCCCATGCGTTCATCCGGCAACCCAAAGACCGAGCATTCGCCGATATCGGGGTGGGCGTAGATCGCGTCTTCCACCTCGATGCACGAGATGTTTTCGCCGCCGCGAATGATAATATCCTTCTTGCGATCCACAATGAAGAGATAATCGTCCTCATCAAGATAGCCGAGGTCACCGGTGCGGAAATACATATCTTTGGTGAAGGCTTCGTTGGTTGCTTCCTCGTTCTTCCAATAGCCCAGGAAGTTGGCGAGGGTGCGAATGCAGACTTCGCCAATTTCCCCCTGCGGCAGCGCCTTGCCATCGTCGTCCAGGATCGCAAGATCGCAGATCGGCTTGGACGCTGTCCCGGTTGAACCGGGCTTGGCGAGGTAGTTTTCGTTGAAATTGCCGCACCCCACAGCGTTGGTTTCGGTCAGACCATAGCCAAGCAGTGGGAAACCGCCGGGAAAGCTCTCCTTGATCTTGGTCACATGTTCGGGCGGACGTGGCGCGCCGCCGGCGGCGAAGCTTTTGCAGGTCGACAGATCATAGTTTGCCCGGTCCGGATGGCTTGCGATCTCATAGCTCATCAAGGGCACCCCGACGAAATATGTGACCTTTTCCTGTTCCATCAGTCGCATGGCCTCTTGCGCGCTCCATTTGGGCATCAGCACGAGCTTGCGACCGATCGCGATGCTTTGAAGGAAGAGCGGCACTTCGCCGGTCACGTGAAACAGCGGGACCGCGACCAGCGCGCATGGCTGCGCGCTGACATCTTCGCCCTGGCTTTCAAGATGGACCTTGGCCATCGCGCTTTGCGCGACATAGCTCATCACGCCGTGAACAACGCCACGGTGATCGGAATAGGCGCCTTTGGAATTGCCGGTGGACCCCGAGGTGTAGAGGATCGTCGCGAGGTCATCCGGGCCAAGCTCCGCCAGCATCCGTTGCGCGACCGACGGTTGGTCCTGCGGCGGAACGGCCCAGACCGAGGCAAGCCCATCGGACGGCGCGCCGCCATGATCGAACAAAACGACCTTCGCGCTGTGCTCAACGCCGCTCAACCGTTTAGCGCGGCCTTCATCGGCGAGCACCAATTTGCACTCGGCGAGGTTGATGCCATAGGCGAGCTCCTCGCCCGACCAGAACCCGTTGACCAGGGTGGCGCAACCACCGGCCATGAGAATGGCAAGCTCAAGGATCATCCAATTGGCCGAATTGCGCGCGGCGATGCCGACGCGGTCACCTTTGGTCACGCCGTGCCTTGTCGCCAGGCCTTCCGCGACGCACACGGCGGCGGCGTATACGTCGCCAAATGTAAGCCGTGTGTCCCCATCCACCAGGAAGAGAACATCTTTGTGTTCGTTGCAGTAATGCGCAAAATAGTGCGCGAGCGTCGGCGGAGCGCCAAGAAACGAGGGCATTTCGACCCCGCCTCTTTCAAATGGCACGGTGGCAAAGGGTTGGCCATCGGCGGTCATCGCCGCGACGATTGTGTCCAGCGCGTTATCGAGCTCGGTGCGCATGTTGGTCCTCTCTCCTCATGATCCCAATATGTACTTCAACAAGAACGCCCATGCGGGTTAAAGCGTGCTTGCGCAATTTCGCGGCGTGCGTGCGATTATCTCTTTGGTCTTGGGGACAAGACCCTTAGCGGGGCACTTTCCCCGGATCGCTTCGTGTGCCAAAGACGCGCGGCAGAATAGCCACCCGGCTGAAAATCGCTCTTAAGAGGTTCGCTTCGTGCTGTCACCATTTCTTGCAAGCGCTTTGGTTGCCCTATTCGCCGCAACCGGGATTTCCGGGCCGGGCGGTGAGTTGGGCGCGAGCGATCCGATCTACTGGATCGATCTTGGGCTTATCGAAGGGATACCGCTGCCCGGCGGATTTGTGCTGCGCTTTTATTCGCTCGCCTATTTGCTTGGCGTGCTGTTTGCCTATTGGCACCTTTCACGCATGATCAAGCAGCCCGGCGCCCCGATGGCGCAGCGGCATGCGGATGATCTGTTTTTCTATTGCACCCTGGGTGTGATCCTGGGCGGACGGCTGGGTTACGCCGCCTTCTACACAGGGGGCGCGTCCGACATTCCGAGCGCCTTTACGACCTTCACGGACGATGGCTGGGTCAGCTGGCAGCTTTTGCGCGTTTGGGATGGCGGTATGAGCTTTCACGGCGGTCTGATCGGCGTGCTGGTGGCGATTGGGTTTGTCGCCTGGCGCGACAAGCTCTCTTTCCTCAGAGTGTGCGATAATATCGCGGTCAATGTGCCTTTCGGCATGCTGCTGGGGCGCTTGGCCAACTTTAACAACGGCGAACTCTGGGGCCGTCAGACCGATGTCGCATGGGGAATGGTCTTCTGCGACGCTGCCCCTGTTGCCGGTGTGATGTGTTCGACGACGAACACCGTTCGCCACCCCAGCCAGCTCTATCAGGCGGGGTTGGAGGGACTGGCCTTGCTGCTCATCCTGATGGCTCTATTCTGGCTGACGAAAGCGCGCTATCGCACCGGTCTGTTGGTGGGTGTGTTCACGATCGGTATGGGTCTGGCGCGCTTTACCAACGAATTCTTCCGCGAACCCGACGACCAATTGTCGACGTTCGCTGCGCAAACCGGGCTATCGATGGGGCAATGGCTAACACTACCGCTGATCTTGGTTGGGTTGATTGTCACGCTCTACGCCGTGACGAGGAAGCCCGTGGGAACGGGCGCGGGGGCCGAACCGGCGGCGGCCTGAAGGCGGACAATGTCTGGAAAAAGCGGCTGTGCCTGATTGAGCCGGACGGCACGGTCCTAGAGGTGCCCGAGCTTGATCTGACGGAGGATGATGGTTGGGGCGAAGCAGACTTAGCCGAACCCGAAATTGATCCCGATGCGCCCGTTCTGGCCAAAGGGCAGGGCGCACGGCAAGGTCGCGGCCGCCCTGTTCCTCGCAGTGGCAGCGGTCGTCCTGGACGGGCGGCGGGCTCTGGCGGCGATGGCCCGGCAGGCCAAACCCGCTCCTTCTTCAGCCAAGGTGGCCTGCGCCTGATCGAAGCGGATGGCTCCGTGACCGAAGTGCGCCGCGCCGCGCCAGGCTGGATTGCGCCAGTGTCCGACACGGGCGCTGGGCGGGGGACGACGCCCGGCAAGGCGCTCTCACCCGGGCGCCGCGGATCGGGGCCATCACCGGCCGCGCAGCGGGCCAGGCTGGAAGCCGAGGAAAAGGCGCGCAAGCAGGCGGAGGAAGACGCCCGGATCGCGAATGAAGCGCGCGAAAAGGCCGAGGCCGAAGCCAAGGCCCTCAAAGCTGCGGAAGAGAAAGCCAAGGCCGACGCGCGGCGCCTCGCCAAAGAGAAAGCCGAAGCCGAAGCGCGCGCGCGCGAAGAAGAAGAGGCCCGCGCCGAAGAAGAGGCCCGCCAAAAGGCCGCGGCGGAAGCCAAGGCCAAGCTCGAAGAAAAAGCGCGCTTAGAGGCTGAGGCAAAGGCCAAAGCC
>CALCCG010000085.1 GCA_937899785.1 uncultured Erythrobacter sp. | reverse complement strand
CCCCCCCCCCCCCCCCCCTCCCCCCCCCCCCCCCTCCCCCCCCCCCCTCCCCCCCTCCCCGCCCCTTTGGGCCACTTCCACCCCCCCCGAAGCTCGGTAAGAATTGTATTCGGCCGCCTCGAGCTGGAACGCGCCTTCGAAGACATCGCCCGGATCGACCGTGCGCACGACAATCGCGCCCGCGAGGGAGTTGCGTCCCTGGATCGTGGATTGCGGACCGCGGAAGATCTCAACGCTTTGCGCGTCCCAAAGGCTGAACGCGCCGTTAGAGAGCAAGCTGCTCGGTATGAAAACTCCGTCGACGAAGATCGAGGCAACATCGCTGGTGGATTCGCCAGAACCCGCGCCCGTGTTGCGCAAGCCACGGATTGAGAACCCGGCGCCGTCAAACAGGCTCACCACGTTGGCCGTCTGTCCGATAACATCATAAACGTCACGAAAGTTGGCATTTTGAATCGCTTCTGCGTCGATCACAGCTACCGACGCTTGGGTGTCCTGAAGGCTGCGGGCGATCTTTTGTCCCGTCACAATGATGGTCGGTTGGCCGTCCTCCGCGTTCTCTGCGTCCGGCTGCATCTCTTCATCGGAGCTTGGCTCGATTGACGCATCTTGCGCCAAGGCATTGGTCGAACCCAACACAAGTGCGAGGAGACCTCCGCCAAGCATCAGCGAACGTTGCGCGGTGCGCGCGAAAGACACGGTCATTAAACTTCCCCTGATTGATCCCATTAACTCGCTAACGCGAATCATTCTTATCTGTAAAGGCTTTTCCAGATTACGTGCAAAACCGCAAGCCAAACGGCATCCCTTTGGGCAATGATCAGGGTGGAATTGATAAGCCTAGGAAACCTGAGACCTGAGATCGCCAAAAGCTGAACGCTGGTCGTCGACCGCAGATAAGTCCCTTCGGCATATGCCGTTCTCTTCAGCGGGACAAAGCCGTTGGCCAAAGCCCAAGCAAAAGGCGTAAAATCTGGTAGCGGAGGAGGGACTTGAACCCCCGACACGCGGATTATGATTCCGCTGCTCTAACCACCTGAGCTACTCCGCCCCATGCGCCACGGATAGGGCCATACGCGAGGCTATTCGCCTCAAGCGAGCGGCGCGTTTAGGGCGCGTTGGAGCCCGGGTCAACCACTTGTGCTTGGCTCTCCGATTTTCCCACTCAAAGCCGGGCCTGGCCACGAAAGACCGATCGTTTGACGCGTTCCCATGGACCGCCTTGGTAAAGGTGCAATTCGAGCGCAGGAAAGGCAAAACGTCCCCGCCCAGCGCGCAGCTCCACCTCCGCGGCAAGCGTTGCCTGCAGAGCGCGGGCTTGGCGCCTGGTTACCTTGTTTTGGACCGTGATGTGGGGGCGCGGCTCGTGAAGATCTTGCGCTGTGAGGCTCCCATGAAAGCGCTCAGCAATGAGCGCACGAAGCTCGAGGAGTTCCTCGCTCAAAAGGGCAATCGCGGTTCCCGTACCCAGATCCATTACTCCCGAAATCACCGCCCGGGGCGGGGCGAACTCGGCCGCCACGCGTGGAAGAAAGTCTCTCAGCTCAGCAAGCAGTGAAGGCGCAAAGGAGTGGAACATGGTCACATGCGCGTGCAGGTGATTGCGCTCTGGCGGATAGTGTTCGCGGCGCAGCCCCTCGCTCCACGATTGGATATCGGGCGGCAGAGCGGCGGTCAGGATAAAGGGCTGGCTCACCCAATCATCACATCTCACCGCGCTCGCGGCGCAGGCGATACCAGACCTCAACATTGGCGTTGTGTTCTTCGATCGTGTCGGCAAACTTGTGCCCGCCCGTGCCATCCGCCACCATAAACAGGGCGCTCGTAGCCGCTGGATCAAGCACGGCGGCAAGGCTCTCGCGCCCGGGATTGGTGATTGGTCCCTCGGGCAAACCAACGCGTGTATAGGTGTTGTAGCCATTGACTGCGGCGATCTCGGATTGGCGGATGCGGCGGCCGAGCGGTTTGCCCTTGGTGATTGGGTAGATAATCGTGGGATCGGCCTGGAGCAGCATACCAGTGCGCACGCGGTTGGAGTAAAGCCCCGCGACCATCCGCCGTTCCTCGGGCTTGCCGGTCTCCTTCTCAACAATCGAGGCCAGGATCAACGCATCGCGCATCGTCTCAACAGCTGTGTTGGGCGCGCGCTTGGCCCATTCCTCCGCCAGCGCCAAATCCATCGCGCGTTGCATTTGCGCAAGAACCGAGGCGCGCGTCGCGCCACGCTCATAGGCGTAGGTGTTTGGCAGGATCGATCCTTCTGGTGGAACCTCAACATCGCCGGTTAGCAAATCCGTCGCCAACAGCCTTTCGTAAACAAGGATGGAAGGCATGCCTTCCGGGATCGTGACAAAGTGCCGGATGACGTCACCCGATTGAAACGCTGTCAGGATTTCGCCCTGGTCCATTCCTGGCGTGAGCATAAACTCACCCGCCTGGATCGGGTCGGAGGACCCAAAGAGTCGGGCACGCAATAGGAACCCATCCGCAGAGACGATCAGCCCCTCACCCTCCAGCGCGTTGGCGACCGATCGCAAAGAGGACCCGGACGGAATGAGGAATGAGGTCTCTTCCTCGATCGTGGCTGCACCGAAAACGCTGCTTGCAAACAAAGCGCCGCCGCCAAGGGTCGCCGCGATCAGGACCACCAAAAGCAGCCCGATCCGTTTCATGTCAGCTTACCTTCTGCATGATCAGCGAAGCGTTGGTGCCGCCAAAACCAAAGCTGTTGTTGAGCACGGCGCGAACCTCGCGCTTCTTCGCCTGCAGCGGCACAAGGTCGATCCCCTCGGTGCCTTCATCGGGATCGTGCAGGTTGAGCGTGGGCGGAACCACGCCGTCGCGCATGGCAAGGATGCAGAACACGGCCTCAACCGCACCCGCGCCGCCCAGAAGGTGGCCAATAGCGCTCTTGGTTGAGCTCATCGAGGCGCCGCCCAGATCATCGCCCAACACGCGCTTCACCGCCGCTAGCTCAATCGTGTCGGCCATCGTGCTGGTGCCGTGCGCGTTGACGTAATCGACATCGCCGGGAACCAGTCCCGCTTTCTTCATCGCCATGCGCATGGAAAGCTCGGCGCCTTTGCCCTCCGGGTGCGGCGCGGTGACATGGTAGGCGTCGCCTGAAAGGCCGTATCCGGTAACCTCGGCGTAGATCTTGGCGCCGCGCGCTTTGGCGCGTTCGTATTCCTCAAGCACGACGACACCCGCGCCCTCGCCCATCACAAAGCCTTCGCGCGCCTTGTCGTAAGGACGGCTCGCTTCGGTCGGTCGGTCGTTATAGCTGGTGTTGAGCGCGCGCGCCTGAGCAAAACCGGCGATGCCGAGCGGGTTTACCGTGCTCTCCGCCCCGCCCGCCAGCATGACGTCCGCATCGTCCATCGCAATCATGCGCGCGGCATCACCGATGGAGTGCGCGCCCGTTGAGCACGCCGTCACCACCGCGTGGTTAGGCCCCATAAAGCCGTATTTGATCTGCACCTGGCCGGTGACGAGGTTGATAAGCCGACCATGGACGAAGTGCGGGGAGACGCGCCCCGGTCCACGCTCGTGCAGGTTGACCGATTCCTTCTCAATCCCCGGCAGACCGCCAATCCCTGCGCCGATCGAGCAGCCAGTGCGCTCTTTCTCCGCTTCGGTCATGTCGGTCAGCCCGGCGTCTTCAAGCGCCTGACCCGCCGCATCAATGCCAAAAACAATGAACGGGTCGACCTGGCGTTGCACCTTGCCGTCTACGCGCTTGTCCGCGTCAAAGCCCCACGGGTGATCGGCCGGCTTCACTTCGCACGCGATCTTGCATTTTTGGGCCTCAGGATCGAATTTCGTGATCGGCCCGGCGCCGCTTTCGCCAGCGATCAGGTTTTTCCACGAGGTCTCTACATCGCCGCCCAGCGGGGTGACGAGGCCAAGGCCAGTTACAACGACGCGGCGCATCTCAGTCTCCAAAACACACCCCCTTCAAGTGCAACACAGGCCCGATGGCCCTTCTTTTGGGCGCGGGCCTGCGGATCGCTCGCCCGGACACCGGGCGCGGTGCAAAGGCTGGTTAGCCCTTGTTGTCCTCAATAAACTTTGTGGCGTCACCAACCGTGGTGATTTTCTCAGCCGCATCGTCTGGAATCTCGACGCCAAATTCTTCTTCGAACGCCATCACCAGTTCAACAATGTCGAGGCTGTCGGCGCCCAGATCATCAATGAAGCTGGCGTCTTGGGTGACCTTGTCGCCCTCGACACCGAGATGCTCGACAACAATTTTCTGCACGCGGTCGGCAGTATCGCTCATGTGTATCCCTCTTGTATTGGGGGGTTGAAACTCGCCAACGCCCTAGAGACCGGTTCAAATTAGCGCAAGTGTCGATCACTCTGCGCCGTGCTACGCGAACAGGTCGCGCGCATCGGAAATCTCGACGTCGTCGCGAAACAACAGCGAGCGTTCGATAGCGTATTTATGCCAAGCGCCGAAGATCACAAGGGCTCGCAAAGATTGTCCACGCACCGCGTCGAGCGTGGCGTTGATCAGATCGGTGTGGGCCGCGTTGATACGGCTCCACCCGCCCGCGCCGAGATCGGGATCGAAGTAGATCTGATAGGGTGTCTGCGCGCGCTGCACGGCGGCATCATATTCACGAGTGTGAATGAACAACGGATCATCGCTCTTCGCGCCAACCGCTTGAGAATATTCCGCGCGCGCGCCGCGATGTTGCGCCCATTGAGACGCGCGCTCAGGGTCACCTTCGATCGCTGAAAGCGCCGCGCGGCGGCGGTCCGCAATATCCTGTGTCCAGCCCGCGCACGCGGCAATATCAAAGCCAAGTTCACTCGAAAGCGGGAAGACGACATCGGTGAGCTCTGGAAAGGCACGGGTCCGGCGCTCAGCCACTTCGCCGGTTCGCGCGAAGCTCTCTTTGGCCTGTGCGATCCGGTCGGGCGGGATTTCGGTCAGCACAATGTCCGGATCAAACGCGCGCACCGCGGCGGCGAGGACAGGCAAGGAAAACCGCTCGCTCTTGCGGTGGCGGCTATGGATCGCGCCGATGACAGCAACCTGCGTCAAGCTCGCAGCGCCCGGTGCGCTTTGAGCTGCGCATCCCGCGACGCCTTTACCAGCAAGGCTTGCTGTGGAAGCGGTAGCAAGACCACCCAAAAGCGCGTTTCGGCGATTGATTGCTGGCATGTTTTTCCTTTCGCCTAAGCCCGCCGCGAGGTTACGGAGCGCAATCATGCTTACATTCTTCAGCGAAAACCAGTCTGTTCACGCTCCACTGCGCGAGCTCAACAACGGCGAATGGATGGATTTCGCCGAAAGCCCGGCGCGGGTCGAATCGATCCTGGCGACACTGCCAAAAACATCCACACCGCGTGACCATGGCATGGGGCCGGTTTTGGCCGTCCACGACGCCGACTATCTGGCGTTTCTCCAATCCGCGCATGATGAGTGGCTGGCGCAAGGGCGCGAGGGCGATGCGATCGGCTACGCTTTTCCAGTGCGCGGTCGACGACCTCTTCGCCATGATCGGATCGACGCACAATTGGGGCAATATGGCTTCGACGCGGCCTCGCCCATCGCGGTAGGAACCTGGAAGGCTGCGTATTGGGGTGCGCAGGCGGCGCTGGGCGCCTTGGACGCGGTGATCGCACAAGGGACGCGCGCGGCCTTTGCCCTGTGCCGCCCGCCGGGCCATCACAGCGGTCGCGATTACTTCGGGGGTTATTGCTACCTCAACAACGCCGCGATTGCCGCGCGCGCAGCCGAAGCGGCTGGCCTTGGACCGGTCGCGATCCTCGATGTGGATTACCACCACGGCAACGGAACACAGGACATCTTCTATGAAGATGGTCGCGTCTTCTTCGCGTCAATCCACGCCGATCCGAAGAGCGACTATCCCTATTTCTGGGGCCATGCGGACGAAACAGGCGCCCGCGAGGGAGCGGGCGCGACGTTCAACCAGCCGCTGCCGCGCGGGACGACTTGGGACGTCTATCGCCCTGCCCTTCATAAAGCGCTGGAGCGCATCGCCGCCTTTGGCGCGAAGATACTGATTGTCAGCTATGGCGCGGATACATTTGAGAACGATCCTATTTCTGAATTCAAACTCACAACAAAGGACATGCACCGGATCGGCGCAGCGATTGCGGGCCTTGGCCTTCCGACGCTCACCGTGATGGAGGGCGGCTATCGGATAGAGGCTCTGGGTCGCAATGTTGAGGCGTATCTGACGGGGCTGGACGCGGGCTAGCGAGCGCGGATCACGCTACTCGACGGTGCGTCCGGCTTGAACCTTCGCGCGCGCCGCCAACTGGACCGCCGCGCGCTCGCGACTAACGATCCGTTCAAGGCCCTGAGAAGGATAGTCCCGGTCGGGATCCAACGCCAAAGCGCGACGGTAAAAGTCACTGGCCGAGACCAAGTCGTTCTGCGATTCTGCGCAGAGCCCGTTGTTGAAAAGGACCGAGACATTGCCTGGATTGCGCGTTTCGAGATCCTCAAAGGCCAGACACGCCGCATAGGCGTCGGACTTGGTCAACCGCACGGCATCACCAAACAGGTCACGATCCGTGCCTTTCAGTCCCTTGCGCGCTTCCATTACGCGAATGTCGTCCACCCGCACCTCGGGCGCCAGATCAAACCGAATGTCGGCTGCCAACCGGTCGATCAGGGTGCCGCCGATCTCGAACGTGGTGGGGATGAAAAAGTCATCCCGGCAAAAGCGCACGCTGTCCACAAGAGGCTGATTGTTCGCGTAGAGCACGCGGCCATCGCGGCTCGTTAAGAGCAGGCGCGGATTGAGTTGAACGCGGCGCTCAAAGCACGGCACATCGATGTCCTTGCGCCGCACGCAATCCCCGTCCTTATCGCGCGCAACGCATTCCCTGCGCGTGCGAAAGCCCGCTCGCTGATCGAAAGACTCGCCGCGCAGCGTGCCGCTGAGAACTGCGTCGGCACCGTTTTCGTTTTGGGTGTTGGCTCCCGACGGGCCCACAAAGATAACGGTTTCGCCGAAAAAGCCCGGATTGCCCTGGACAACGCGGAAATGCCGCAAACCTTCGACCGCCGCGCTCCCAAGCGCCTGCATAATGGCAACTTGGGCATCGGGACCGGCCAGTCCCGCAAATCGATCAACAGCGATGATCTCTACATCACCTGGCAAATCGACATTCGCTGCGTAAACGCCTTGCACCGTCAGCGTCTCGGCCTGGAGCGGAGCGACGCACGCTGCGGCTGTGATGGCTCCGCCCAGCGCTTTTACCAAACTCTTGATTGTCCTGCGCATCGCCGACACCCCTTTATTGCAGTAGCGCAATGGTCTTGGCGTTGGCGCTTTGTATGCCTTCTGAACGCCAGTGTGGCTATTTGTTCAGGTTCTCTCTGACTTTCCTGACTAACCGTCCTTTTTCGGCGGTTCCACCACGCGCAAATGCAGTTCGCGCAACTGCGCCGATTCGGGCCGCGAAGGCGCACCCATGAGAAGGTCCTCGGCCTTCTGGTTCATCGGGAACAGCGTCACTTCGCGCAGGTTTTTCGCGCCCACCAACAGCATTACGATGCGATCAACGCCCGCGGCCATCCCCCCATGCGGCGGCGCGCCGTATTGGAACGCGCGGTACATGCCGCCGAATTCACGCTCAACATCGCTCTTGGAGAGGCCGACGATTTCGAAGGCTTTCACCATGGTTTCCGGCTTGTGGTTCCGGATCGCTCCTGAGGCGATTTCGTAACCGTTGCACACCAGGTCGTACTGATAGGCGTTGATTTCGAGCGGATCGGTGTTCTCCAGCGCTTCGAGCTCGCCCTGCGGCATCGAAAACGGGTTGTGGCTGAAATCGACCTTTTTCGCGTCTTCGTCGTACTCGTAGAACGGGAAGTCGATGATCCAGGCGAGGTCGAAGCGATCCTCGTCAATTAGTTCAAGCTGCTCGCCAATCTCGATACGCGCGGCGCCTGCCAGCTTGGCGGCGTCCGAGGCTTTTCCAGCCGCGAAGAACAGACCGTCATTCTCGCCCAGACCCAACTCGGCATAAAGCTCGGCCATCCGCTCAGGGCCATGGTTCTTGGCTATAGGACCGCCAAACTCACCACCCTTGCGCGTGACGTAGCCGAGGCCAGCGTAGCCTTCCTTGCGCGCCCAATTGTTCATGTCGTCAAAGAACTTGCGGCTCTTCTCGTGCGTGTTCGGGGCCGGGATCACACGGACAACACCGCCGCCGCCAACGATCTTTTCGAACAGGCCAAAACCCGATTGTTCAAAGTGGCTTGTGACGTCCGAGATGATCAGCGGGTTGCGAAGGTCCGGCTTGTCGCTGCCATATTTGAGCATGGCTTCAGCGTAAGGGATGCGTGGGAACTGGCCCGACGGCGTCACCGGCTTGCCTTCCGCAAACGCCTCGAACACGCCCGCCATTACCGGCTCCATCGTGTCCCACACCTCCTCCTGCGTGACGAAGCTCATTTCAAGGTCAAGCTGGTAAAACTCTCCCGGCAGACGGTCGGCGCGCGGGTCTTCGTCGCGGAAGCACGGCGCGATCTGGAAGTAACGGTCAAAGCCAGCGACCATCAGCAGCTGTTTGTACTGCTGCGGCGCTTGCGGAAGCGCGTAGAACTGTCCGGCGTGCAGACGGCTGGGCACGAGGAAATCGCGCGCGCCTTCGGGTGAAGACGCGGTCAGGATCGGGGTCGAGAACTCGTTAAAGCCCGCCGCGTTCATGCGCTGACGAATGTCGGCAACGATCTTCGTGCGCGTCATCAGGTTTGCGTGCAGCGTCTCGCGGCGCAAATCGAGGAAGCGGTATTTGAGGCGGATGTCTTCGGGATATTCCTGCTCTCCCGCGACCGGCATGGGTAGCTCTTCCGCCGCGCTCTGCACGGTGATTGCGCGCGCAAACACTTCAATCTCGCCGGTCGGAAGATCCGCGTTCACTGTGTCGGACGTGCGCGCCTTCACATCGCCATCGATGGTGATGACGCTTTCCGGGCGCAGTTTTTCCAGCACGGCCAAAGCGGGCGAATCTTCATCCGCCACGATTTGCGTAATGCCGTAATGATCGCGCAGATCGATGAATAACACGCCGCCATGATCGCGCTTTCTATGCATCCAGCCCGATACGCGAACGGATTCGCCAACATTCGCGGCGGAAAGCTGGGCACAAGTGTGACTACGATAGAGGTGCATCTAAACTCTTGTCCTGTTCGAGGGTAAGGCGCTAAGGGCGCGCCAGCTACCTAAAGGGGCAATCCAAAAGCCCTACCAAGTTGGGCGCGCTAACAGGGCAAGGCCACCGGTTTGTCAAGGGTGGCTTTGTCAGGGGAGAGGCGGCCCTTCGTGCTTAAGCGAAGGCACTGGGAACCACCCGAGAGCGGCACTCCGCTCCAAGATGCGTATGAGTTTAGATGAAGATACACGACCTGATCACCACCTCTGATGCGCTCGCTGACCTGTGCGCGCGGCTCGCGAAATCCGAATTCGTCACCGTCGACACCGAATTCATGCGCGAGAACACCTATTGGCCCGAGCTGTGCCTCGTCCAGATCGCCGACACCGAAGAAGCCGCCGCGATCGATCCACTGGCCGAGGGCCTGGACATGTCACCGCTGCTTGAGCTGCTGACCGAAAACGAAGAGGTGCTCAAAGTCTTCCACGCCGGCGGGCAGGACGTAGAGATTATCGTCAACCTAACAGGCAAGACCCCATTCCCCATCTTCGACACGCAAATTGCGATGATGGCGATCAGCCAGTCTGAACAGATCGGCTACGCAAACCTGGTCGAAACCTGGCTCAACATCACGATCGATAAAGGCGCGCGCTTCACCGATTGGAGCCGCCGCCCGCTAACCGAACGCCAGATCGAATACGCCATTGGCGATGTGACGCATCTGTCCAAGATCTTCCCCAAAATCTTGAAAAAGCTGATCAAGACGGGCCGGGGCGCGTGGCTGGATGCGGAGATGGAAAAGCTCGCAGACACGTCGAATTACCTGATCGATCCCGACACGTCGTGGAAGCGCATCCGTTCGCCGGGGCGCAACCCGCAAGTTCTGGGCCGCCTCAAATCACTCGCGGGATGGCGCGAGGGCGAGGCGCAGCACAAGAACATACCGCGCGGGCGGATCATGCGTGATGAAACGCTGGCGGACATCGCCAGCCACCCGCCGAAAAAACAGGGCGATCTGGCCAAGGTGCGCGGGCTCTCCTCAGCGTGGAAGGACAACGATATCGGCAAGCGGATGATGAAGATCATCACCGACGCTGATCCGTTGCCCAAGTCCGAAATGCCCGAAAAAATGAAACGCGGCGCCCCGCTGGGCAAGGAAGGCGCTTTGGTGGCGGACCTGCTCAAGCTGCTGCTCAAAATCCGCGCCCGCGAGATCGATGTCGCCGCCCGATTGCTGACCCGCGCCGATGAGATGGAGGCGCTTGCCGCTGGGGTTCGCGATCTTAAGGTCCTGCAAGGCTGGCGCTACGATGTGTTCGGCAAGGATGCGCTCGAACTGGTTGAGGGCAAGCTCGCTTTTGCGGTTCAGAACGGTAAGCTCGCCATGACCCATATCGACGATATGCAGGCGAGCATGGAAGACGCGCTGGCGGCGGAGTGATCGGGTTGTGAGCACCTACCTCCCCACGATCAAGCAGCTGCAATATCTTGTGGCGCTTCACGAGAGCAAGCATTTCGGCCGCGCGGCGGATGCCAGCTATGTCTCGCAATCCACTCTTTCCGCAGGCATTCGCGAACTGGAGTCGCTTCTGGGCGTCACCCTGGTTGAGCGTTCGCGCCGGGTGGTGCGCTTTACCTCGCTAGGGGAGCAGGTGGTCGCCAAGGCCAATCGCCTGCTGCGTGAGGCAGAGGAGCTTTCCGATCTGGTGCAGGCCGCGGGCAAGCCGTTGTCAGGGCAATTGCGGATGAGTGTGATCCCAACCATCGCGCCCTTCGTCCTGCCACGCCTGCTCCCACGGCTGCGCGCCGAGCGTCCGGACCTCCAGCTTATGCTGCGCGAGGAGACCAGCCAGGATGCGATAGAAAGCTTGCAACATGGGCGCTGCGACTGCGTGTTGCTGGCTCTGCCGTTTGATACCGGCGATGTAGAATTTGAGCATATCGCCGATGATCGCCTGTTCATCGCTTTCCCAAAGGACGATCCGCGCGATCCACCCGCCTCGGTGCCGCCGGAGATGATCGATCAGGGACGCTTGCTGTTGCTTGAGGATGGGCATTGCTTGCGTGATCACGCGCTCGCTGCGTGCAACCGATCCGAACTGCGCGCTTCGGCCGCCATGATCGGCACCAGCCTGCACACCTTGGTGCAGATGGTCGACAACGATCTGGGATTGACGATGCTTCCGCAGATGGCTGTCGACGCCGGTATCTTGGCCGGAACCGACGTTGTGGCCCGCCCGGTTGAGGGCGACACCGCCAAACGCGAGATCGCGCTGGTGTGGCGCAAAAACTCCCCACGCGAGGCCGATTTCCGGCTGTTAGCTGAAGAACTGCGAGCCGGTTAGAGAAGCTAGGTCCTTTTGCTCTAAGACTTTATCCATAGCCTTGCGCTGGCGAGGTTGAGG
>CALCCG010000084.1 GCA_937899785.1 uncultured Erythrobacter sp. | reverse complement strand
TTCATCACTCACGCGGCATTGCTGGATCAGGCTTTCGCCCATTGTCCAATATTCCCCACTGCTGCCTCCCGTAGGAGTCTGGGCCGTGTCTCAGTCCCAGTGTGGCTGATCATCCTCTCAGACCAGCTATAGATCGTCGCCTTGGTAGGCCATTACCCCACCAACTATCTAATCTAACGCGGGCCCATCTAAAGGCGATAAATCTTTGGTCCGAAGACATTATCCGGTATTAGCTCAAATTTCTCTGAGTTATTCCGAACCTAAAGGCAGGTTCCCACGCGTTACGCACCCGTGCGCCACTAACCCCGAAGGGTTCGTTCGACTTGCATGTGTTAGGCATGCCGCCAGCGTTCGTTCTGAGCCAGGATCAAACTCTCAAGTTTGTGTCACTCACCTATCAGGCACGATCCGAAGATCGCAGACCTAACAAGCAAGAGCTTCAAGGAGCCGATACCTGCACTGTCAAACGTAATGGATACGAATGAACATGCATCATCGCAACCAGACTGTGGAGCCTGGAAGGATGTGGCAATCGGCTTAAGGTTAACCGGTACCCGAGGCCTTGAGGTCCTCGGACCGGGCGCCGTCGCCCACATGTCCCTTCATCAAAAACCAACAATGTCAAAGAGCCGCCAGACACTAAAAGCGGACAGCCATTGCTTCCCCGATTTACACCGGGGGACCGGCTATCCGTTTATGTAGGCGACCAACGAAGCGGGGCGGTTGAAACCGGCAGCGCCGCGTCGGTGGAGGTCATCTAGGCGCGGTCTGGGATTCGGTCAACGCCTTTTTGCAATTTTATTTCAAGGCGCCGCACAAATCCCAGTTTTCCGCGGGTTTCGACCCCGCCAGCCCTGCGAAAATGGGGTTTTGGAGCCGGGTTTTCAACCGATCATCCGGGGCAGACAAGCTTCCAGCGGGAGAATCACCGCTCACCGATGCCAGTCAAAGCCGCTGGATCGACCAGATTCTTCACGTTTTGGCTCTAGAGCCCCTCTTGATGAGCACGCATCCAAATTCCTTCACCCCTGAATCCGAATCGCATTCGGATTTCCATCGTGAATCGGGAGACCGTGATGCGTCCACGAGCAAGACCGCCGATGCGAGCGCCAAGGGCAACGCCTTCGCCTCGCGCGTGCGCAGCGCCGTAATCTGGCGATCAGGCACGCAGATATTCGGCCAACTCGTCGCGTGGGCTTCAACATTCTTTGTGATCCGCATTCTGGCGCCCGCCGATTATGGCTTGGTCGCGATGACCGGGGTGATCGCGCTCTTGCTCAGCCTCGTGAACGGCTACGGCTTCGCCAACGCTGTTATTCAGCGCAAAGAAGTCGACCGCCACACCTTGCGGCAGCTGCTTGGCCTTCTCGTGCTGCTGAACGGTGCGCTGGCGTTTGCGCAGATTTTGGCGGCGCCATACGTGGCCGACTTTTTTGGCGAACCGATGGTTGCCAGCCTGCTTCAGATCCAAGCGCTGCTCTACCCCACCACGCCCTTCATCGTCCTCGCCTACACCGTATTGTCGCGGTCTATGGAGTTCCGCCTGCAGGCACAGGTCAACTTCACAGCCGCGATCGCCGCCGCTCTCTCGGCCGTGGCCTTGGCCTTGCTGGGCTGGGGTGTCTGGACGCTCGTAATCGCACCACTGATCGGGCTCTATATCCGAGCCATTGGCCTCACCTTGGCTGCAAAGTCCCTGATGTGGCCCACCTTCGACTTTCGCGGCGCCGGTTATATAGCGCGCTTCGGCGGGCTGGTGTTGCTGAGCCAGGCCTTCTGGTTCGTGCAGACTCAAGCCGATATATTTATCCTAGGGCGTCTTTATAGCGCTGCGGAGCTCGGCGTCTATTCCACGGCGCTCTTCCTGACGCAGGTGTTCCTCACCAAGATGGTGCCGCCGCTCAACGAAGTGGCCTTTTCCGCCTACAGCCGGATCACCGACGGCGAAGGCGGCGCGTTGTCATCCGCTTTCCTTCGATCGGTTCAGATGATCATGATGGTCGGCTTGCCGATCTTCGCCGGCTTTGCGGTGACGGCTGAACCGTTAGTGCTGACCGTGCTGGGTGAGAAGTGGGCCGCG
This sequence comes from uncultured Erythrobacter sp., assembly GCA_937899785.1. Lineage (GTDB taxonomy): Bacteria > Pseudomonadota > Alphaproteobacteria > Sphingomonadales > Sphingomonadaceae > Erythrobacter. The sequence goes on along the minus strand of CALCCG010000084.1, from coordinate 8,313 downwards.
ACCATTCCGTTCGTCATCTTGCTGGCTATCGCCATGCCGATGAAGACCATGCTGACGCTGTTTGTGCCAGCGAGCAATGCGATAGACCGGGCGGACCTACCTGTACGCAACGCGTTGGCTGGCGCGATTATCATGCCCTGCGCCTTCCTCTTCGCGCTCCAATGGGGTGTGATCGGGGTCGGCTATGCCTGGATAGCGGGTTACCTGCTGGTGTTGAGCCTTGCCGCTCGATGGACATTGCCCGCGCTTGGCGTGGCATTTGCGGACGTGGCGCGCGTCGTATGGCCCGCGCTTGTGGCCGCCCTGCTTATGGCGGGCGCGGTTAAGGCCATCGACGCTGGCTTGCCTGCGATGGCCCAATGGGCCCGACTGGCCGCCCTCGTTATGGCGGGCACTGTAGCCTATTGCGCGGCCTTGTTCCTGCTGGCGCGCAAGGCCACACTGGAAGTGTTTCATCTGGTGGTGAAGCTCAAGGCGCCGGACGCCGCCGATCCGGCTGCTCCAGCCGCTCAGACTGACGCGGCGCGAAGTTGATCGATCACCTCGCGCGTCATCTGACGATAGACGCCGCCATTATACCGGTAAGTGCCGATAAAATGGACGAAGGCCATGTCGGGCGGCACGGGCTCGTTCCAGTAATTGCAATAGCGATCGTAGGGCAGAAGCGCGGCATCGGGTCGCTGCGCGATCAAGAAGTTGGACGTGACCTGCTCGCTGCCCCATTGCTTCCACTGATCGTAGCCGAGCAGACGCACCGCTTCGGCCGAGAACGTCTCGGCTAATTCGCTGCCAGTTGGATCGGGCGCGAAGCCCGCGAAACCGGCGCAACCGCGCGCGTATCGCAGATCGTTGTGGCCGGCGATCTGCACATTCTCCATCTGCATTTCCATGGCGAGCTGAACATGAAGGGGCGGCTTGTCCGCGGCGGGGTTGGCGCGCGCCAACGCTGACACGTCCGGAAGGCTTAGAAACCGTGTCTCGGATTCGCCTTTCAGGATAAAGTCGCGGCCTTCATCGATCAGCTCTGCGAGCAAAGGCACCGGCCCGCGCGTGACCGTGTCGCTGTCAAGTTGGATGACAAAGTTTTCGCGCCGCAGTTCGAGCAAACAGAACAGACGTCTCCAAGAGCTGTATGTCGGGCAGGCCTTGGTATCGATATCCGCCGCGAAGATCTCTGGATCGTCCAGATGCGATCGCAAGACGGCCTTGTCATCATCAGTGAGTGTGCCGTCGTCGAGGATTGCGAACCGCCCCCGCTGCAGCTGGCGGTGGAGCGACTTGGCCGCCACCAGATAGGGGTACAAAACCCGCGTTCCGATCATCGAAAAGATCACGAGACCATCATCGCTCGCCCGGCGGGCCGGAGTGTCCAACACCCCGGCGGCCGTGCGCAGATAGAGATGCTCGCGCGAGAGCCAGCGCAGTTCTTCAACGATCCTCTTCATGAGGAGCGCCCGCTAACACGATACGATTAATAAACCGAATGGCCTTTCGCATACCGCCGCACCGGGCGCCCGAGCGCATTGCAGAAGACTGGGCGAAAGTCGCACAAACAGGCACCAACCGAACACCCTTCAATTGGGAAACCGATGGCCCTTAACCCTGCTCGACCGGGACAGTCGGCGCGGCCATTTGGGGCTGGCGAGGTTCTCTGATACGTTTGCATCGATAAGCGCGGCCGGTGCGGACACCGCGCGAGCAACGGGATTGGATTGAGGACTATGTTTGCATCCTGCGCCATGGCGCTTTCGCTTTCCTTGGGTCTGACCCCCGCCGTCATCGCCGGCAACGCCGCCGCTGTTGCGGTTGAGCCCGACAAAAAGCTCGAGGAGCAGGCGATCGCGCCCAATCTCAGCAACCCGGCGACCGACATTCTGCAGGTTGAGGAAGAGCGCAACCGCCGGCTGACCATCCCCGTCCTGATCGACGGCTCCGGACCGTACGATTTCATGATCGACACCGGCAGCCAGGCGACCGCGGTCACGCACGAAATCAACCAGTCGCTCAGCCTTGAATCCTTGGGCACGGCGACCCTTGTCGGCATGGCGAGCGAACGCAATGTCGAGATTGTCGAAGTGGATTCGCTCAAGGTTGGCCGCCACGAAGTGTTCGATCTCGTCGCGCCCGTGCTGAGCAAGAACAATGTGGGCGCCGACGGGATCATCGGTCTCGATTCGCTGCAGGACTTTCGCGTGCTGTTCGATTTCCGCGAGGAAACCATCGCGGTCGAAGACGTCAGCGAGAAGACCAATTACCGGCGCGGCTTTGAGATCATCGTGCGCGCCAAGCAAAAGCTCGGGCAGTTGCTGATCACCGACGCGCTGGTCGAAGGGGTCAAGGCGACCGTCATCATCGACACCGGCGCGCAAGGTAGCCTCGCCAATCTGGCGCTCAAAGAGCGCATTCGCACCAAGCGCGCTCAGGAAGTGATCACAACCGATGTGAACGGCGCGTCGCTGGTGGGCGAGATGTCCTATGTCCGCAGTCTGACCATCGAAGGTCTGGCGCTTTCGAACGTGCCAATCGCCTTTGCCGACACGCCCGCCTTCGAAGCGCTGGGCTTGGCGGACAGGCCGGTGCTCTCGCTCGGCATGCAGCATCTCAAGATGTTTGACCGTGTGGCGATCGACTTTTCCAAGCAGCGCATCCTGTTTGATGTGCCCCGCGATGTCGCCCGGGCGATGCGGCGGGCGCGCCATCAGGGTTACACCATCACCAACAAGTAAAGCGCCGCTTGCCCAAGCCGAGCTAGCGCCCGGCCAAGCAGGGCTGGCTTGTTATACGGGCCCGCCGCGCCCACATGGACACGCGCGATGACCGTGCCTTCTCCCACAGCCCCTCAAAACAAACCGCCCGAGGCCGAAGGTTGGGCCACGCTGCGCCGGTTCCTGCCGTATCTGTGGCCGCAAGGCGATTGGCCGCTGCGGCGCCGTATCGTTGTGGCGCTAGCCTTTGTGCTCTTGACCAAGGCCGTCACGCTGGCTTTGCCTTTTGCCTATTCAGGCGCGGTGGATGCCATGTCCGACAGCGGCGCGATCGAAGAAGGCGCGCTGGTCGCCTTTGCGCTGGTCGCCGCTTACGGACTGGGCCGCTTCACCGGCGTGGCTTTCGACAACATCCGCAACATGGCGTTTGAGCGCGTGGAACAGCAGGCGGTTCTGCATCTGTCCGAAGACGTCTTCCACCGCTTGCACCAACTCTCTTTGCGCTTTCACCTTTCCCGCCGCACCGGCGAGGTAACCAAGGTGATCGAGCGCGGCACAAAGAGCATCGGCATGATGCTCTATTTCCTGCTGTTCAACATCGCTCCTACCGCCATCGAACTAATCGCTGTGGGTGTCATCTTCTACTTCAAGTTCGGGATCGAGCTGGTCGCGGCCACGGCCTTTACGGTGGTCAGTTACATCTTCATCACACGCTGGATCACCGAGTGGCGCACCAAGCTGCGGCGGGAAATGAACGATCTGGATGGCAGGGCGCTGCACCGGGCGGTCGATTCGCTGCTCAACTTCGAGACGGTCAAATATTTCGGCGCCGAAAAGCGCGAGGAAGAACGCTATTCGGGCGCCGCCCGCGCCTACGCCGAAGCCGCCATCAAGTCCGAAAACTCGCAGGGGCTGCTCAACATTGCGCAATCGGGGATCACCAATCTGCTGATGGGCGGCGCGATGGCTTATACGGTCTGGGGCTGGAGCCGGGGCCTGTTGACGGTGGGGGATCTGGTGCTGGTCAACACCATATTGATGCAACTCTTCCGTCCGCTTGATCTGCTCGGCTGGGTCTATCGCACGATCCGTCAGGGCTTGGTCGACATGGCTGAAATGTTCCGCCTGATCGACACCGATATCGAAGTGAAAGACGCACCAGACGCGCCCGCTTTGCGCGTCGGCCAACCCTCACTCACCTTCGACAACGTCACCTTTGGCTATGAAGATGAGCGCACCATCCTGCATGGCCTCAGCTTCGACGTCGCCGCGGGCGAAACGGTCGCGATCGTCGGACCATCGGGCGCGGGCAAGAGCACGCTCGGACGGTTGCTGTTCCGCTTTTACGATCCAAGCGAGGGGCGCGTTCTGATCGATGGACAGGATATTGCGAGCGTCCAGCAGGACAGCGTGCGCGCGGCCATCGGAATCGTCCCGCAGGACAGCGTGCTGTTCAACGACACGCTGGGCTACAACATCGCATATGGCGCGCCCGAGACCCACGCCGCCAGCGGCGACGTGATCGAGCAGGCCGCGCGCGACGCGGCGCTGATGCCGCTGATCGAACGATTGCCCGATCGGTTTGAAACCACGGTGGGCGAACGCGGGCTGAAGCTGTCGGGCGGCGAGAAACAGCGCGTCGCCATTGCGCGCACTTTGGTGAAGGACCCGCCAATCCTGCTGCTAGACGAAGCAACCAGCGCGCTCGACACCCGCACCGAGCAGGAAATTCTCGGCACGCTCAAACGGCTCGCGCGCGGCCGTACGACGCTGGCGATTGCGCATCGACTTTCCACCATTGCCGACGCGGATCGTATCCTGGTGCTCGATGGCGGACGGCTGGTGGAGGAAGGCTCGCACAGTGCGTTGCTGGAGCGCGACGGTCTCTACGCGGAGATGTGGGCGCGCCAGGCGAGCGAACAGGACGGCGCTGAGCCGGATGTGGGCGAGCCCGCCGAAGCGGCGGAGTGACACGCCACTAGTGCGCCGCCGGCGCGCTGATCGAGCTCTTCGATCGAGCCCATCCCCATACGCTGCATGGTCAGGACACAGAAAAGGCGCTTTTCGGGGTCACAACGCGCTGAAAGCGGCCATAGGGCGGCGCGAGGACGCGCTGGAGTGCGGCCAAAACGCCGCGAGCCCTTATCGACGTGCGTCGAGGCTCAATTTTTCAAGCACTTTGAGCGCGTCTCCGCGCTGGTCCCATGGCACGAAAACATGATCGTGGTTGAGCCCGGCGATCATGTTGCACGCCAGGCCCGACGCGGCCAGCGCGGTCGCCACCGCAGCGGTCAGCCCCACCGCTTCGAGATCGGAATTCACCTGCAATGTGATGCGCGCAAAGCGCGGTTCCCCCGGCGCGCCCACTTCGGCTGGCAGGACAGCGCACAGCCCCTCTTCCTCGCGCACGGTGGCAAAGGCGGTGGCCGGGATCAGCGCGCCTTCATCAAGCGCGACGAAGATCCAGGCGCGTGCGCCCAACTTGGGTTTGAGCCCCAGCAACAGCGCTTTCAGATCACGAACAGCACCCGGCTTCATCGGTCATCCTTGAAGTGGAGGGCTCGGTATAGCCAAGCTCTTCAAAATTCAAAGAATATATTTCGACAAATCGGTGTTTCCGGCAAGATCAGCCAAGCGATCGGACACGTATGCAGCGTCGATTGTCACGGTCTGATCAGAGTATTCCTCAGCCTCAAAGCTGATTTCTTCGAGCAATTTCTCCATCACCGTCTGCAAACGGCGCGCACCGATGTTCTCAACGCTCTCGTTCACTTGCGCCGCGATCTTGGCAACTTCGCTCACCGCGTCCTCGGTGATGTCGAGCGCGACCTTTTCGGTGCCGATCAACGCGCGGTATTGCTCCACCAGATTGGCGCGCGTTTCGGAAAGAATGCGGACAAAGTCCTCCTCGGTTAGCGCGCGCAGCTCGACCCGGATCGGCAAGCGCCCCTGAAGCTCGGGCAGCATGTCCGATGGCTTGGCGACGTGGAACGCGCCCGATGCGATGAACAGGACGTGGTCCGTTTTCATCGGGCCATACTTGGTCGCCACCGTCGTGCCTTCGATCAGCGGGAGCAGATCGCGCTGGACGCCCTCGCGACTGACGCTGCCGCCGCGCACATCGGAGACCGCAATCTTGTCGATCTCATCGAGGAAGACGATCCCATTGGTCTCCGCGTTTTGCAGCGCGGTTTGCGCCACATCGTCGTCGTCAAGACGCTTGTCCGCCTCTTCATCGACCAGCTTATCCCACGCATCGGGCACGCGCAGTTTCTGGCGCTTGGTCGGCTTCTTTCCGAGCGCCTTGCCCATCATATCGCTGAGGTCGATCATGCCGACATTGCCACCCATATTGCCCATATCGAAGGGCATGGAACGCTCTTCGGAAACCTCGATTTCAACCTCGGTTTCGTTCATCGAATTGTCGATGATGCGCGCCTTGAAGCTTTCGCGGGTGGCCTCGCTTGCGTTCGAGCCCACCAGCGCGTCGAGCAGACGCTCCATCGCGGCTTCGGCTGCCGCTTCGCGCACGCTTTCGCGGCGGCGTTCTTTCTCCAGCCGGATCGCTTCTTCGACGAGGTCGCGTGCGATCTGTTCGACATCGCGGCCAACATAGCCGACTTCGGTGAACTTGGTCGCTTCAACCTTCACAAACGGCGCCTCGGCGAGCTTGGCGAGGCGGCGGCTTATCTCGGTCTTGCCGCAACCCGTCGGCCCGATCATCAGGATGTTTTTGGGCGTCACTTCGTCGCGCAGATCGGGCCCCAGACGCTGGCGGCGCCAACGGTTTCGCAGCGCCACCGCGACGGCGCGCTTGGCGTCTTTCTGGCCGATAATGTGGTCATCGAGCGCGGCGACGATCTGCTTGGGGGTCAACGCCTTGGGAGTGGGAGTGTCCATAATCGGGTGTGTCTATCCTTTTCCCCGCTCATGTGGCGTGCTCGCGCGTGGGTTCAAGACTGCGGAGCAACCCGGCGGTTGAGGACGGCCGTCATCGGCCGCTCGATCGAGACATAACACAGCCAACTCCCCACCAAGGCGCCGACGCTGCCAGTCACGAAGTAATCGCGCGGGCCGGGATAGAAGAAGGGCAGCTTGGCGTAGAACCACAGCCAGAACCAGGCGATCGGAACGTGGAGAAGATAGAGCGCGTAGCTCATATCGCCCAGCCGCGTGACAACCGGGGTCGTGAGCCAGGGCGCGGGCAGCCACAGCGGGCCGCTGACTACGGCAAAGGCGACGAGGATTGCCGGAACGCCGCACCAGGCGAGATAATCAAACCCCATGGCTGAAACGAATTCAGGCTTGGGCACCAGAGCCACCACCAGCGTGGCGGCGATCAGCGCCAAAAGCCGCGCAGCCAGGGGCGCCTCCCACCCCTTTTCATGCACCAGGCGCAAGGCCATTCCGGGCAGAAACATGAGGAGCACGGGGCGCGTCAGCGTCCAGGCGATCGGATGCGAAGCGGCGGCCTCTTTGTCGATCCCCAGCCCCGCCACAACCAGCGCGACCAGGCCCACACTGGCGCCGATCACAGCCGCGCGGCGTCCCCATCCCATCAGCGCGCCGAGCAGAAAATAGAACACAAGTTCGTACAACAAGGTCCAGCCCGGCCAGAGGAAGGGGAGCGATCGGTACGGCGTGTCGCCCCCGGCTTGCGAGGCGAGATCGGGGATCAAGAACAGTGACAACGCGAAGCGCTCGGCATCAATCGGGCGCGGCATCACCGTCAGAAAGACCAGCGCCAAGGCGCCGGTCGCTATCCAGTAAGGCGGCATGATACGCATCAGCCGGCGCGTCCAGAACACGCGCCGCCCTTGCGTCTCGCCAAACAGTCGCGCCGAAGACAGGATCATGACATAGCCTGAAATCACAAAGAACAGCATGACCGCGCCCTGGCTCGCGCGCGCTGGGTCAAAGCCCAGTGTCAACCGATCGCCCAGATTATTGGCAAAGGCGTACAAAAGATGCAGCAGCGCCACCGTACCCGCCGCCAGCGCGCGCAGGAGCTGAATATCGGCCCGCCTTTTGGGCACCGCGCCACGATCGGGCTGTTGGGGTTGTGTCGGTGTTTGCAAGGCCATCATGCGCTGCGTTTCGCCACCCTATCCCACCGTCGGTGAGCCGGATCGCTCCGCCCAGCGCCGCCATCTACACGCGTTCGAGCGTTACTTCGCCATTGGTGAACACGCAAATATCGGCGGCAACGGCCATCGCCTTGCGCGCAATCATCTCCGCGTCGTCCTCGTAATCGGCCAGCGCGCGCGCCGCCGCGAGCGCGTAATTGCCACCCGATCCAATCGCCGCGATCCCCGCTTCGGGTTCGAGCACGTCGCCATTGCCGGTCAGCACCAGCAGCGTTTCATCGTCAGCCACAATCATCAAGGCTTCGAGATTGCGCAAGTATTTATCGGTGCGCCAGTCCTTCGCCAGCTCCACTGCGGCGCGCAGCAACTGGCCGGAATACTGTTCCAGCTTAGCCTCAAGCCGCTCAAACAGGGTGAAGGCGTCGGCGGTGGCGCCCGCAAAGCCAGCAACGACCTTGCCTTCAGCGCCGCTCCGGCGAACCTTGCGCGCGTACGGCTTCATCACAGTGTTGCCCATCGGC
>CALCCG010000083.1 GCA_937899785.1 uncultured Erythrobacter sp. | reverse complement strand
GCTGTCGCCGGCCTCTCGGGCGGCTCGCAGGGCCAGCGCCATGGGTTCCGGAAGGGGCCAGCGCGTTGTCATGGGCTGCGGGCTAGACCGCGTGGGTCCACGAATCAATTGACGATTCGCAGAGGCCTCGCTATGCGGCGCGCTTTCCGGGAGAACCTTTGGTTCCGGCCGCGTTGTTCGCGGCAACCCCGTCACTGTAAACAGAAACGAGATTTATCATGTCGCGCATTTGCGAACTGCCCGGCAAGGGCCGCCAGGTGGGCCACAATGTAAGCCACGCCAACAACAAGCCCAAGCGCGTCTTCCTGCCCAACCTGCAGAATGTTACGCTGCTGAGTGAAAAGCTCGACCGCAGCTTCAAGTTCCGTGTGTCGACCCACGGCCTGCGCTCGGTGGAGCACAATGGCGGTCTCGACAACTGGCTGCTCAAGACCAAGGATGACAAGCTTTCCGCGCGCGCCCTCAAGGTGAAGCGTGAGCTGAAGAAGGCGGCGGCGGCTGCCTAAACCCAGACCGGGTTTTGCAGGGCGCAAGCGCCTTGTGATCTTCGATTGAGACAAAAAAGGGCGTGCGGGCTACTCGCGCGCCTTTTGCTTTTGCGCTTTGGATTCCGTTTCAGGCCGCTCGCTGTGATCCCGACCTTCTGAGGCGGGATCAAAGCGCAGCTTGAGCACCAGTGTGCGCTGCATGGCCGACAGATTGTCGTCAGCGATCACCCAGATATCCAGCGCGCCATCCGCGCGCGCTCGAACCGCCAGCCCCTCGTAATTCTCAGGCGGGGCGACCGCGGTCAGATTGAGGACGACCCGGGGCGCCAAAACAGGCGCTTCGTCTGCATCCTCAGCGCTCACAGGCCAATCCGTGATCGCAACACGCGCTTCGAAGGGAGGAATCCCCCATACGACGCGGCGCAGCAGCATCATGATCCGGCCATCGGGCAATTGCACCGCATCGGTGACGCTGAAATCGCGCCCTTCGGGCCCAAGAGCGGGCCCAAACGCAAGCGAGACAGGCGCGGCGTCGGACACCGGATCGCCGGGATAAAGCAGCGCCTCCTCCCCCCATTCGCTGACCGCCAGAAAGCGGCCATCGCGCAAACGGACGAACGCTTCGGCGCCCGCGTTGCCGGACCATTCCACCTCTTCGTCAATGACGCGCACCCCTTGGGGTGAGTGCGCGGGGCCATAGCGCTGGAAACTGTGAAAGCCTTCGAAGGCAAGCCAATATTGCCCCGTCTCCGGATCGCGGGTGGCGGCTTCGATATCGTGCAAGTCGGTTTGATAGGCCGGATCAACGGCTTGGTCCGCCAGAACGCGCTGCGCGCTGGGGTCAGGGCCTTGCGGTGCGTCAGGCTGAAGGAAAGTGCAACGGCCGCGCCGGTCGGAAAAGGCTTCGAGCCGACCATCGGGTAGCGCAAGCAACGCCGAATAGCCGCCAAACAGCAGACCTTCGCCCGAATATTCCCAAATCCCTTCAAGCGACCAGCCCGCAGGCGGCGGCGCGCCCGGTTCGTGGACTTCGCGCAAGGAGACGGGACGATCCAGGCCCAGCGCCACCGGCGTGCGCAGCCACGTGCCCGGCGCAAGACCAAGCGACAGCAGACCAAGGAGGAACAGGCGACCAATCACGAGGCTGTGCCTCTCTTTCAGCGCGCAAGCCTCGTCAACCGGGGAAATGCGCCCTCAAGGGGCCATCGGGCCGGTGAAGAGCAGCGGATCAAGCCGCGCGTCGTTCCGCTTGAGGCTCCAATGCAGGTGCGGGCCGGTCGACCGTCCGGTCGATCCGACATGGCCGATACGCTGACCTTGCTTCACCGCTTCGCCCTCCTTCACGAGGATCTTCGAGCTGTGAAGGAAGGCGCTGTTCAACCCGCCGCCGTGATCGATGATGATCAGGCCGCCCTCAAGGCTGAAACCCATGCGCGCCAGCACCACCACACCGTCCGCGGGCGCGACGTAAGGCACGCCGTGACCCGGAGCGATATCGATGCCGGAGTGGTAGGAGCCCGGCTCTCCGCGATAGATCCGCTGTCGGCCGAAAAGGCCGGAAATGCGACCCTTTACCGGCCAGATAAAGTCCTGCCGCCACCCAGCTGCGTCGGTTTCTTTTGCTCGCGCGGCGGTGATCGCTTCCCATTCGGGCTTGCGCTTTTTCCACCAGGTCTCGCTCGACCCGCCGCTGCGCCGCGCGATGTTGACCCGGCTGATCTGCCAATCGCGCGGGGCGATGGCGAGGGCTTTGTTCTCAACCCGGCCATCGGCGAACACGACGCTGAGGTCGAGGCTGTCGGGGCTGTCACGGTCGAACGCGGCGAAAATTTGCCCGTCTTCGCTCAGAGCCAATTCTTGCCCGCCTATCTTGGCGCTCACGGCTGCGCTGGGCGCTTGGCCGGACACGGTTGAGGGTCTGCGCAAGCTTCCCGGCATCGGCCCTTATACAGCGGGCGCCGTTGCCGCATTGGCGTTCGGGCGCCAGGCCGCCGCAGTGGACGGCAATGTCGACCGTGTCTTTGCGCGGCTGATGGCGCTGAAAGGCGAGT
>CALCCG010000082.1 GCA_937899785.1 uncultured Erythrobacter sp. | reverse complement strand
CCGAGGCGGGGAATGACGAGTTCAACTAACTGCGCTTTCGGATGACGATCGATAACCTGCTTGGTCAATCCACCCATCCCGATATCCTGATCCTGAGCGGCGACATTGCGGATAAGGGCGCAGCGGACAGCTATCAGCGGGTCAGGGCGACGATCGCCCAATGCCCCTTTCCGGTGCACGTGATGACGGGCAATCACGATGATCGGCGTGCGCTGCTCAAAGCCTTTCCCGAATGCCCCACATTCGACGACGCGACTGGCAAGCGCTACGCGCAATACAGCCTCGACGTGAAGGGCCTTCGCGTGGTGTGCCTCGACACGCTTAAACATGGGCGCCATGGCGGCGCGCTTTGCGAGGCGCGCGCGAACTGGCTCGCGGCGCAGCTGGCCGCGCATCCGGTCACGCCCACGCTGATTGTCATGCACCATCCGCCGGTGATCGCCGGGCTCGACTGGATGGACCCGCGCCCGCACGAAGCCTGGCTTCAGCGCTTTGGCGCGGCGATCAAAGGGCACAAACAGGTCATCGGGATCGCCTGCGGGCATTTGCACCGCCCGGTCGCGGCCAGCTTTGACGCGACGCCGGTGAGCATCACGCCCGCCGTCGCGCCCGCCGTGTCGCTGGACCTGCGCCCGGTCAATTTCAGCAAGGCGGATGGGCGCGGGATCGTCGACGCCGAACCGCCGGGCTACGCGCTGCACCGCTGGAAGGACGGCCAGCTTGTCACCCATTTCCAGCCGGTGGGCGATTGGACGCGGCTGGCGACGTTCGAGGATCACCTCGTCCCCATGATGGAAGCGCTCGAAGCCGAAAAGAGCTGAGCGAAAGCGCCCCAACGCGGCCTCTACTGCGCGCTCAATCGGTCCTCGACATCCTCTTCGCGGCCGCCGATGGTGCGGCGCGCGTTTTGCGGTGTGGGCGTTGTGCGGCCCACCCAGCGATCCATATTGACCGCGTCCGACACCTTCCACGGCGCGCCCGATCGGGTCATGAACAGCCGCTCCATCTCACCGCGCGTAAACGGCCGCGAGCCGAGCCGGCCAAAGACCGCCATCTGCCCGCCCGTTTCATCCACCGCGCGATCGCGGTCGAGCCCTTTGGACAGCGCCACGGCCGGCGAAGGCGTCTTGGCAAAGGCGATCAGCTCGGGCACCGGCGCGGGGCTGAAACCGTAGAAATTGCGCTGGCTGTCAGGCGAGGTCAGCTGGAGCACTTTCAAACCGTTCACCCCATCCGCGACATAGGCAAACAGCGAGGCGTTGGTGGAGGCGACAATGACGTCTTCCGCGTCGTTCAATTGGCCGCCCAGCGTCACCTTTTCCTGCACTTTGGGTGCGAGCGGATTGGTCACGTTGAGGATCACCAGACCCTCCTGTTTCGCCGCAACATAGGCGTAGGTGCGCGCAACATAGAGCCGCTTGGCATCGGCGAGCGGGACAGTTGCCTCAGGCCGAGCGATGGGGTTGCGAAGGTCGGTGACGTCGAACAGCTTCACGCCTTCCGCGTCGGTCACCCACAGATAGCGGAACTGGATCGCGCTGGCGCGGGCATCGGTGAGCGGGCGCACTGCGGTGACCTTGGGCGTGGCGGGATCGGCGAGGTCCACCACGACGAGCCCAGCGTCCGAGGTGATATACGCGATCTCTCCGGCGAGCTGGATATGCCGCGCACCGGTCAGAACACCGTCCGGGTTCCACGCATCCGAGCCATCGGCGTATTCAAACCGCTCAAAGCGGTTGTTGCGAAATTCGCCATCAGCCAGCGTGTTGACATTGACCAGGATCAGCCCCTCTTCAGCGTCGGTGATCGCGGCGTAATGGTAAATCGGCAGGAAGGCCTGCTCCTGGTTTAATTCGCGCAGCTCCGGGGTCGAGCGATCGGGCGCAATCGGCTGATTGGTCGCCAGCGCCATGCAGGTCGCGTTCTTCGTCTTCACATGCGTGTCATGGCCCAACGCCGAGAACGGCGCGGTGATGATCCGCTCCGAAATGCCCTTATTGCCGATGCTTGCGACATCATAGGCTTGGAAACCGCCCTTGCCCTCGGCCACGAACAGATATTCGCCGCGCAATTGCAGACAGCCGACCTTATCGCGTGTGCCTTCGTGAATGTTGACGAATTCCTCAAACGCCTTGGTCTCGCCCGAAAGGCCAGCATCGAGGCTACGCCCGCGCACCCATTTTTTCAGCTCGCGCCCGTTGCGCTCAACATGGAGGTCGAAATAATCGGGATAGGCGTATTTGTGGAGATAGGACCCCAGCACCGCTTGCGGCTCTTCAAATTCGGTGACGCGCACCGCGCTGATCCCGCCTTCAAGCCCGGTGAAAGCGTGCAGGCCGACAAAGTTCACGTAGTTCGTGCCCAGCAAAAGCAGCTGCGCCATGATGGCGTTGTTGTCTTCGGCTTCGGACAGGTGACAGTCCGAGCACGTCTTGGTCTCAGTCAGGCGCACCGTGTGCGGGAAATGCGGCGCAAAGGCTTGGCTGGAGAAGCCAATGGCGCTGATCGGGGGCTGCTGCACATAGATCCGCTCGCGGTTGATGTTGGTCGAAGTCAGCACCAGCGCGCTGGAGGAACGCACCGGCGCGACCTGACCGCCTTTGGTGGTCTGGTGCTTACCCAGCTGGAACATCTGATCGCGCGCGACCTGCGGGTTGTAGGTCGCAAAGTTGCGGGTCTCGCCGCCTTCATATTTGTGGTTCTTGGTCTTCCAGTTGGCTTCGATAGGCAGGTGGCACCCGCCGCAGCTTGTCGTCCAGGACAGGTGGCAGGTGAAGCACGCCATCTCTTCATTGCGGTGCGCGCGATCATCTTGCGCGATGCCCACACCAAATTCGAAATTGCCCGTCTCCGCGCCGTATTTGCTCATCAGCTTGGCGCGCGCGGCCTTGGCGTTGAAGAGCGGGGTGTCGGGATCGACCGCGTCTTTGACGAGGCTCATCTCCCATTCAAGGCTGGGATCGACGATGGAGCGCTGGATCAGCGCGCGGGTGCCGTCTTCGCGCTCAACCCACTCAAAGCGGCGCTGCCCATCGGGGTTGCGCAACAGCGCGAGATTGTGCCCCTTGGGCGGCGCGGCCGGGCCGCTGGTGCGCAAGGTCGGGTAAGCGTCAGCGGTGCCGTGGCAATCCTTGCACCCGATCTCGATCGCGTTGGCGACCTCGCCGTAGAGCAGGCCGTTGCCATGCGTGTCCTGCTCAAAGTGGCAATCGACGCATTGCATGCCGACCTCGGCGTGGATCGACATCATGTGGACCGCCTTGCCGGGGTTCACACCGGGTTCGACGAACTTGCCCTCGCCTTTGCGCCGCCACTTCTCAGGGTCATCGTTGTCAACGACGTTGCCATCCGCATCCAAGAGATTGCCTTCCCGGTCGCGCTTGAAGATGCCGCGGAAATTCCAGCCATGGCCGTGGTAATCGGCAAACTGCGTGTCGGCGAGGTCTTCGTTAAGGTCATAGACATTGCGCAGGAAATCGAGGTCCGACCATTTGCCGCGAGGCGCCGCGCCTTCGGGGTTGCGCTTGATCACTTCGCGCACTTCGGCAGCGGTCGGGTATTTCTGCTGATGCGGCCACAAATGCGACGCGTCGCTTTCATAGTCACCAATCGTGAAGCCGAGAGAGGAATACAGGAAGATGTAAGGCTGGAGAGTGTGGCAGTTCGGGCTTTGCGCGGTTGGGATGGCGCGGGTGAAGACGTGCTGGAGCGGGTGGCCCTTTTCCTTGGGCTTGCCATCGGAATTGAGGAGGCCATCCTCGGAGTTCTTGTACCCACCAGCAGCATCGAGCGCGGGCTCCGCCTCGTATGTCACGCCCGGTTGCTTGACCGCTGCGTGACCCCCGCCCTGAGCTGCGTAATCGCCTTTCTCATACTTCTCCGCAATCGTCGGATCCACCGTGATCGTCTGCCCATCGCGACCATATTTGGCGTAGATCAGCGAATGGCGCGGCTCGCGATCATTGGCGTAAATCACATGGCAGCTCGCGCAGCCCGAATGGCGGTAATCGCCCGGCTGATCGTTCGTGCCCATGAACCAGGTGAAGGGATCGTTGAGGCGGGTCTTGTGGATGTTGAGCGCCGGGATCGCCACGCGCAGACCCGTGCCCGGCCCGCGATTGGATTGCTTCAGGTCCGGGCGGCCCGGCTCTTCAAGGATCTGGATGCGGCCGGTCGGATTGGGCAGACCGATTTCGGGGAACTGCGAGTTGATCGTGCGCCCGCCGCGCTCAAACACGCGGAAGACATCGCCCGGCGGGATCACGTGCCAGGTCGGCAGCGGGTACATCTCGGCGAGCACGCCGCGTTTCTCTTGCGCAGGCGTCAGGCCTTCGCCGGGCCTGGTCGGGGTGGTGATCTTCGCGGGCTTGCCGTTGCGGGTGTAGGCCTCACCCAGAAGGTAGTTCTTGAAGGGCAGGATGCCGTTATTGTAGCTCGCCCCGCCCCACAGCATTGCACCGGTTGCCATGATCGAGCGTTCCGCCGCCTCGATCGCCTGGATGTGACAGCTCCCGCAGGCCTCGCGCGCAACGCGATAGTCCGAGGGGTTCACAAACTTCACATATTCGGGCGATTCCTTGTTGAGCAGCGCATAGGTCCGCTTGGGGTTGGCGGAAGAGGGCCAGTACCAGCTCTTGGGCAAGGTCGGCAGGACATGCGCTGTGTCGCGCGCGGCGACGTAATCGGGATGGTCGTGTGGGAGCTGCGAATTGCCAGCGATGCTCGGGTTCCCGCCATGGCAATCCGTGCAGCCCAGCCGCACAGCGGGCGTCACATGCATGGTCGGCGCGTCGGTCTTCACATGGCAGGTGAGGCAGCCTTCGGATTTCGCGTCCATATCCGCGATCGACTGGTTCGCCGGCGCGGGCGCGGCGAGCACGCCCATCGCGGCGTAATCGCGCTTCACCGGCTTTTCCTTGTCGGCCGCCTGCGCGCTTGGCAGCGACAGGGCAAGGGCGAGCGCAAGCGCACCGATGGCCAGCAAGAGATGCGCCGCGCGCGAGACGATCGGTGCGCGCCCCATCAATAGGTCAACGTCACATTGGCGAGGATCGAATAGAATTCTTCGCTGTTGCCAAGATTGTCGAACAGGTCCTGAAAGCCATCCCCCGCCAGCAAAGTCGCGCCTGACAGGCGCACGACGATGTTCTGGTTCGCCTTGGGCCGCCAGATCGCGGAGAGCGAGAGGTCATAGCCGATCTCTTTGGGGATCGAGCCTTCGACCCTCAGCGTCTCAAGCGTGGCGGTGTTCTCAAACCACAAATGGTTGGCGTTGCCCGTCAGGCGAAATTCGGGCGTCAGGTCAAAGTCGAAGCCCGCGCCCACCAGCAAAGTGCCCGGATTGTTGAAGTTCGATTGCCCCTGCTCCTTGGATGGGCGCAGCGCGTTCAAAATACCATTGCGATTGTTGAGCGACACCGCGCGCCCGCCGCCTGCAAAGGGTATCGTCTGGCGGATCCAGTAGGAGGTGTCGGCCCCTGCAAAAACCGGGTTTTCAAAGATCGCGTCAAACCCGCCCTCGACATCGTCGAACGGATCGTCATCGCCGCTTGCATACAGGCCCGAGAGGCGGAAGCGCATCCAGTCCTTGTCATAACTCAGCTCGGCGGCGGCAAAGGTCGCGTTGATATCGGCCGGGCGGTCGGTGAAGAAATTGTTGCGATCCTCACCCAGCGCCCAATAGGCGCTCGCGGTCACATTAACGCGGCCAATCCGGCCATCGGCGTTGTAGCCGAGGTAAAACACATCGTATTCGCGCCCGCGCAAATTGCCGAGCAGCGCCGGGCGCACGGGGAAACCGTTATCGTCGATCTCGATATCGTCGGCTTCGCGGTTGCGGTTGTAGGCGAGCGTCAACTGGCTGGTCAGCGCCGGGATCAGGAAATCCTGGCGATAGACATTGGCGAAGAACACGAAATCATCGCGCGGGGATTGCACCACGGAATTGAGGCCGGAGTTCGTATCCTTCTCCAGCCGCCAGAACGCCGCAAGGTTGAACTGCAGCCGGTTGTTGTCGCGATTGCCGAACAGGCGCACGCCCAATTGCTGATCCTGGAACAGGAAGCCGCGAAAATCGGCCTGGAACGGCTGGATCCCGGCGCGAATCGAGACAAAGTCAAACCGGTCATTATCGAGCGCGGTGAAGTGGTAATCGACAAAAGCTTCCTGAACGCCGAGGAACTGATCGAGCCGATCGGTGCCCTTGGACGGCTCCACAAACAGGACCCGGCGTTCCGGCACCGTCACATAATTGACGTTGTAAGCGAGCGTCAGGCGGTATTCGACGCTGGGCGGCTTATACGCGGTCGATCCTTTGAGCAGCGCAAACCCGCCAATAAAGGTCTGCGAGAAGACATTGCTGAAATCGTTGCCGAAGACGTCGAGCCGGTCTGGGTCCTGCGTCGTCTGGACGCCGACCGGGATCGGGAAGGTGCGCGGCTCATAGACCGTGTCGGAGATAAGGTTCGCAACAAAGAACCAGTCATCGCCCGTGATCGGCAGCCACGGAACCTTGTCGGGGTTGATCGGTCGATCGCCCTTATAGGTGTTCTGATTGTAGGGATCGAGCAGGTCCTCCTCGACCAGACCCAGCCCCTGGATCAGCCGCCAGCGATCGGGGATCGGCACCTGATCCACGGGAAAGGCCTGCGGCGGGGGCGCGCGCAGGGCGCCTTGGTTGGTCTGGTCGATGTCGTCGGGTAGTTCGGATTGGAAACCGGGACGTTCGCGGCCCTCAATGATCTGCGGGTCGAGCGGCTCGCCCTTTTCCTTGGCCTCGGTGTTGAGGCCCTCGGGCCGCTCATAAGGCTCGGGAGCCGGAGTGGCGGGCGGCGGCGCGTCCTCCCGAACCTCTTCGGGCGGGGGAGCGGCCTGCCCGGACAAGACAAGCGGCGCGAGCGCGGCGGGGATGAGGGTCAGACCCATCGCCTAAAGCCCCTCGCACACATTTTGCTCGTCCGTGTCGAGGAACGGCGCGAACGGGCAATTGATGTAACGCAGGCGGACCTGGCGGCTGCCAACCTGCACAAGGATGCGATCGGCGCGGATATCAGGGGGAGCGTTGCCGATCCCGCCGACGCGCAGGCCGGCGTTGTGGGTGCCCAGAAAGCTGATCATGTCGTCCTGATCGATCCCGTCGCCCGACACGCCCAGCCCTCCGATCAGCTGGTCGCCGCGATAGACCGGGACCGAGCCGGGAAAGATCTGGATGCCGTTGCCCAATCGCGTGCCGCCCGAAGGCGTTGCGGGAAGAGCGGTGCACCCGCGCGGCGTATCCTGCATATTGGTGCCGTTCACAAAGCCGATATGCTCCGCGATATTGCCGACGATGAGGTTCGATTGGAGCCCGGTCGAAAACGGGTTGAACTGTTCAATCGGGCGCGACAACGGCCCGGGCGGGGTGCCCACTTCGCCATCGGGGAAGAACGGCCGCGACAGGTTCCCGCCTGAGCGATCGGCAAAGGCAAAGGCGCCGGTCAGCGCGCTCGGATCGTCCAGAAACGTCCGCACGGCCCCGACAAAACCGGCCGGACCGGGCCCGGCGGCGGTCAGCTCGGCCGCGGCAAAGGCACCGGAGAAAAAGCTCGCCGTGCGCGCCTTCTGCAAGCTCACATCAGTGCCGAAGATGGGCGCGTCGGGGCTGCGGACAATGCCCAGAATTTGCCCGCGTGTGTCGACCAGGCTAATCGTCACTTGCGCCCGGCTGTCGAGCGGCTGGCGGATTTGAGCGCGCGCGCGGCTCATAATTGTGAAAGCCTCTTCGAGGATCGCGGTCGCTTCGGCCTCGCTGATCGCGGCGCCGATATCGGCCGCGTCGGTCCCGGCGCGCACCGGGAAGCGGTTCACCCCCGCCCCATCGCTCAGCACAAAGGCGTCGCCGATGGAGAATTCCGCAGCGGTCGAAGCGCGAACGCCCGAAGCCTCGCTCCCATAGGCGGTTCCGGCGCGCAAAGTGCCGTTATTGTACCCGCGCACCGGGACCAGCGCGCCCGCTGTGGCCGCAAAGCTTGCGCCTGCAACATTGCCTACCTGGTTGAAATCCGCGTCCGAAAACCGCAGCTGTGTGCCGTCGACAAAGATCCGCTCCGCCCGGATTGAGATCGGCGCTTCAAACCCGACCGTCCCGGCCAGCGCAATCGCTTCGTCGGCGTCAATATCGATATCAAGCGTGTTGGGATCAAACGCGTATTCGCCATCCGCGATCACGCCCACACCGCCCACCACAACGCCGTTCTTGTAAAGCGGAAAGCCGCCGGGATCCGCCGCCAGACCCAAGGGCGCGCGCTTGGGCCCGATCATCCCGTCGCCCGCGCGCGCGGAAAGGTCTGAACACGGCAATTGGCTGAACTGCACCCCGAACAAAGGCCCGCTTTCCAGCCCCGCAGTGGTGGGGGCGGGAGGAAAGTGTTCCTGCACGATCTGGCTTGCGGTGCGCGTCGTAAACGCGTTGCCGCCGCTTGACAGATAGGCCCCCGTAATCGCCTTCGAAATCGCCGCCAGCGTCGAGGGCACGGTGATACCTTGCGCGTCGACATTGTCGCCGTTGGGCGCGTCAGAAATCATCGCGGTGTCCGCAGCGCCCGGCATCGCAAACACCGCGAGCACATTGCCCACCCGATCGACCACCGCGATGGTCGCCGCATCGCCTTGTCCATCCGCCTGCGCGGCCGCCTGCGCGATGACTTGCTGGACCTCGCCTGCGCTCAGCGCCTCTTGCGCCGGGACCGAATAGACATTGCCGGTGGGCGGCGGCGGTGGGGGAGGCGGCGAAGGCGGCGGGTTGCCCGAACCCGTCCCCCCGCCCGTCGGCTGCGGGCCGCTCTCACCCCCGCCGCACGCGGTCAGGACAAGCACCGGAGCGATCACCCCGGCCGTCGCCCATTTCTTCCACTCCCCCGCCATCGCGTTACTTCAGCCGCCCGATCGCCGTCGTCGCCGAAGCCAGCGCCACGCGGAAATCGGCCGGCGCAAAGGCGTTGGGCTCTTCCACGGCCTTATACGCCTTGTTGATGTTGGCGCGGATACTGGCCGCGGCCGCCACGGTGACGCGGCCATCGCGCACCATCGCGTTCAAGAGCGTGTCGATCGCCATCACCGCCTGGACCGATCCCGAATAATCGGTGAAGCGCGGCGCGGTCGCCTTGCCCGCGATCATCGCAATCACGCGGAAGGCGTCGATATCGGCGTAGGCGCGCTGGCTGAGCGCGTTGGAGAGCGCGCCGGCGCGGGCCGACAGCGCGCTTGCCGCCGCGCGCGCCTCAGCGCCCGAGCCTGCGCCCATCGCCCTGTGAAAGTCCCGGCTGGCCTCAAGAAAGCCGTCCGCCTGGCCCGGCACCAACGCCTTGGCAACGGCGGAAAGCATGATGATGTTTTCATCGTTGAAGGGCGGATTGCCAAACGGGATCGGGCGTTCGGGGTTGCTCTCAAAGCTTAGGCGGCGCGTGTCGGAATCCTGAATCGGACGGTGGCACGAATGGCAATCGTAGAAATAGAATTGCGGGAAGGCGCCTTCCATGCCGTATTCAGGGTCGGTGAAGAGGCCGGTGGAACGCTTCACCGCTTCGGCCTGACCGACCGCCCAGAACCGCACCGAATTCATCCGGCCTTTGCGCGCGCGGTAATCGTCATCTTCGTTGTGGTGCTGCTGGAGCGCGCTGAACAGATCGAGCTCGAACGAGACCCGCGGATGCCCCGCCGCCATCATCGCATGGGTGACGAACTGGCCCTTATTCTTCGAGCCATAATGGCAATCGAGACAATTGTTCGCCCGCGCCTGCGGTTGATCAAGCGCGATCAGGCCGTCGGCGATGTTGGACTGGTGCGTCGCAGGCCGCGCGTAATGCGAAGCTAGCCAGCCTTCGGCGGGACCATGGCAGCTTTCGCACCCGACGCCATCGGATAACAGGAAGCGCGGACCGCGCTGGCCCTCGGGCGCGTAGGTCGCGTGGCAGCCCAGACAAGCGGGCGCCTGCGTCGCCGGGCCCAGGCCCAGACTATCCGCGATCCGCTGCCCGCGCCGCCCGGCGAGCACGGCAAAAGCACGGGAATGCGCGCCGCTTTGCGAGGAGGGATTTTGCCAGGTCGAAATCTCATCCTGGCGCACAACGGCGCCATTGCCTTCAGCGCGGCCATGACAGGTGGAGCCCGCGCAGGTTGCAACGCCCTCATACCGGGCGCTGGATTGCATCGAATTGCTGTTGGCGGTGGAGGCGGGAAACAGCAGAGCCAGACAAACGAGAACGCACACAGCCGCCAGCGCCTTGACCGCGCTCTGGCTCTGTGCACCTGACGCCCGTTCGCCCTCAGGCGCGAGGCGGAACCCAAAGGTCCTGATCCAACCGGCGGATGCCGGCGCTGCTCTTTGTGTCATCTCTTACCCCCACGAGATGAAGTCGCTGTCGTCGCTTCACACATCCACAAGCGATCAAGCCTGCGGGTTTCGCATCAGGCGGGATTGAGAAAAGGAGAGCCCTTTCCGATCCGGCCCGATCCACACTTTCGCCGCTTTGCCCTAGCCATCCTACCAAACGCGCCAGAGCGAAAATTGTAAAGTCCCGTCACGCCAAAGCTCGCGCTTCGACTCTGTTCAACGACCCGATCGAGCTTGTCCCAATCTTGGCCCGCATATGCAACCGTGAAGTGCACCGCACGCCGATCGTTTGCCCAGACAAATCCCGGGCGTCGCACAGCGCGCATCGGGCGCGTTTTCGCACGCTCCTCGGTCGCGCCTAGGGTTGGCTCCACATGCGGACCAGATTGGACATCGACTTGTCCAGCGTAAGCAATTCGGCCGATTGCAGATCGAGCTTTTGTCGCAGGCTGGTGCGCAAATTCTCCATATCGAACAGCAATTCGCGCTGGGCGGGATCGGCGATCAGGCTCTCGATCCAGCCCACGCACACAACCCTCTCGCCGCTGGTCACCGGCTTCACCTCGTGGATCGACGTCGATGGATACAGCACCAACTGGCCCCATTCGCCCTTGATCACCTGTGTGGTGCCGGCGTTGTGCACGACCAGTTCGCCACCCTCATATTCGTCCGAATTGCTGAGAAACAGCGTGAAAGAGATATCGGTGCGGATGCGGTTGGGAATCTTGCCCATCAAAGCGTTGTCGACATGCGGCCCGTAATGCCCGCCATCGGCGGTCTTGCTGATCAGAAGCGGGGAGATGCGGCGCGGACGCGCGGCCGCCTTGACCACGCGGTTCTCCGCAATCAGCGGTTGGAGTTCGGCGCGGATCGCCCGCCCCGGCTCATCCTTGACGACCGCCTGGAGGTTGCGCTTCACCTTTTTTGCGACCGCGCCCGCCGTCTCGCGCCCGTCGCGCCACTCCAGCTTGGCGAGCATCCCCTTGAGCTTGGCGATCTGCTCGTCTTCGGTGAAAGCGGCGATTTTGACGATCATTGCGTGTGCCCCTTCCCAGACGCTTTACCAGACCGTTCGCGGGTCCGCGCCGGGCATAGAGCCGCGAGGGTCTGAGACGCAATGGCTTATGGGGTGGCGGCGCGCTCCGCAATCGCCGCGCGCGCTTCGGCCAGCCCCGCCTCGGTCACCGCGCCGATCAGGATCAGCGCCGGACCATCACCCAACGCCGCCTTGGCCGAGACCGCAAGCAATCGCAGCGACGTGGTGAAGACGCGCTCTTGAGGAAGGCTCACATTCTCCATCAGCGCAACCGGCGTATCAGGTGAGAGGCCCGCCCGCATCAATCCATCCGAAACCGCGCCCGCCGCCGCCTTGCCCATATAGACCGCGATGGTCGCCTCGGGGTCGGCGAGCGCCGCCCAATCGAGCGCGGGCGCCTGCCCCTTGGCGGTGTGAGCGGTCACAAAGGTCAGCCGCCGGGCCAGGCCGCGCGTGGTGAGCGAGGTGCCAAGGCTCGCCGCTGCGGCGCTCGCCGTGGTAACGCCGGCGCAGACCCGCACGGCGATGCCGTTCTCACGACACGCGTCGAGCTCTTCGTTGGCGCGCCCGAAAATCGAGGGATCCCCGCCTTTCAAGCGCACCACACGCTGGCCCGAAAGCGCGGCTTTGACAATCGTGTCGCAGATCATCGGTTGCGGAACCGAGTGCCGCCCGGCGCGCTTGCCAACCGAGTGGCGCGCGATGGATGCGGGGATAAGGTCAAGGATCGCCGGGCTCACCAGCGCATCATAATAGACCACATCGGCGGCGCGCAGCAGGCGTTCAGCCTTGCGGGTGAGCAATTCCGGATCGCCCGGTCCCGCGCCGACCAGCCACACGCTGCCTTTGGGAAAGTCCTCGGGGAAGTCGGCGCTCATTCGGCGGCTTCCTTGATCTCGTCGTCCCATTCTTCGAGCATCCGCGCCAGCTCAGGACGGCACGATCCGCAATTGGTGCCCGCGCGGCAGGCGCTGCCAATCGCCGCGACGCTGCCCGCTCCGGCGGTAATGACGCGGCCGATTTCCAGCGCGTCAATGTCGTGGCACACGCACACCAGCGCGCCGCGCTCTGGCCCCGCTACACGCGGACGCCCCGCGAGCAGCTCGATCGGGTCCTCAACGCGCGCACCCAATTGACCAGCCACCCAGTCGCGCGCGGGCAGATCGCCCTTGCGCGTGACAAACAGAGCCGCTTCCAGCTCGCCCCGCTGGTTGCACATCGCGTAGCGCTGCATGCCTTTGGACGGGTAAGCGACCTCGCTCCGCTCTCCCTCCGGAAGCAGGCTGACAAAGTCGATCGCCGCCAACCCGGCAAGCTCGTACAGCCACCCGCCTTCCACTCGGCTGCGCACCCAATAGTCGCACGCGTCCAGCTTAAGCGGGCTACGGCTCACCAAAAACCCGCGCCACGCGGTTTCGACGCGGCGAAGGCGCGCGGGCGCGTCCTTGAAGCCGGGCTGGCCGGATACCGGATCAGTGTCCGAACTGGCGAGTTTGCCCGTGCGTCCGGCGGCGCTGGAGGCGGTGATGTCCGTCCAGTGCATTGGCACGAACAGCGCCCCCCTTTGCTGACCCTCGCTGAGCGAGGCGCGAAAGACGCTGGCGCCCTGCTGGGTTGAGACTTCGCACAGATCGCCGTCGAACACGCCGTGAGCGCGCGCGTCGTCCGGGTGGATTTCGAGCAGCGGCTCGCGCCGGTGATGCGCCAGACGCGGCGAATAGCCGGTGCGCGTCATTGTATGCCACTGATCGCGATAGCGCCCGGTGTTGAGCCGGAAGGGAAACCCGCTTTGCGCCGTTGCGGGCGGCGGCGCGCTCAGAGCGACCAGCCGGGGTTTGCCCGAAGGCGTCGACGCGCCCGACGCCAGCGGATGATCCCCGCCCCAGCGAAACGGCTCCATCGCCTCATAAGCGGCGTCGCTGGCCTGGGCCCAATCGGTCAGATCAAGCTTCTTCCCGCTCTCCGCCGCGAGCCGCGTCATGCTGGCGTATTCGCGAAACACGCTGGCGTTGGTGGGAAAGTCGAACGCCTCTGTGTGCCCCATGGCGCGCGCCACATCACACACAATCCGCCAATCAGCGCGCGCTTCTCCAGGCCCGGAGAAAAGCGCACGCTGACGGCTGACGATACGGTCCGAATTGGTGACCGTCCCGTCCTTCTCTCCCCACGCCAGAGCGGGGAGCCGAACACGCGCAAGGCGGCCCGTATCGGTGTCTTCAAGGACATCGGAAACCACCACGGTTTCGCACCGGGCCAGCGCCTCGCGCACGCGGGCCGCGTTGGGCATGGAAACCGCCGGATTGGTCGCCATCACCCAGACGAACTTGATCGCGCCGCTGTGAACCGCCTCGAACAGGTCCACCGCTTTGAGACCTGGCCCCTTCGTCAGGCGATCTGTGCCCCAGAAATCGGCGACAACGGCGCGCTCATCATCCGCAAAGCCCAAATGGCACGCGAGCGTGTTGGCGAGCCCGCCCACTTCGCGCCCACCCATTGCGTTGGGTTGGCCGGTGATGCTGAAAGGCCCTGCGCCGCGACGGTTGATGTGACCGGTGGCCAGATGCAGATTGATAATCGCGTTGCCCTTGTCGGTGCCGCTGCGCGACTGGTTTGCACCCTGGCTGAACAGCGTCACCATCCGCTCCGCGCCCGCAACCAAGCCGGCCAGCTGCGCAAACAGCGCCGGTTCAAGCCCGTGATCGGCGCTGGGGCGCTCCCAAAAACCGTCGGGCACTTCGCAGGTCCGGCTCACCGCGGCCTGGTCCACATCCTGCGTCGCCAGCAGCGCGTCGAACAGCGCCACATCGCCATCAGGAGCCACCGGGATATGCAGGTCGGCGCGCTCAGCGGTTTCGGTGCGGCGCGGATCGATCACAACAAGCTTGGTGCCGCTTTGCTCGCGTGCGCGCTCAATCCTTTGCCAGATCACCGGGTGGCACCAGGCGGTGTTCGAGCCGACCAGCAAGATCAGGTCTGCGTGATCAAGGTCTTCATAGGTGCACGGCACGATATCCTCGCCAAAGGCGCGGTTGTGCGCGGCGACCGCGCTTGCCATGCAGAGCCTTGAATTGGTGTCGATATTCCCGCTGCCGACAAACCCTTTCATGAGCTTGTTGGCGACGTAGTAATCTTCGGTCAAAAGCTGGCCGGAGACGTAGAAGGCCACGCTGTCGGGTCCGTGTGTTTCGATGCATTCGCCCATCGCTTGCGCGACTTCGTTGATCGCGCGGTCCCAAGTGACGCGGCTCTCGCCGATCATGGGGTGCAGCAGGCGATCTTGCAGCCCGACCGTCTCTCCCAGATGCGTGCCCTTGGAGCACAAAGCGCCCTTGTTGGCCGGATGCGAGGCGTCGCCGCTAATCTCGACCGAGCGCGCGCCCGTCACCTGCGCGGTGACACCGCAGCCAACACCGCAATAGGCGCACGTGGTGTTGATCGATCCCACAGCCCTGGTGCCTTTAGACCTTCTGGCGCGCGACAATGGCCGCCCGGTCAAGCCAGATGCGATCGGCGTCAACCTTGAGCGGGATGGTGGGCGTGCAGCCCTCATCCTCGCCCAAGGCCTCTCCCGACTGTAAAGAGATGCGCCAATTGTGCAGCGGGCACGACACGCTGTCGCCGTGGACAATGCCTTGCGACAGCGGCCCGCCTTTGTGCGGGCATTTGTTGACCAGCGCGTAGAACTCGCCGCCGATCGTGTGGAAGATCGCGATTTCATCCGCGCCCTCGACCGGCACGGTTCCGGCCATGCCCGGCTCAATCGCGGTGGCCGCGCAGATATCCACCCAATCCGTCATTCGGCTGGCTCCACCGCCTTGATAGCGCCGTCCGCCGGTGGTCCCGCCCCGATGCTGCCGACATGGCTGTGCAAGTCCGCGCGGTCGCCTGCAGCGCGCTGCGCCCACGGATCATCCTGGAAGAAGCTCTGCGAATAGCGGAACCGTTCGGCCAGCGCGGGCACGGTGGCGGGGTCGTCGAACAGCTGGGCTTAGACCCAGTCAACCCCCTAGCGCTCCACCCCTGGCGCGGTGCGTTCCAGATACCAGGCGTCTTCGCGGTAGAGCTGGATGAAGGCGGCGGACAGCTCCAGCGCCTCTTCCTCGGTCTCGACGCGGGTGAGCAGATCGGTGACGCGCACCTTGATCCCGCCATTGCCGCCAATGTGGAGCTCATAGCCGCTGTCGACGCAGACCACGCCAAAATCCTTGATCGTCGCCTCGGCGCAATTGCGCGGGCATCCGGACACGGCCATCTTGAACTTGTGCGGCATCCAGCTGCCCCAGCTCATCTGTTCCAGCTTGACGCCCAGCCCGGTTGAATCCTGCGTGCCGAAGCGGCACCACTCGCTGCCCACACACGTCTTCACCGTGCGCAAAGCCTTGCCGTAGGCATGGCCCGAAACCATGCCAGCGGCGTTGAGATCGGTCCAGACGGCGGGCAGGTCTTCCTTCTTGATTCCAAAGATGTCGAGCCGCTGCCCGCCGGTGACCTTGACCATGCGCGCTTCGTATTTCTCGACCACATCGGCGATCGCGCGCAGCTCGCGCGGATTGGTGATCCCGCCCCACATGCGCGGGACGACGGAATAGGTCCCGTCCTTCTGGATGTTGGCGTGGAGACGCTCGTTGACGAAGCGGCTCTTCTGATCATCAACATATTCGCCGGGCTTGGCGCACAGTAGATAATAATTGAGCGCCGGGCGACACTTCGAACAGCCATCGGGCGTCGACCAGTGCAGCTCCTGCATCACCTGCGGGATCGACGTGTAGCCGTTCTCGACGATCGCCTTGCGCACATGGTCATGACCAAAGCTGGTGCAGCCGCACATCGAATGATCGTGCTCTTCCACCTCGTCGCCCAGCGTGATTTCGAGCAGGCTCTCCACCAGATCAGTGCACGACCCGCAGCTCGCCGAGGCCTTGCACCCGCCGCGCACCGCATCGAGGCTTTTCGCACCGGCGTTGATGCATTCAATCACCTGGCCCTTGGACACGCCGTTGCAGCCGCAGATTTCTGCGTCGTCCGATAAAGCTGCAACGGCGGCGCTAGGGTCCAGCGCGCCGCCTCCTGCGGCGAAGGCCTGCCCGAAGATGAGCGCCTCACGGATGTCGGAGACGTCTTCTTCCTTCTTGAGCAGATCAAAATACCAATTGCCGTCCTGCGTGTCGCCATAGAGCACCGCGCCGACGATCTTGTTGTCCTTGACCACGACGCGTTTGTAGATGCCGCGCGCGGCGTCGCGCATCACGATGTCTTCGCATTCCTCTCCGCCAGAGAAATCTCCCGCTGAGAACAGATCGACGCCCGACACTTTGAGCTTGGTCGAGGTGACCGAGCCTTCATAGGGCTTGGGGGTGGCGGCAAGCCCAGCGGCGAGCGCGCGGCACATATCCCAGATCGGCGCGACCAGACCATAGCACGCCCCGCGATGCTGAACGCACTCGCCCACCGCAAGGACGTTCGGATCAGAGGTGACCATGTCATCGTCCACGACGATGCCGCGCTCGACCTCAATCCCGGAATTCTTGGCGAGAGTGCCGTTTGGACGGATGCCCACGGCCATGACAACAAGGTCCGCTTCAACCTCGGTGCCGTCTTTCAGCTTCACCGCGCCCACGCGGCCATCCTTTTCGACGATTTCGCCCGTGTCCGCGCCGGTGAGGATGGTCATCCCCCGCCCTTCCAGCTCGGATTTCAAGAGATAGCCCGCCGCTTCGTCCAGCTGGCGCTCCATCAGCGTGGGCATGAGGTGGAGGACGGTGACCTCCATCCCGCGCAGCGACAGGCCATGCGCCGCCTCCAGCCCCAGCAAGCCGCCGCCGATCACGACGGCTTTTTTGCTGGTGTTTGCCGCCTCCAGCATGGTCTCGACATCGTCGAGATCGCGGAAGGTGACGACGCCGGGCAAATCCTTGCCCGGCACCGGAATGACAAACGGATCGGACCCGGTCGCGATCAAGAGCTTGTCATAGTTCTCAATCCGCCCCCCGCGTGAGACCACCTGGCACGCTTCGCGATCGATGTGGATCACCGGATCGCCGCTCACCAGCGTGATCGCGTTCTCCTCGTACCATTCGGCCGAATTGATCACGATCTCATCAAAGCTCTTTTCGCCCGCCAGTACCGGCGAGAGCATGATGCGGTTGTAATTGACGCGCGGCTCGGCGCCGAAAATCGTGATGGCGTAGCGATCGGGCGCCAGGCTGAGGATTTCCTCAACCGCGCGGCAGCCCGCCATGCCGTTGCCGATTACGACAAGACGTTCTTGAGTGGCCTCTTGCGTGCCTTTCTCAAACCCGGTTTGCGCGTTCACTTGTGGTCTCCGTTTGGTGGGATGGGGCCTTAAGGCTCACAGGCGATCAGAAACTGATGCCCGCCTGGATGGTGAAGCGGGTTGTGTCCGGGCCAAAGCCATCGGTGTCGTAGTC
Organism: uncultured Erythrobacter sp.; assembly: GCA_937899785.1. GTDB lineage: Bacteria > Pseudomonadota > Alphaproteobacteria > Sphingomonadales > Sphingomonadaceae > Erythrobacter. Next base: position 1,941 of record CALCCG010000082.1, on the reverse strand, counting down.
GCCATACTTCGCAAGCAGCGCGATATCGCCGACCTTGAAGCTGACCACCGCATCAATCTCGGTGCCGTAATCGAGATCACCAAAATCGCTCTGGAAGTCGTGATAGGTGAGCTGGACGTTGACGCCGCTGGGCAGGCCCTTGAACTTGAACTTCTTCGAAATGCGGACATTGGTGTCTTGCAGACCGGTCGCGGGCGTGACGAGGAACAGGTCCGCGTAGCCGTTGAACTTGTGCGCGGTGGCGAGCGGCGTCTGGAACGCCTGAATGCCATCATCGCTGCCCAACACTTCGTGCTGGCCGCGCAAGGTGAAGCCCGCAAAGGTGACGCTGCCTTCAACCAGGTAATAGTCTGCGGAATAGTCGGTCGGGTTGGCGCCGGTGTCCGATTGCGTGGCGTAGCTGCCCTTCAGACCGATTTTGACCGGTCCTGCGGGAAGGCTTGCTGAGGCCGTTCCGCCGTAGGTCTCGCTCGAGAAGGCGACCCGGTCATCGTAGTCGTATTCATAGCGAAAGCCGACAATCTTCACCTTGTCGAGCGGCAGCGCGACATTGGTGAAGAGGAAGTCCCCGTCAAAGCTCGAATTCGGGCTGTCCGAACCAAAGATCGTGCGCTGCGAAATGGCGTAGGTCTGATCAATCGTGACCGGGCCGAGGCTGGCCGAGGCGCGCGCGGCGTCAAAGGTCTGCTCGTTCTGGCGCCAGCCGACATTGCCCACAAAGCGCGCGTCATCAAGGATGATGCGCTGGCGGCCAATTGTCGCGCCGAAATTGTCACCCTTATAGCCGACCTGAATCCGGTTGAGCTCAAAGCTTTCCGGATCCGCGATCACCGGAAAGGGCTCCACACCGTTGCTGGGGATTGTGTCGTTATAATCGTCATCGATCTGGAAGGTGCCTTCGCCTTCCGCCAGGAACGAGAAGCCGTTCGATTTGATTTGAGCGCCGGCGCGGGTGCGCACCGTTATCGAAGAGGCGTCTTCGGGGAAGGTCGATTGGTCGGCGGTTTCGACCCGCAGCCTCACGTCGAGTATCGGATCGAGCGTGACGCCATCGCCGATTTCGATCGGTTCGAGCGGCTTTTCCGCAAGCGCCGGAGCGGCGGTGCCAAGGCAGGTGAAAACGGCAAGAGTGCTGAGTGTGTGACGCATTAAGACCCCCTATAGGCCCAGCTTTGGCCGGGCGTTCTTTTGGTTGGGAAGTCGAGCTCCGTTGCTCGTTTGAATACGGCGAGATCGCCGCAGGAGAGGTGTGGCTTTCCGAAAAAGGCGCCGTTGCCTTGCTTCAGCCACGGGCTTTCGATCAGGCCGCTTTCGCGTCCGGACCGTGGTCGTATTCCGCCAGGAAGTGCAGCACCTCCTGCCGGTATTGATAGAATTGTGGGTGTTCGAGCAGCTCTTTGCGGTTGCGCGGGCGCGGCAGATCCACTTCGAGAACCTTGCCAATCGTGGCGCGCGGGCCATTGGTCATCATCACCACGCGGTCCGCCAAAAGGATCGCCTCGTCGACATCGTGCGTGACCATGATCGCGGTGACCTTGGTGCGGTTCCAGGTTTCGACCAGCACGTCCTGCAAATCCCAGCGCGTGAGGCTGTCGAGCATGCCGAACGGCTCATCAAGCAGCAGCAGACGCGGGCTGAGCGCAAAGGCGCGCGCGATCCCGACGCGCTGGCGCATGCCGTTCGACATTTCCGCGGCCAGCTTGTCCTTCGCGTCCGTCAGACCGACCCGATCAAGGTAATAGTCGACGATGTCGCCGCGCTCGGCCTTGGAGGCGTGAGGGTATACACGCTCCACGCCGAGCGCGACGTTCTGGCGAGCGGTGAGCCAGGGCATCAGGCTCGGCGCCTGGAACACCACCGCCTTATCGGGTCCCGCCATTTCAATCTCGCGGTTGTCGAGCACGATGCCGCCGCCGGTGATCTCGTTGAGACCCGCCGCCA
>CALCCG010000081.1 GCA_937899785.1 uncultured Erythrobacter sp. | reverse complement strand
GTCCTCGGTGGGCGAATTTGTAGTTTCCCTAGTTTCGATTGTTGAGTTTGAAAACCAAGAAGCACTTGGCAAGCTTGAGGGTAAGTTGGGCAATTTTTTGCACTCGGAAAGGCGGCCGAGATCGCGAATTTACGATATGGGCGATTTTGGTTTCCTTCAGGATACCGCCAGGCGGCTTAGGCTTTTCAGTGATCGGCATCTGATTATTGACTGCCTTGGGAACGGCTGGCTGTTGGACAGCCGCCGTGCGTTTCGACCGCCCAGGAACGATACTCCCGCAACTAGGGTTACTCAAATTAAGGAGTCCGCCACGGACTTAGCTCCCAGCTGAGCGGTCCAACCCCGCTAGCACCTCATAAGCCAGAACCGCGCCCGCCACCGCCGCATTGAGCGAATCCGCTCGGCCGCGCATGGGCATGGTGACCCGCAGGTCGCATTCCGCTTCGTAGGCTTCGGGCAGGCCTTGCGACTCGTTGCCGACCAGAATGAAGCACGGCGCTTGGTAGGGCGCGCTGCGATAGGGGACGGCGTCGCGCAGGGAGGCCGCCACAAGCTGCCCCGCGCCGCCGCGCAGCCATGGGACAAACTCCTCCCAGCGCGCCTGCGCCAGACCTTGGGTGAACACAGCGCCCATGCTTGCGCGCACCGCCTCCGCGCTGAACGGGTCGGCGCAATCGTCGATCAGGATCAGGCCGCCCGCCCCCACCGCATCGCCCGTGCGCAGCATCGTGCCCAGATTGCCCGGATCGCGCAGATCCTGCGCGACCAGCCATAGGGAAGCCGTCGCCCGGTCAAGCCTGTCCAACGAAGTGTCAAACTCGTCGAAGACACCCACCACGCTTTGTGCGTTCGACTTGCCGGTGATTTTGGTGAGGATGTCGGGCGTGGTCGTGATGACCTCGCCGCCCGCTTGCTCCACGCCATGTTCCAAGGTCTCGATCAACGGATGTGCGTCGCGCGCGCGCTCGTTTTCGGCGGCCATTACGAGCTGGCGCGGGATATAGCCCGATGCGCGCGCGTCTTCGAGGAGCCGCAGTCCTTCGACCAGGAATTGGCGCGAGCGTTTGCGGCCCTTCTTGTCGCGCAAAGCGCGCAACTCCTTGACGGTCGGGTTCGAAAAGCCGGAGATATGCTTGCGCATGGCGGGTCGGTCAGCGCGCCGTGAGGAAACGCCGCGTCACTCCTCGCCAAACCCGTCGGCGATCAGGGCCACCAGATCGCCGCGCACGGCCTCCGCGCCGTTGCCCTCGACGATGACCTCCACCGTGTCGCCCTTCGCGGCGCCCAGCATCATGAGGCCCAGGATCGAACCGCCCGCAGCGCTGTTGGTCTCCTTGGCCACGCGCACGCTCACGCCCGATTCCAGAGCAGCCACCGCGCCCACGAACTTAGCGCTGGCCCGCGCGTGCAGGCCGCGTTTGTTCACGATGGTCACCGATTGCCGCAATTCGCTCATGGTCGGGTCACGCTGCGTTTACCCTTTCGCCGCGCAGGCGCCAGCGGCGGCGTCTTGCGCAAGCAGCTCGCTCGCGACGGTGATGTAGTTGCGCCCCGCTTCCTGCGCTGCCTCCACCGCTTGGGTGACTTCCATCGTCTTACGCGCACCGGCAAGGCGGATCAGCATGGGCAGGTTGATCCCGGCAATCACTTCAACACGGCCCGCATCCAGCAACGAGATCGCCAGGTTCGACGGCGTGCCGCCAAACAGATCGGTCAGGATGATGACGCCCGCGCCGGCATCGACTGCTGCAATCGCCTCTGCGATCTCCGAGCGGCGCTGTTCCATGTCATCGCTGGGGCCGATGCACACGGTGACGATCGCGGATTGCTTGCCAACGACGTGCTCCATCGCTTGCACGAACTGGTCGGCGAGGCGACCATGTGTGACCAGGATCAGTCCAATCATGTGTGAAGTGTGGTCCGTGTCTGTATTCGGCCGCCCGGCCGACATGCGGTTGCTCTTTCTGCCATCCCGGTTGCTCGCGTTGAGAGAGTGCAGTTCAAAATCGATCGTCCTTGGCTGAGAGCCTTTAAGGGTTCAGGGCTGGGGCGATCGTTCGATTTCGTCCGCGGCGCGCGATCCAAGATTGCGGTGGCGGACAGTGGGCGAAAATCCGGCCCCGCGCAAGTCCTGCGCCATACGTTCAGCGGTGAAGACCGAGCGGTGTCTCCCCCCGGTACACCCGAAGGCAACATGGACATAGGCTTTACCCTGCGCAGCGTAGCGCGGGATGAGGGTGGTCAGGAGGTCAAACATCTGCGTGAAGGCGAGGCGAAAAGAGGGATCGCGTTCAATATGGTCGCCAACATCTTCGTCCTGCCCGGTTAACTCGCGCAGGCCTGCCACCCAATGCGGGTTGTCCAGGAAGCGCATATCGAAAACCAGATCAGCCAAAGGTGGCATACCGCGGGCAAAGCCGAAGCTCGATATAGTCAGCGTCACCGCGTTTTCGTCGGTCTTGCCGAACAGCTCGCGAATATGGCCCTGCAGGTCATTCGAGGACAGTGAGCTGGTGTCGATCACGCGGTCCGCCCAGCGCCGCAGCGGCTCTAGCAACTCGCGCTCGGCGGCGATCCCGTCATGCACCTGTCGCCCATGCGCCATCGGGTGGCGGCGGCGGGTTTCGTTGTAGCGCCGCTCCAATTCGCCGCCCGCGCAATCGATAAACATAAAAGTGATCGCAATATCGGACCGGGCGGCTAACTCCTTGGCAAGATCGATGATGTCGGAAGGCACAAATCCGCGCGTTCGCGAATCAAAGCCGATCGCCAAAGGCCCACCCGTGCGCGGCGCACCGGGTGCGACCAGGCTTTCCAGCAAGCGCACTGGGAAATTGTCGATCGTCTCCCACCCCAGATCTTCAAGAACCGCCAAAACCGTCGATTTTCCCGCTCCTGAAAGCCCGGTGACCAGCAGCAAGCGTTGCGGGTCCGAGGTTACACGCGACGGCTCAAAGGGTTCGGGAAGGTTGGGCGCGGTGGACATCGGGTTCCCTTCTTGACGCAAAACGCGCTTGAGAAAAGGCCCTAATTTTTGGCGTGTCCTCGTGGGAGGGTATCAGCCTGCGTCGTGAGGCAGCGGCAGTCCGTGCAGCTCGAGCGCGGCCATCGCCCGCTGCGCGGGTGAGATGAAGCCGGGCTCGAAGGGCAAAACCGGGACTGCGCAGCCAAGAACGCCTCGCACAGGCGCTTTTTCGGGGAGGCGGGACGCGCCTGCCGTCGCGCCCAAGGTGAGGATGAGCGCCACAGGCGTGGGTCCGGCGACTTCAAAGCGAACGAGGCCCACCCCGCGAACTTCCAGCAACCCTTCGATGTTGGGCGGGGGAGAGGCAACAAGCCTCCCGGCCCCCTTCGTTCCCTTTCGGGTTAGCGTTACCGCGTCATCGCCAATCAACTTGGCACCACGGTCAAGCAACGCAAGCGCGAGGCTTGATTTGCCCGCACCCGGCGCGCCTTCGAGCAGCAGTGCCCGCCCACCAATTGCAAGAGCTCCGGCTTGCAAGACAAGGCTGTCGTCACCTTCGCTCACGCGCTGGGCAAACGAAAGCGCAGTCGGGCGCCGGGCAAGTCATCGGGTCGCGGCTGAGCGGTAAGCGTTCCGTCATGCGCCTCGGCGATGGCGCGCGCAATGGCAAGGCCAAGGCCCGAATGGTTGCCGAAGTCTTCCTCCTCAGGCCGTACAGAATGGAACCGAGTAAAGACCTTCTCACGGCTGTCTTCGGGGATGCCTGGTCCGTGATCGGAGACAGTCAACGTCACACATTCGCCATCGTTGTCGACCCGCACTTCGATCGGCGCATCGGGCGGGGAGAAGGACACCGCGTTGTCGAGCAGATTTTCGACCACCCGTTCCAACCGCGCCCCCACGCCCATGACAAAGGCGGCAAATCCAAGCGTTTCCAGTTCGATCCGATGATCCTGGTTCTCGGCGCGGTTTTCGCGGCTGCCAATGATCGCGCGCACCAGATCGGCGAGGTCTATGCGCTCAAGCGTGGCGCGGCTCATCTCCGAATCAATCCGACTGGCGTCAGAGATTTCGCTCACCAGACGATCGATACGGCGCACGTCGTGGGTGGCAATCTCGGTGAGCTCGCGGCGTAGAGCAGGGTCTTCAACCCGCGGAAGCGACTCGATCGCGCTGCGCAAACTGGCCAGCGGGTTTTTGATCTCGTGCGCGACATCGGCAGCAAAGCTGTCGACCGCGTCGATCCGGCCACGCAAGGCGCCGGTCATATCGGAGACAGCGCGCGCCAGTTGTCCGATCTCATCCGACCGCGCAGGTAGGCGCGGCACTTCAACCTGACGCTCGCGGCCCTGACGCACGCGCACCGCCGCCCGGGCAAGCTGGCGCAGAGGCGTCACAATGGTGCGGGCCAGGAACAGCGACAGCAGCGCTGAGGCAAACAGCACGATCAGCACCGCAAAACCCAGGGCCGAACGCGCCGCGCGCACGCTTTCGGTAATGTCGACCGCGTTGCGGACCGTAAGCAGGGTCGCACCGTTGAGCCCGACCGGCGCAGCGGCGGCGATCACCGGCGTCCCGTCGCGCCAGGCGTACAGTCCGATCTGGCTGACACCCTCCTCGCGCGCGCGCGCCAGCTCAGGCCAGGCGTCGGCTTCCTGCGCCTCGGGTTCGACATAGTCGGTCACGGTCTCGGCGCTGACGATCGCATCCACCGCTGTGTCGAGCAGCCGCGCAAACTGCTGGTTCCAGCCGTCGTCCTCGATATCATCCAAAGAGAAAACGGCCTCCTCGTCCAGCGCGAAGCTGTCAGCCACCAGCGCCCCGTTTTCGTCGAACATGCGCACACGCATGCGCTGCTCCTTACCGATCTGGACGATCAGTGCGTCTTGGCGTTCGCGCGCCGCGCCGGCCAAGGCCTCAGCGGTGATCTGCGCTTCGATCCGAGCGAGCTTGAAGCGCTCGTTAATCAGCTGCGTGCGGTAGCTGTCGAGATAGAAGAGCCCGCCGCCAAGAAGCGCTAGCGGCAGGATGTTCACGATCAGAATGCGCGCTGTGAGCGCAAAGCGTCCGGTCGCTGTCAGCCGCTCGCCCCCGCGAGCGACCGGCGCATCCTCGCCCGATGTGTCGCCGTCCGCGTCTCCGAAGAGCGTGTGCGGCGCGATGTCGCTTGGAGGATCGGTGGGCGCGTTCATGACGAGAAAAAGGGCGGCTCTCAGACGTAGTTATGCATCAGGGCTACGCATCAGGCATCGTTAAAGCTGTAACCGGCGCCGTAGAGCGTATCGATTGCGCCGAAGGTGTTGTCCACCACGCGGAATTTGCGGCGCATGCGTTTGATATGGCTATCGACGGTGCGGTCGTCGACGAAAACGTCGTCGGGATAGGCTGCGTCCATCAACTGGTTGCGGCTTTTGATAACGCCCGGTCGCGCAGCGAGCGCTTCAAGGATCAGAAACTCGGTCACGGTTAGACTGACCGGCCGATCGCCCCAGGTAACGTAGTGGCGGGCAGGATCCATGAACAATCGGCCCCGCGTCATGATCGGATGAGCGGGCTCGCTGTCGGTGTTCTCGGCTTCTAAGTCGCGGCCAGGTTCGGCGCGGCGCAGGATCGCGCGAATACGGGCGATCAGCAGACGCTGGCTAAAGGGTTTGGCGATATAGTCATCGGCACCCAGTTCCAGACCCGCCTCCTCATCGGCCTCATCGTCCTTGCTGGTCAGGAAGATAATGGGGAGCGCGGAATCCTCGCGCACACGCCGCAGCAACTCCATTCCATCCATCTTGGGCATTTTGATATCGAACACGGCGAGGTCCGGCGGGTTGTCTAGCAGCGCCTTCAAAGCGGTCTCGCCGTCGGAATAGAGCCGCGTCACAAACCCTTCGGCCTGCAGCGCGATCGAGACGGTGGTAAGAATGTTGCGATCATCATCGACGAGCGCAATGACGCCCGATTCTTCATGCACAGGCTGTCCCTCCGATGCCGTGGTTTCCTTCGCATCAAACGCCGCCGTGTGTGTCCCGGCCAGAGATAAGGACCTTGCAGCGCGGGATGATGGATTGACGCTTGCCATGGATGGATTTCCCTCCGGTGGCAAAGGTCTAGCCTGATCGTGGAGGCAAGACAATCTGAGCGCACGCCCGCTTGCAATTCGTGCGTTTGACGCAGCCATGACGCCCGCCTATGCCGCATGGACTGGGGTCAGACGGGCGCGCCGAATCGCCTGCGTTTTGCTTGTGGCAACGCCGCCGTTGAAACGCTGTTAGAAGGCGCGCCGCTAGACCTTTAGAACGTTTGATTTGGTCTCACCGAAAGGATCCCACGTTGACACCGCTCGCCCATTCGCTTGGCTCACAAGGTATTGAAACGTCGGCGGATATTTGCGCCAATTACGGCACCGCGGCGCTTGTTGAGGCTTCTCTCTCCGCTCAGGAAGGCGCGCTGTCGAAGGATGGTGCGCTCGTCGTTGAGACCGGCGCCAAGACCGGTCGCAGCGCCAAGGACAAGTTTATTGTGCGTGACGAGACGACCGACCAGACGGTTTGGTGGGGCAAGGTCAACGTGCCGATGACACCGGATCATTTCGCCGCCTTGAAACAAGACTTTATGAAAGCTCTCGGGGAAAAAGAGACGCTGTATGTCGCCGATCTGTTTGGCGGCTCTCAGCCAGAGCACCGCGTGAATGTGCGAGTGATCAACGAACTCGCCTGGCACAATCTGTTTATCCGCACTCTGCTTGTCCGCCCGACCATCCAAGAGCTTGGCGATTTTGCGCCCGAATACACGATTATCGATCTGCCAAGCTTTCGCGCGGATCCCGCACGCCACGGCACCAATTCGGAGACGGTGATCGCGGTGAACTTCACCGAAAAGCTGATCTTGATTGGCGGCACCAAATACGCTGGCGAGATGAAGAAGAGCGTGTTCGGCATTCTCAACTACCTGCTGCCCGCTGATGGCGTGATGCCGATGCACTGCTCGGCCAACATTTCCGATGATGGTAAGACGGCGGTCTTCTTCGGTCTTTCCGGCACCGGCAAGACGACTCTGTCGGCCGACGCCAGTCGCACGCTGATTGGCGATGATGAGCACGGCTGGTCGGACACGGCGGTCTTCAACTTTGAAGGCGGCTGCTACGCCAAGATGATCCGTCTTTGCGAAGAGGCCGAGCCGGAAATCTACGCCACCACCAAAATGTTTGGCACCGTGCTTGAGAACGTGGTGATGGACCCGGCCACGCGCGAGCTCGATTTTGACGACAACTCGCTGGCGGAAAACACGCGCGGCGCGTATCCGATCCACTTTATTCCGAACACATCGGAAAAGAACCTGGGTCCAGTACCGACAAATGTGGTGATGCTGACGGCTGACGCGTTTGGCGTGCTCCCTCCGATCGCGCGTTTGACGCCCGAACAGGCAATGTACCACTTCCTTTCGGGCTACACCGCAAAGGTTGCCGGCACAGAGATTGGCGTGACCGAGCCTGAGGCGACCTTCAGCACCTGTTTTGGCGCGCCGTTCATGCCGCGCCACCCGAGCGTTTACGGCAACCTCCTGAAGGAGCGCATCGCCAAGGGCGGCGTGCAGTGCTGGCTGCTCAACACCGGCTGGACCGGCGGCAAATACGGCGTTGGTAACCGTATGCCGATCAAGGCCACGCGGGCGCTTCTCAACGCCGCGCTCAATGGTGATCTTGACGATGTGGCTTTCCGCCGCGACGACAATTTTGGCTTCGACGTTCCCGTTTCGGTGCCAGCGCTGATCGAGAAGGGTATCAACCAGGCCCTTCTTAACCCGCGCGACACGTGGGCGGACAAGGCGGATTACGACGCAACTGCCAGCAAGCTCGTCCAACTCTTCATCGACAACTTTGCCGAGTTTGAGGCGCATGTTGACGAGGGCGTCCGCCAGGCGGCGCCGGTCGCTGCCTGAAGTCTTGGCGGTTCAAGAGCGACAAAAGGCCTTGCTCTCGTGGGAGAGCAAGGCCTTTTCTTTTGCCCACCATGGGCGCAGTATCCTGCATGAGATTCGCGGGTTTAACAAAGGTTGGAGGGGACACATTATGAGCATTCTCGATGGTATTATGACGCAGGTTGCCGGTTCGCCGGACACGGTCGCGAGCCTCGCCGAAACGGTTGGGATCGATCCGGCTATGGTGGAAAAGGCGGTCGCCGCGTTGAGCCAGTCGCACGGCGAGGAGGGCGATACCGTCGAACTCGCATCGCAAAAGACGGGCTTGGACATGGGCGCCCTTAGCGGAATCGTTTCCCAGCTGGGCGGCGAGGGCGCTCTGGGTTCGATTGCCGAAGGCCTACAGGGCCAAGAAGGCGGGCTTGCGGGCGTGATGAGCCTGCTCGATCAGGACGGCGACGGCTCGCCGCTTGACGACATCGCTGATATGGCTTCGGGGTTTTTTGGGAAGAAGTAAGGCCGCGGGTTCGTCGCTGATAATCGAAGAACGGAAATAGGGGGCA
>CALCCG010000080.1 GCA_937899785.1 uncultured Erythrobacter sp. | reverse complement strand
GCGCGGCGCATCTCGCTTGCAAGCTCGCCGCTGCGCGGGGTGCCCGCGACGTGCACGCATTGCACCGTGATCTGTTTCGCAACCCCCTAAAGCCCGACGAGCTTAACCGATTTGGCGCGGCTCTGCTCGACCCGCCACGCGCGGGAGCCAAAGCCCAGATCGCGCAGATTGCCGCTAGCGAGTTGCACCGTGTGGTTTATGTCAGTTGCAATCCCTCGAGTTGGTCACGCGACGCCGCGACACTGGTGAACGCCGGGTTTCGCCTCGCAAAACTGCGCGCCATTGGTCAGTTCCGATGGTCCACGCACGTTGAGCTTGCCAGCCTCTTTGTTCGCTGATCAGAGCCGCAGGGCATGGAGGATTCGCGCTGTGAGCCATTCGGCCTGGTCCGGTTCGACATAGGCATGACTAGCGCCCAGGCACCGTTCGATCCGCGCATCGGACGGGTCCCAGTCTTTTTCAAATTGCTGCGCGGTTCGGTCCGCGGTGGCTAGCAAGATAGCAACCGGCCCAGAGAAGCTTTCAAGGCCAACGCGCATCTCTTCGATCAATTTGCCCTCGGCTCCGCGCGCACCGGTGACAGACCCGACCAGGCCTCGGGCGAGCTTTCGCAAGCTAACCCCGCCGCTCAGAAGTCTCTTTACCTCTTTGGGATTGCTGAGCTTTTGCGCGTAGCGTTCGCGGATGGCTGCGGCAGGGGGCAAGCTTTGCGACGAAGGCTCCGTCTCCTCAAACGTCCATGGATTGGACAGGACAAGGCCTGCAAACCCGTCCCCCCCGTTGAGCATAAGGGCCGACGCCGCGTCGCAATTGCCAAAGGCAATGACCCGCTCAACATCCGGAGCGAGCGCTCGAAACGCTTCGAGCGCGCTGGCGATATCGCGCCGGGAGGAGCGGAACCCGCGATTTTCGCCCTCGCTGTCACCCACTCCGCGGCGGTCAAATCGGAACACGGGAAAGCCCGCGCGCGCGACCGCTGCGGCCAGTCGCGCCTGTCCGCTGAACGCGCCCGAACGCACTTCATTGCCTCCGCTGATCATCAACAGTCCGGTGTGGCCGGGCGCTGTGTCGAGCGTTCCGGCAAGCGCCAGGCTGCCACAGGCAAAGGTGAGATGAAGTCGGCTCATGACGACGGATCCGCCGCGTCGCCGATATCCGCGATCACAATGTCCGCGAGTGCGCGCGCCTGGTCTTCGTCTTCGTCGGGTTCAGCGCGAAGCCACAAGCCCGGACCGCCAAGCCGAGATTGATCGATGGCTCTGTGCGAAGACGCAGGGGCAAGCTGCTCATTTTCGAGTTCGCACACCATCTTGGCGCCAAAATCCCAGCCTGCGAGGCGAAGGCCCATCACGCGCCCTTCTTCCAGCAGCGCTTCACGTGTTTCAGAGCGGCCCGCTTCCCGCGCATTGACGACGCGGGCTCGCAAGAGTGTCGCAAGCAGTTTGGGTCCGTCGAGCGCGGCGTATCGCCAGCCGGGCAGAGAAGCGGGGGCCAGCATCGCACCGCCTCGCATGGCAAGGACTTGGGTCGCTCCAAAGCTCTCGACCAACCCGCCAAGCTGCGTCCGCCAGCGCGTTAAGGACTGGTCGCGCATGGGAACAAGGCTTTCATTCATCCCGGCAAGGTCGGGCAAAGCGCTGTCAACGCCGGACGCATCAAGGGCGCGCATCACCGAAAGAGTGAAGCGCCGCAATGTGTTGGCTTCGTCAAACAGAGCGGGAAGGATCAACACCCTGTGTGTGCGGCTTTGATCAAAGGAAACCAGCAATTCCTCAGACGCGCTTTCCGCACCTTGAGAGGCCGGTGACCAGGTCCCGACAATCATGCGTGAAAGGCCGTGTTACGCGCCGGCACGCTCTCAGCTTTCAACGACCTTCGCGTCCACGAACGCCAACAGGCCTCCAAAAGTCTCAAGCATCTCGCCGTCGACCTCGTCATCCTCGATCACAATGCCAAGCCGGTCTTCGATTTCGGTGAGCAGACCGGCAACCGCCATGGAGTCCAGTTCCGGAAGGTGCCCAAACAACCCGCTGTCAGCCTCAAGCGCGTCGGCGGCTTGCGCCGCGATGCCAAGAACATCAGCCAGAACCGTCTTGAGCAAGGCTTCTGTATCGTGACCAGGCGCGCGCGCGGCCGACGGCTTCGTCGATTCGTTAAATCCGACCGTGTCCTGAACATCTGGGTTGCTGCTCATGGCCGTGGCGATCCCTTTCCTGACCGAATGAAGCGACGGCTTTGGCTTTCGCCCTTACGAAATCGCGAGGCCTTTGCCCAGTCGCTTAAAACTTGGCGCGCGTTAGCTACCCATGGGCAGCCGCGCAAGAGCGGGCACATCGGCCTCGCGCAGACGCCCGGCGGCGAGACGCGCCAGATCGACCCAGGCTCGCGGCTGTTTCATGTCGAGGCAGTCGATTTGATAGCGCGGTCGTGTCTCTTCCATCCAGTCGCGCTTGTATGGCTCATCTCCCGTTCCAAAGTCGATACAATCCACCCGGTCATGGTCGATCGCGCTCTTGAACATCGCTGCGGACAGCGTGGTTCCAGCGGAAAGATGGCGATGGCTTTCGAAATGCGCGAGCTTGTGAATATAGGCCACACCCGCTTCAATCGTCCAAAGCTGCGCGGCAACAGCTTGCCCTTCGTGCGTGGCGAGGCCGAGGCGCAGACGTCCCGCCGCGCCTTCTTGCTGCGCAAAGGCGCGCAGCATGGCTGGCTCTCCTTCTTGCGGCTTCCAGCTTGCAGCGTAGACCGCTTCGTAGTGCTCCCAGGTTCTTGTGTCGAACGCCTGATGCAGAGCAACGGACACCTTGTGAGCCTTGCGTCGCAGAGTGCTGCGCAAGGCACCGGGGCGCTCGTTCCAATAGCGCTCGAAGTCTCGTCCCGCCAGGCGGACATAATGGTTGGTGTCGCAGGCGCTCACTTCGACGCGCCAACCGGCCTTGCTAAACACACTGGCAAGGCGTGAAGCGGCGCCATTCTCGTCCGGCACCGGGGCAAGCGTCACGCGATGCGCTCGCGTTCGCAGGCTCGTAGCGATCGCCTCGAGCAGCCGGTCGCCCTCAGCGCCCGCTGGTGCGATTGGCCGCCAAACGAAACTGTACCAATTGCGCAAAGGGGTGACGCGCCGGTCCTTGTGCACCAAAGCCATCGCGGCGCGCTTATTGGCCTTGGTCGCGGTCACAATAAGGGGGGCCAGATCGGTACCCGCTAAGAGCGCGTACCATTCCGCCCGGTCGAAGGGGGTTGGATCCTCGATTCCAGCGCCGGGCGCAGCAAACATTTCTTGCAAGACGTTAACGCTATCGTGATATCGCGCTTCAATCACAATCGATCGCCTTTTGCGAAAGCTGAATGTCTCAAAGCCCCGATCCCACACCATTTCCGCTTGATCATCTTGCCGAATTGGCAAGCGAAGCGGGTCGTGGTGATCGACCGGCGCTGCTGCTCAAGGCTGAGACCCTTAACCACAAGGCGTTAAGACAGCGTGTTGCCTGGCTCTCTGGTTGGCTGCGTGAGCGCGTGCCCGAACGCGGGAGCCGCGTGGCCACGTGGGCCGCGAAAGGGGAGTTGACCTGCCTTATCCCGCTGGCCGCTGCGCGCGCGGGTCTTGTGCATGTCCCGATCAACCCCCTGCTAAAGCGGGCTCAGGTGGCTCATATCCTCGCGGATTGCGGGGCGTCTCTTGTCATCGGCACGCCAAGCCGGCTTGCGCGGCTTCACAAGGACGACGTGCCCCACGATTGCGCGCAGTTGGAGGAGGGTGACGCGCTGGCGGACGCGTACAGTTTCGCACGCGAGGCCGATCCGTCGCGCGCCGATCCCGATGCGCTGGCCGCGATTCTGTACACCAGCGGGTCGACCGGGCGGCCCAAGGGTGTCATGCTCAGCCACGCCAATCTGTGGCTCGGCGCGGTCAGCGTGGCGCACTACCTGAACCTTGCGCATGACGATGTGACCCTGGCTGCCTTGCCGCTGTCGTTTGACTATGGTCAGAACCAGCTTCTCTCAACCTGGTTCGCAGGAGGGAGCGTGGCGCCGCTCGATTTTCTGTTTCCCAAAGATGTGGTCAAGGCATGCGCGCGCTATCGCGTTACGACGCTGGCGGCTGTGCCGCCTCTTTGGGTGCAACTGGCCGAGACGGATTGGCCTCTTGAAGCGGTGTCCACCATGCGCCGCCTGACAAACAGTGGAGGGGCCCTCACGATCGACCTGGCAGGAGCTTTGCGCCGGCTTTTTCCAAAGGCAGACCTTTACCCGATGTACGGGCTGACCGAGGCGTTTCGCTCCACCTTCCTTGATCCAGCGCTGGTTGACGCCCATCCTACTTCAATGGGCACCGCCATCCCCTTTGCCGAAGTGCTCGTTGTCAACGAGGCGGGCGCGCTTGCGCAGCCGGATGAGGAGGGCGAGCTGGTCCATTGCGGTCCGCTGGTTGCGCAGGGTTATTGGCAGGACGAGGCCAGGACAGCCGAGCGTTTTCGACCTGCACCGCCTGGGTCTCGCTATGGTGGAATAGCTGTGTGGTCCGGCGATCAGGTGAAGCGCTCGGCGGACGGGTTGCTGCACTTCGTCGGGCGGCGCGACGCGATGATTAAAAGTTCGGGCAATCGCATCAGCCCTCAGGAAATTGAAGACGTCGCCATTGCCTTTGAAGGGGTCGCTGAAGCGGTCGCCTTAGGGCTGCCAGACGAGCGCGTTGGGCACGCTGTGCATCTTGTGGCGCGGGGGACCAAAGACGAAAGCGAAGCTTTGGCGAAGCACCTGATGCGCGAATTGCCAAATTTCATGCAGCCCCGCACCATCCATTGGCGCGCGTCGCTGCCCCTGAACGCGAACGGCAAGGTCGATCGCGGCGCTTTGTACCGGGAATTGCTGGAGAATCGGGTATGAGCAAACCGCTTGGCCCTATTCCCCATGGCTTTGGTGAGCGCGACGGCGAGCTTGCGATTGATGGTCACCGGGCGAGCGATCTTGTGACCCAGGCCGGGCGCACGCCGCTGTTTGTCTATTCTCGTAGCCTTTTGAGCGCTCGTATGGCCGCTTTGCGCGCCGCTCTGCCTGCGCGCATTGGCGTCAATTACGCCATCAAGGCCAACCCCCACCGCGATGTGATCACGCACATCATGCCTTTGGCGGACGGCTTCGACATCGCTTCGGCTGGGGAGCTTAGACTGGCTCTGTCACTCGGTCTTGAACCGGAACGGATCAGCTTTGCGGGCCCTGGAAAACGCGACGAGGAATTGGAGCCGGCCATTGCTGCGGGCGTAACGCTCAACTGCGAATCCGAAGGCGAGGCGGCGCGGGCTCTCGCCATTGGCCAGCGGATTGGCGCGACGCCGCGGATCGCGATCCGCGTCAATCCCGATTTCGAGCTTAAGGGCTCGGGTATGAAAATGGGAGGAGGCGCAAAGCCCTTCGGTGTGGACGCCGAGCGTGTGCCCGATCTTGCGCGCCAAATTCTTTCAAGCGGGGCCAAGTGGAGAGGTCTTCACATTTTCACCGGAAGCCAGACGTTAAGCGCGAACGCGATTGTTGAGGCGCAGGCTAACATTCTGAAATTATCCGCACAATTGGCCGATCAGATTGGTGAACCGGTGCCCAAACTGAACATGGGTGGAGGGTTTGGCATCCCCTATTTCCCGAGAGATGTCCCGCTCGATCTGGAAGCGGTTGGGAGCGCGCTCCATGGCTTGATCGCCGATCTTCCCGCGCCGCTGGCGGAGACCGACCTGTGTCTTGAGCTTGGGCGTTACTTGGTGGGAGAAGCGGGTGTTTATGTGTGCCGCATTGTCGATCGCAAGGTAAGCCATGGTGTGACCTACCTCGTAACGGATGGAGGGTTGCACCACCAACTCGCGGCGTCGGGCAATTTTGGGACAGTGGTCCGCCGCAATTACCCGGTCGCGATAGCTTCAAAGATGGGGGCCGCGCCCGAAGAAACCGTGAACGTTGTTGGCTGCTTGTGCACCCCGCTCGATCGGCTGGCGGACGACGCTGCCCTTCCGCGCGCTGAAGTGGGTGATCTCGTCGCGGTCTTCTGCGCGGGGGCCTACGGAGCCAGTGCAAGTCCCTCGGCATTTTTGGGTCATGGCCCCGCCGCTGAGGTTCTGGTTTAGGCGGCGCAACTTCCTCCGCGTTAACCTGTACAAATCCCGCTGTCCCATAGCGGGATACGGACGTATTCGGCCTGTCATTCCTAAGGTTATGTTCACCATTGTGGGCGAGAAAACTCGGGCTCATCGCCGGTGCAGTTTGGCAGGTCGCCCCTGCCTTCAAAGACCGAACTGGCAGAGCCAGGCCAAGGATACGTATCAATGCTCCACCCGTTCACAATTCTCCGGACCGCTGGCCTGGCCTTTGCGGCCGCCGCGCTAAGCGCGTGTGCTGGTGGGCCAAGCGTCGAATTGCCTCCGGCAGAGCCGAGCGCAGAACCGGTTACTCCGAAG
This sequence comes from uncultured Erythrobacter sp., assembly GCA_937899785.1. Lineage (GTDB taxonomy): Bacteria > Pseudomonadota > Alphaproteobacteria > Sphingomonadales > Sphingomonadaceae > Erythrobacter. Next base: position 41,664 of record CALCCG010000080.1, on the reverse strand, counting down.
GAAGACTACCTCATTGGTCCCTCGGACAACATCACCATTCATGTCTGGCGTAATCCGGAACTCAGCGCGGAAGATATCCAGGTTCGCCCGGACGGGCGGATCACCATACCCCTTGTGCGCGACATGGTCGCCGTGGGTAAGACGCCAACCCAGCTTCAGGACGACATTCGCGATGTCCTGGCGGAATATATCGAACAGCCGATCGTGTCGGTGATCGTTAACGAATCCATCGGCGAGCTGTCGCAGCAAATCCGCATTACAGGAGCGGGCGCGCAACCGGCCGCGCTCCCCTTTCGGGCCAACATGACAATTCTCGATGCGATGATTGCGGTTGGCGGCCCGGGCGAATTCGCGGCCGGCAACAGCGCGACCCTGACGCGCTTTGATCCGGTCGAAGGCAAAAGCACGCTCTACCGTCTGCGCCTCAAAGACCTTTTGAACAAAGGTGACGCGAGCGCCAATGTTGCCCTTAGGCCAGGCGACACGATTTCGATCCCCGAGAGCCGCTTCTAAGGCGCACGCGGGACGATGGACGAGATCTTCGATGAAGTGCGCGCGGCGCTCTACACAGTCTGGCATCGCCGGTGGCTGGCGCTGGCGATTGCCTGGGGCGTGTGTTTGCTTGGGTGGCTTGCGGTCGCGCTGATCCCGAACTCCTACGCTTCACGGGCGCGCATTTACGTCGATGTTGAAGACGTGCTGTCCGAGCAATTGGGGATTGCCGGCGACGGGCGCGAAGAGATTACACGGGTTCGCCAAACCCTTGCGAGCAATGTGAACCTCGAAAAGGTCATTAAGGGCACCAAGCTTGGTGAAGGGATCACAGATCGGGGCGCCATGAACGCGGCCGTCGCCGACCTCAGCCAGAAGGTCTCCGTCCGCAGCGAAGAGGATAATCTGTTCGAAATCTCCGCCACCGTTGGCAAGGGCGACTTAAGCGACGCTGAGAACGCGGTGTTAGCGCGCAACGTGGTTCAAAAATTGCTCGACATCTTTCGCGAAGAGCACATCGCCGGGAGCCGAGTGGGTGTCAATCGCGCCTTGTCCAAGATTGATGAGCAATTGGCCGAGCGCAAGCTTGAGCTCGAAGAGGCCGAAGCGCGACGGTTGCAGTTTGAGGCAAAGTATCCCGACCTGATTGGCGGCTCGGCATCCTTGTCGGCGAAAATCCAGCAACTGCGCACCGAGATACGGGACATCAATGCGGACTTGGCCGGCGCGCAGAGCTCGCTTGCCAATCTGAACGGGCAAATTGAGGGAACGCCGCGCACCATTGCTGGACCAGGCGGTGTTGGCGGACCCAAGGCTGCGCTGGTTCAGGCGCAGCAGCAATTGGCGGCGCTGAAGGCGCGTGGGCTGACCGATCAGCACCCCGATGTCGAAGCGGCGATCAAGCAAGTGGTCTATCTGCGTCAAGAGGCGGAGCGAGCGGGCCCTGAGGCCGAATTTGGAACCCTGAACCCGGCGTATTCGTCGCTTGTGGCCATTCGGGCGGACCGCGAGTCCACCATCCAATCTCTCGAATCGCGCCGCGCCGCTATCCAGTCCCAAATCGCCAATCTGGTCGCCAGCCAGGCGTCTGAGCCCGCGGTGGCCGCTGAGGCGAACCGGATCAGCCGCGATTACGACGTGTTGCGGCAAAACTACGAAAAGCTTTTGCGCGACCGCGAGGATATCCGGACGCGAGGCGAAGTCGATGACGAAACCAGCCAGTTCAAGTTTGACCTGATCGATCCGCCGGTCGTCCCGCAAGAGCCCGCTGCGCCCAACCGCCCACTCTTGCTTCTGGGCGTGCTTGTTGTGGGTTGCGGCGCCGGGGCCGCAGCGGCTTGGTCTCTCGGCCAGATGCGTTCGACCTTTATGACAGCGCAAAAGCTGGAACGCACTTTTGACCTGAAGGTGGTGGGAACCGTTTCGAAGACCGTGTCCGATGCCGGGCGCATGTTGGCGCGACGTCGTCTTATGCAGTTTGCGGGTGCTACGGCGGCCTTGCTCGGGGTTTTTGTCATTCTGCTTGCGATCGAAGTGGTCGCGGTGCGGACCGTGGCGTGATGGCTGGCCTATGACGAAACACACACCCATCCAGCCCAGCGGCGATGCGAAACTGGCAAAGACCGGTTCGCTCTTGGAGCGAGCGGAATCGGCCTTTGGCCTCAATACGCTTGGGCCTTCGGCTGTTCCCAAGGATCTGCCCGATCCCGGACCGCGTCCGCCACAAGCCACGTCTGGCAACCCTCAACCCGCGGCTCGCGAGCAAGCTGAAACATCGGTCGCGGGCACGCCTGAGGGGGCCGTCGCGGAGGTTTCGTCTGCGCGAGTGCCGCTGTGCGGACCAGCTTATGAAGTTGACCGTGAAGCGCTGCGGGACAGCGGTCTGATCGTTCCTGAAGATCCCGTGACCGGGCTGTTGGAAGAGTTTCGGATCATCAAGCGCGAGTTGCTTGCGGACGCTCGCGCTTCGCACGCCACCAAGGCGCGGCGCATTTTAATCAGCTCGCCACTGCCGGGTGAAGGCAAAACCTTCTGCGCGGCTAACCTCGCCATAGCCTTGAGCGCCGAACGCGATGTGGAAGTGCTGTTGGTCGACGCGGACGTCAACAACCCTTCGATTTCGCAGCTCTTTGGCATCGAAGACGCACCAGGGTTCATGGACGCTCTTGTGGACCCGGGCCAAAGGCCGGAAGAGCTTGCGATCGCGACCGATATTGAACGCTTGTTCATAATGCCGGCGGGGACAAGCAGCGCCCGCGATTCCGAGCTTTTGGCAAGCGCGCGCACCGGCCAAGTGCTTGACCGTCTGACGCAGGGCGCTCCCAACCGTCTTGTCATCTTTGATACGCCTCCCGCGCTGGCCGCGTCTCCAGCCGCGGAGCTGGCTGCCTTTGTGGGTCAGGCGTTGCTCGTCGTGCGCGCGGATGAAACTGGCCGTGCTGCGATCGATGACGCCCAGCAGTTGTTGTCCGCGTGCGCCGATCTCAAGCTCTTGCTGAACGCCGCGCAATTCAGTCCTTCGGGCCGCCGATTTGGCGATTACGGCAGCCGGGAGAGCGTATGATGGCACGCTCCCTATGGCTCCGCGTTGCAATTCTTGGCGGCTTGAGTGGCCTTGCGCTGTCGACTCCTGCGCGGTCCCAGAACGCGGATGGCGGCGTCGCAACCTCAACCAGCCAACCCTATATCGAAGTCAGCCAGGTGCTGACCGCCGAGCTCACACCGGGCGATGATGTGCTCACCTTTACTCAAGTGGCGGCCGGTATCGATACGACTGTGCGCGGCAAGAACTCGGCCGCGTCGGTCTCCGTGCGCTATGAGCGCAATTTCGGTTATGGTGACGCGGTCGATTCCGACACGATCAGCGGCCTTGCGCGTGGATCGCTTGCCCTTGTGCCGCGCGCGGTAACGTTTGAAGCGGGAGCGCTGGCAAGCCGGGCGCGGATCGATGGAGGGGGAGGGGTGTCGAGCAACCCTCTCATCGCCGAGGACTCCACAAGCGAGATTTACAGCGTCTACGCCGGTCCGACGCTGGCTACGCGCGCTGGTGCGTTCGATCTCACCGCCAGTGCCTTTGTGGGCTACAACCGGATCGAGACCAACGATGCCCTCATCAATGACGAGGGCGAGGTTCTCGACGTGTTTGATGAGAGCGTGACCTATTCGGGCCAGGTGCGCGCCGGAACTCGCGCCGGCGATGGCCTGCCTGTTGGCATCGGCGTTGGTGCGGGCGCTTTCCAAGAGGATGTCGACACTCTCGATCAGCGGGTCCGCGACCTTTATGTGCGCGGCGACGTCACAATCCCGATCAGCGATAGCTTCGCCGTGGTCGGTGGGGTTGGCTATGAGGATGTCGAGGTGTCAAGCCGCGACGCCCTGCGCGATGAGAACGGCGATCCGATCGTTGGCGATGACGGGCGGTTTGTGACGGATGCGGCGTCGCCTCGCCAGATCGCGTTCGATGTCGATGGGCTGATCTGGGATGTTGGCGTCCAGTGGCGTCCAAGCCGTCGCACGTCGCTCACCGCAACGGTGGGCCGTCGCTACGATTCCACGACCTATTACGGCAATTTCTCCTACGTGCCTGACAGGCGCAGCGCGATCGCGATCAATGTCTATGATGGCCTGACCGGATTTGGCGGAGCGCTGAGCAATTCCCTGAGCGGTGTTTCGGCGGATTTCGGCGCGACGCGCAACGCTTTGACAGGAGATTTTACAGGCCTTGTCACCGGCGAAGAGGGGGCAACCGAACTGGGTGTTTTGGGCTCCACACGGTCATCGGCCTTCCGCGGGCGCGGCGGTGTAATCAGCTATCAGCGCACGATTGGCCGCCTGAACGCGGCTCTGGCAGCGGGCTATGACCGGCGCACGTTTGTCGGTGCCGAAGGCACAGTGCTTGAGGACATCGACGGACTGCGCGACGAAAGCTATTATGTCATCGGCTCGCTTAGCAGCGATGTTGGCCGAAGCGGCGGGCTGACGACCAACGCCTACATCAACTGGTTCACCAGCGAAGTGAGCAATTCCGACCTTACCGCCTATGGCGCATCGGCGGCCTACAGCCGTTTGCTTACCGGGCGTCTGTCGGCCCGGGCAGCGGTTGCTGTCGACTACTTTGATAGCGAATTCAGCGAAGAAGACTTTGCCGCCGCCAGCGCGCTTGTCGGCCTTCGCCTCGACTTCTAACCGAACGGAGCCAGACTGGGATGTACGAACAATATTACGGCTTCAACGGGCGCCCGTTTCAACTAACGCCCGACCCGCAATTTTACTTCGAGAGCGTCAGCCACAAGAAGGCCATGAGCTACCTTGGCTATGGCCTCAATCAGGGTGAGGGCTTCATTGTCATCACCGGCGAGGTGGGGGCTGGCAAGTCGACCCTGGTCGCGCACCTGATGGAACGCATCGACCGCGAGGCGCTGACGGTGGCGCAGGTGGTGACCAGCGCGCTTGATGGCGAAGAGCTCATCCATGTTGTGGCGCAAAGCTTTGGGCTGCCGATCGAAGGCAAAGACAAAGCGGGCGCGCTGGGCGCGATTGAGCAGTTCTTGCAGGATGAGGCGCGTGCCGGTCGGCGCTGCCTGCTTGTTGTTGATGAGTGCCAAAACCTCGAGTTTACCGCGCTCGAAGAGCTGCGCATGCTGTCCAACTTCCAATTGGGCTCTCATCCGCTGCTGCAAAGTCTGCTGCTTGGGCAGCCCGAATTCCGTCGCACCTTGGCGCACCACCCCGATCTGGATCAGCTTCGCCAGCGGATTATCGCCTCCCACCACCTCGAAGCGCTCGATGAAAGCGAGGTCGAGCGCTACATCGCGCACCGGCTTGAGCGTGTCGGTTGGGAGGGGCATCCAGCGTTTGGAGAGGAGCTCTTGCCGGCGATCTATAAAGCCAGCAATGGTATACCCCGGCGCGTCAACCAGGTTATGAACCGGCTGTTGCTTCTGGGCGCAATCGAAGAGCGCGACACACTGACCCTCGCCATGCTTGAAGCGGTTTATGAGGAGATGGCGGCGGATCAGAACAACGGTGTGCCAAAACAGGCTGCCGGGCGTGGGCCGGTTGGGGCTGCGCAAGCCGCCATATCAAGCCAAGCTACAAGCGGGGGGCAGGCGGACACACAGACTGCGCCACACGCCGATATGGCAAGCGATGAACGCACGGCCGAACTCGAAGCGGCGATCAGTGAGCTGCAGGCCGCAGGAGCGGCAGGCGCGCCCGGTTCCAGCCCATCTGCAAATGAGGCCGCAAGCGCCGAGCTTGAACACGCAATAGATCGCCTGGAGCAGCGTCTGGAAGAGCAAGAGGCCTCGTTCCGCCACGTGTTGACTATGCTGATCGAGTGGCTTGAAGACGGACCCTCTCGCGAGGCGGCGTGACGATGGCGAAGGTGGCAGGTCCGTCACACCCGATAATCAATGGCCTTTCGGTTGATGTTGAGGACTGGTTTCAAGTCGGCGCGTTTGAGACATCGATCGCTCGCTCGGACTGGTCTGACATTCCCACCCGGGTCGAAGGCAATGTCGATGCGATCCTCGAACTGTTCGCGCACGCCGGGGTCCACGCGACCTTTTTCACGCTGGGCTGGATTGCGGAGCGTCACCCCGCTTTGATCCGTCGGATTGCGCAACAGGGCCATGAGATCGCCAGCCATGGCTACGATCACGCGCGCGTGTTCACCTTTGAACGCTCGGCATTCGCCGCGGACATCGCCAGGGCGCGGGGCATCCTGGAAGACGCCTCGGGGCAACGCGTCATCGGATACCGTGCGCCCAGCTTCTCGATCGACGCGCGCACGCCGTGGGCCTTTGAGGAGCTGGCCAAGCAGGGCTACATCTATTCCTCAAGCGTCGCGCCCGTGGTCCACGATCACTATGGCTGGCCCGAAGCGCCACGATTTGCGTTTCGCCCGGTGGTCGGGTCGGATCTGGTCGAGTTGCCGGTCACCACGGCGATGCTCGGCGGTCGCCTGGTCGCTGCCGGCGGTGGAGGGTTTTTCAGGGTCTTGCCTTACGGTTTCTCGCGTTGGGCGATCCGACAGGTCAACAATCAGGCGCAACGGCCAGCGATCTTCTATTTCCATCCCTGGGAGGTCGATCCCGACCAGCCACGGGTGGCAAACGCTCCCATGCGATCAAAGCTGCGGCATTACACAGGCCTCGACAAGATGGCGGACAAGCTGCGCGTTCTGCTTGGAGATTTTTCCTGGGGCCGAATGGACGCCGTGGTGGAAGGCGAGGCTGCGCGGGCTGTAGATCGACCGGTCGCGGTCGGCGCGGAGCAAGGGATTGCGGCGTGAACGCCCCACTCACCATGAGCCACCAGGTCCGCTTAGCGGACCTTTCAGACGCGCGCACAGCTGGCCGGATTGAGAGCTTTGTCGATGAACTGGGCGCGGGCGTGTTTCATCGCCCCGCTTGGCTGGTTGGAGTCCAAGCCGGGACGGGCCAGCGCGCCAGCGGCTATGTAAGCGAGCGGTTCGGTGCGATCACCGGATGGCTTCCCCTTACCGAAGTGCGTTCTGCGCTTTTCGGGAAGGCTCTTGTCTCCAGTGGCTTTGGTGTGGGGGGCGGTTTGTGCGCGTCGAGCGAGGAAGCGGCCAAGGCGCTTGTCGAGGCCGCGCAGTCCGACGCGTTGGCTCACGGATTTGCCAGTTTGGAATTGCGCGGTGGCACGCTTCCGCAAGGCCAAGACTGGCGTATCTGGGATGACAAACACTGCGGATTTGAGCGCGCGCTTGCCAACGACGACGAGGCGGAGCTTCTCGCTATCCCCCGCAAGGCCCGGGCCGAGGTTCGCAAGGGGCTTAAAAACAGGCTGACGATCCGGGCCGGGAGTGAAGCGCAAGACCTTCGCGCTCACTACGCCGTTTATTCTGAGAGCGTGCGCAATCTGGGAACCCCGGTCTTCCCAGCCCGTCTGTTTCGGGCAATGTTGGAGGCCTTTCCTGGCCAAAGCGATATCCTGACAGTCTTCCGGGACGACGCACCTCTCGCAAGCGTCCTCAGCTTCTATCACAAGGACACCGTCTTGCCGTTCTGGGGCGGGGGCACGTTTGCGGCGCGCTCAGCCCGCGCAAACGAACTCATGTATTATGAGCTGATGCGTCATGCTCGGCAAAGGGGCATGCGTCGTTTTGACTTTGGTCGCTCGAAAACACGAAGTGGGCCTTACACCTTTAAGAAGAATTGGGGTTTTGAACCCCAAGCGCTGTCTTACGCGCAATGGACGCCGCCGGGACAAAAGCGGCGCGACGTCGACCCTTCGAGCCAAGCCTACGCTCGCAAGATTGCTCTGTGGAAGAAGCTTCCCTTGCCTATCGCTAATCGCCTTGGCCCGTTCATCGCCAAAGGTCTGGCCTAGGCCATCGCTATGAACGACATCCTTTTCCTCGCGCACCGCGTTCCGTTTCCTCCCAACCGGGGTGACAAGATCCGCAGCTTCAACCTGCTGATGAAACTGGCAAGCCTGGGGCGGGTTCATGTCGGATGCTTATCCGAAAACGAGGAAGACCGCGCCGCCGCCGCGCATATTGAAGACGTGAGCGCCACGCATTGCGTTGTGGATCGCACCAAGCCCCTGGTTCTTGCTGGAGCGCAAGCGGTTCTCAGCGGCAAGCCCGTGAGCGTTGCCGCCTTTCACAGCCCTAAGCTCGCGCAGTGGGTGAGAAACACGATCGAGAACGAGCCCATCGCTACGATCGTCGTTTTTTCCGGTCAGATGGGCCAATACATCCCTGAGGATTTCACAGGGCGCGTCATCACCGATCTGTGCGATGTCGACAGCGCCAAATTCGAGGGATACGCCAAGAGCGGCGAGAGAGTCTGGCTCAACGCCCGAGAAGCGCGGCTGCTGGCGGCTGAGGAAGAACGGCTTGCGCGGCGATCCGACGCGACCTTGCTCATCAGTGAGGCCGAAGCGAGTGTGCTTCGTTCGCGAATGAAGGCCCCTCGGCGATCGCGCCTGATCGCGATGGGCAATGGAATCGATGCTGAAATGTTCGATCCCGCTGGTGTGGCGCCGCCCCCCGAACTTCACAGCGCGACCGGTCCGCACTTTGTGTTCACGGGACAGATGAATTACCGGCCGAACGAGGCTGCAGCGCTGTGGGTGTTGGAACACTTCCTGCCGCTGGCTCGTGAGCGGTTTCCCAAGACACGCTTTCATGTCGTGGGCCGTGAACCCACACCAGCGGTCAAACGGCACTCAGACACCCCTGGCGCGCGTATCTGGGGTGAAGTTCCGGATGTCAGGCCCTTTCTTGCAGGGGCAACATGCGCGCTCGCGCCCTTGCTGATTGCGCGCGGTGTGCAGAACAAGGTACTTGAAGCCATGGCGATGGCGCGCCCGGTTCTCCTCACGCCCGCTGCCGCGACCGGGATTGACGCAACCGATGGCGAGCACTGGATGGTCGCGCCGGACGATCCGCAGGCCATGCTCGATCGTTTCACACAGCTTGTGGCGCAGCGCGGAGAGGCGGAGCGGATGGGCCAGCGCGCTCGCGAGTTTGTGTTGGCCCGGCATGGCTGGAATGCAAGGCTGGCTCCCCTTGAAGCTTTGATCACCGGTGAAGCGCTGACGGCGGAGGCGCGCAATGCCGCCTGATAGCGCCATAGACGCGGTTGCAGATCGTCCTTGGCCCAGCGCCTTGAGCCTGAAGGGCGTGCCGAAAGCCTGGCAACGCCCCTTGATCCTCCTGTCTTTCGCGGTTCTGGCCCTGGCGTTGGTAACCCTGCGCGAATGGGGCGAAATGGTTCACCAATGGTGGAACATCGACACCTATAACCACATTTTGCTCGTCCCCTTGGTCGGATTGTGGCTGGTTTGGATGAAGGCCGAAGAGCTTGCCAAGATCGCACCTCGGTCATGGTATCCAGGGCTTATCCTTGTTGTGGCCGGGCTCGCGCTTTGGCTTGTTGGCCGATGGACGGGCTTGAACCTGATAGCGCATCTCGGCGCGGTCGGCGCGATTCAGGGCGCGATAGTGACCATATTGGGCGTTCGCGTGGGCCTCGTGCTGGCGTTGCCGATTGCGTATTTGGCGTTTCTTGTGCCCTTTGGCGATGAGATCATCCCCTTTCTTCAGTCCATCACGGCCGAAATGGCCATCGCGCTCACCCGCTTGAGCGGGGTTCCGGCCGTGATTGATGGGATTTACATCGACACACCTGTGGGCCTGTTCATCGTCGCGGAAGAATGCTCGGGTGTGAAATTTCTCATCGCCATGGTGACGCTGGCGGCCTTGGTCGGCTTCACCCGCTTTGTGAGCTGGCGTCGGCGTGCAGCGCTTTTCGCGGCGGCGATCTTCGTTCCCGTCCTCGCCAATGGCGTGCGGGCCTGGGGCACAATCTACATCGCCCAATCCGCAGGGGTTGAGTTCGCTGCGGGCTTTGATCACGTCTTCTACGGTTGGATTTTCTTCGCGCTGGTCGTGGCTCTTATTTTGGCGGGCGCTTGGCCATTCTTCGAGAGGGAGCCTGAAGATTATGGGTTCAAAGCGCATCATTTGACCAAGCAACCCTGGGCGGAGCGCCTTGAAGGGCATGACGCGAGCGCGTCCGCCATGGTGGGCGCTGTCGCCGCTTTGTCGCTGTGCGCCGCGATGTCGGCCATCCTCTTACGCCCCTTTGGTCTGGCCTGAGACTGCGAACTTATGTGCGGCGTCGCGGGCCTGTTCGACCCCAAGGGTGTATCGGCTTTTGAGCCTTCGCGCATTGAGCGCATGACCAACTCTTTGGTCCATCGAGGGCCAGACGGCGCCGGAATCTGGACAGCGCCGGGGATTGGCCTGGGTCATCGGCGCCTATCAATCATCGATCTTGAGGGTTCTCCGCAGCCCATGGCGTCGGCGGATGGTCGCGCGATGATCGCGTACAACGGCGAGATCTACAACTTCCGCGCGCTGCGCGAAGAGCTGGTCGACCAAGGAGCGCGGTTTAACACGCAAGGCGACACCGAGGTGATCCTCGCCGCCTGGCAGCGTTGGGGGGTCGGGTGCCTCGAGCGGCTCGATGGGATGTTCGCCTTTGCGCTGTACGATCTGGAGAAGCGCCAGCTGTTCCTCGCGCGCGATCGTCTTGGCGTCAAACCTCTGTTTGTGGCTGAGCTGCCCGATGGAACTCTTGCCTTTGGGTCAGAGCTCAAGGCCTTGCTGACTTTGAGCGATCTGAACCGTCGGTCAAACCCGCAGGCCATCGAGGCCTATCTGACCTGGGGCTATGTCCCCGACACGCACTGTATTCTTTCCGGTGTCAGCAAGCTTGGCGCTGGCCATTTCCTCTTGTGTGAAACGGGCAAGCCGCTTCCTCAACCCAGCCGATGGTGGGACGTGAGTTTTGCCGAGCGCAGCGCCGGCAGCGATGCCGACTTGTCCGAAGAGCTGATGGCGCGACTGCGCGACGCGGTGACGTCGCGGATGGTGTCCGATGTGCCGTTGGGCGCGTTCCTGTCCGGCGGTGTCGACAGCTCAAGCGTCGTTGCTCTGATGAGCGAGGCGAGCGTTGAGCCGGTGAAGACCTGCTCGATCGGCTTTGATGTCGAGGCTCATGACGAAACCAGCTACGCGGATCGGATTGCGCACCAATTCGGCACGGACCATCGCTCTCGCACCGTTGGGCGCGATGACTATGAGGCGGTTGACGCCCTCGCGGCGATGTTCGACGAGCCCTTTGCCGACGCCTCGGCGCTGCCGACCTGGCGAGTGTGCGAACTTGCGCGCCAGCACGTCACGGTCGCTTTGTCGGGCGACGGAGCGGACGAGGCGTTTGCTGGCTATCGGCGCCAGGTCTTTCACCAAAATGAAGAACGCGTGCGTGGCCTGCTTCCTCAAGGGGTGCGCGAGCCCGTTTTCGCGGCCCTCGGTCAGGCGTGGCCCAAAGCGGATTGGGCGCCGCGTGGTTTGCGGGCAAAATCGACCTTTCTTGCGCTCGCCACCTCAGGCGAAGACGGTTACGCCCGCGGGCTTTCGGCCACAACGTCCAAGCAACGTCATGCGCTCTACAGCGATGACTTTGCCCGGAACCTCGGTGGGTTTCGCGGAGAGGACGAGCTGGTCGAGCTGATGCACAGGGCACCTGCGCGAACCGGACTTGACCGTGCGCAATACGCCGATCTGACCTTTTGGTTGCCCGGCGATATTCTGACCAAGGTCGATCGCACCAGTATGGCGGTGGGTCTGGAAGCGCGCGAACCTCTGTTGGACCATCGGCTTGTGGAGTTTGCCGCCCGTCTGCCGGACGCCATGCGGGTCAAAGGCGGCACCGGCAAATATCTCCTCAAGCGTGTCATGGAGCCGCATCTGCCGCGCGATACTCTCTACCGGCCCAAACAAGGCTTCGTCACTCCGATAGCGGACTGGTTCCGCGGACCGCTTGCTGAAGAGGCAAGGCGGGTCGCCCGGTCAGCCACACTAAACGAGACGGGTTGGTTTCGGTCAGGGTCGCTAACGGTCTTGGCCGATGCCCATATCCGCGGGCATAGCGATCATTCGCGGGTGCTGTGGCAATTGTTGATGCTTGAAAAGTCGCTGCAGCGCTTAGGTATCAGCGCGTGATACTGAGTAACATTACTGCGTCTAACTAGCGTATTTTGTCGGAAAACAGATTCAATTCGGCGGAAAAACATAATAAATGGTTTGCCATCTAACCCTGTGTGCTCCAATCTCTTTTCGTTCCGGGACCAAACTGGCGCCTTGAGCGTTCTAACGGGTAGCTCTGATTGGGATCAGGCAAGTGTTGGAGTGATGTGTATGGATAACAGCGCGTCGAAAGCGGTCCCGCTGACCGATGAAGAAGAACCTTTCGCTCAGAGCGCTGTCCACAATGCAATACCAGAAGACCTGTTCTCACTCGCTGAACTAGACGTCCTTTACGAAGAACAATCCTGTGCTCTTTGGACCTATATGAGGCCCCAGGGTCGACCGAGTTTTACAAAGACTATGCTGGCCGATTTCGAGGCGTGGCAGACCTTTATTGAACAGGGATTTGGTCCAGACAAGGTGCCGCTGCGCTATCTGGTTCTTGGCAGCCGCGCGCCCGATGTCTTTTGCTATGGCGGCGATCTTGAATTGTTTCAGTCGCTCATTCGCGGCCGCGACCGCGACGCGTTGGTTGAGTACGGGCATCGCTGTTGCCGCATTCTTGATCGCAATATCAACGCGCTCGGGATCGATATGCTGACCGTTGGTCTGGTCCAAGGCGCCGCGCTTGGCGGCGGATTTGAGGCTCTTCTTTCGTTTGATTTCATCATCGCGGAGAGGCACGCGACCTTCGCCTTGCCTGAGATTATGTTCGGCCTCTACCCCGGAATGGGTGCGCACGCACTCCTGTCGCGCAAGATTGGCAGCGCAATGGCGGATCGGATTATCCTCTCGAACGAGACATACAGCGCGCAGGAATTGTTCGATATCGGTTTGGTCCACTTGCTGGTTGAACCAGGCGAGGGGCTGCACGCCGTCCGCGACTTCATCAAGAAATCCGATCGACGCCACGCCGGACTGGTGGGAGCGCGCAAGGCGACGAAGCGCGTGTGGGGGCTCGATCTCGACGAACTCAACCGCATTACGGAAATGTGGGCTGACACCGCGCTGCAATTGCGCGAGCAGGACCTTAAAGTGATGAGCCGCCTTGTAGCGGCCCAGGCGCGGGTCGCAGCGCGCGCCAACGCAGGCTCAGCCGCCTAGTCGTCCAAAGCGCGCAAAGCGGATGTTGAGGGGTCCCCCCCATGGCCCAGCGCCAGATAATCCTCGCTTTGCATTTCGTTGAGACGGCTGATCGTGCGTTCGAATTCAAACGCGCCATCGCCCGCCTGATAGAGCGTTTCAGGAACCGCATCGGCGGTCGCGAACAGTTTCACCTTGTGCTCGTACAGGGCATCAATCAGCGTCACGAAACGGGCTGCTTCGTTGCGTTGCTCCGGGCCCATCACTGGGATGCCGACTATGATCACCGTGTGATAACTGCGCGCGATCGCGAGATAATCGGGCGCACCGCGCGCGTCGCCGCACAGCCGCTTGAAGCTGAAGACCGCCACGCCTTTGAGGCTCTTGGGCACGTGGAGGCTGCGTTTGGCGCTGACCGCGAGCTCTTCTGACGGCACGTTGTCAGCGTCTTCGGGCGCGAAGTCGGTGAGGCGGAAGAAGGCCTCGCGCACTTTCTGCGTAGCGGCATCGCCAAGCGGGACATGCCAGGTGGCAAGGCCACCGATGCGGTCAAGTCGATAATCGGTCGGTCCGTTGAGGCCGAGCACTTCAAGCTCTTCGTGGATGAGGTTGATGAAGGGCAGGAAATGCTCGCGGTTAAGACCGTCTTTGTAGAGATCGCGTGGCGGGCGGTTCGACGTGGTGACGATCGTCACATCGCGTTCGCGAATAAGCTGCGTGAACAGCCGGCTCATGATCATCGCATCGGCGGAGTTGTTGACCACCATTTCGTCAAAGTTGAGGCATCGTACGCCTTCAGACAGCCGCTCGGCCACCGTCGGGATCGGGTCGCCGGGTTGGTGCCTTCGCGCATCGCGGATCGCGGCGTGGACCTCTTGCATGAAAGCGTGGAAGTGCACGCGGCGTTTTTCCGCAATGCCGAGATTGTCGTGGAACAGATCCATCAGCATCGACTTCCCGCGGCCAACACCGCCCCACATATACACGCCCTGAGCGCGCCTTGGGCCGGTGTTGAAGAACTGCGCGATCAGCCCACCAGGGCGTTTGGCCTCAAGCTCCTTTTGCAACCGGTCAAGGCGCGTTGCGGCGATGCGTTGATCGGGATCGGCGCGCAGCTCGCCGCTGGCGATCATCTTCTCATATCGGGCAAGCAGGCCGCTCATGCGCCGGAAGGGCTCGTCTTTTTCAGCAGCACACCCGGCTTGATCTTGCGCACAATCCCCGAATAGCTGGCAACCACGCTGTCCCCCTGGACGCATTGGCCACGGGCAAACAGCATCCGGCCGGTTTCCTGGACAATCTCGGTTACCGCATCGAGCGGCTTGGTCGGATCACCCGCGCCAACGAATTGTGTTGAAAGCTCCACCGTTACCGACGCGCCCGCATCGCCCGTGCCCGACAGATGCATGGTTGCAAACAACGCGATGTCGATGAGGCCGAGCGTGGTGCCGCCATGGATGTTGTCCGCCGCGTTGGTGTGATGGCGCTGCGGGAACATGCGCAAACGGCATTGCTCGCCCTCGCGCCGGACATGCAGTTCACCAAGCACAAAGGTGTTGTACCGGGTGCGGTCCTTTAGCGTCCAGGAATGCCAACCCTCTTCTCCATCCGCCTGTTCGGGCGACACGGGAAGGTGTTCAAAGGGCAAATCGAAAGCGATGTCAGTCATTAGGCGCGCTGCGTTAAGAGGTCAGGGCGGTTATGCAAGCCGCTCTTGGCCGCCATGGCAGGGTAACCCGAAGCCGGAAAGCGCGTCAGATCGCCCGCTCGGCCATCATCTTCTTGGTTTCCGCGATGGCCTTAGCCGGTGAGAGACCCTTGGGGCACACATTGGCGCAGTTCATGATCGTGTGGCAGCGATAGAGGCGGAACGGGTCTTCCAGCGCGTCAAGGCGTTCCCCCGTCATCTCGTCGCGGCTGTCGGCAAGCCAGCGATAAGCCTGAAGCAAGATGGCCGGGCCCAGGAACTTGTCCGAATTCCACCAATAGCTGGGGCACGAGGTCGAACAGCAGGCGCACAGGATGCACTCATAAAGACCATCCAGCTGCTCGCGCTGTTCGGGCGATTGCAGCCGCTCTTTGCCCGAGGGCGTGGTCGACACGGTTTGCAGCCAGGGCCGGATCGAGGCGTATTGCGCGTAGAAATGGGTGAAATCGGGCACCAGATCCTTGATCACGTCCATATGCGGCAGCGGCGTGATGCGGATCTCGCCTTTGAGATCCTCGATCGAGGTTGTGCAGGCCAGCCCGTTCTTCCCGTTCATGTTCATCGCGCACGAGCCGCAAATGCCTTCGCGGCACGACCGGCGGAAGGTGAGCGTGGGATCAACCTCGTTCTTGATCTTGAACAGCGCATCGAGAACCATCGGCCCGCATTCGGCCAAGTCGATCTCAAACGTGTCGTAACGCGGGTTCTGCCCGCTGTCCGGATCGTAGCGATAGATCTTGAAGCTCTTGGCGCGCTTGGCCCCTTCGGCTTTGTGCGCCTTGCCCTTTTTGGTGATGACGGAGTTTTTCGGAAGCGTGAAAGTGGCCATTTAGACGAATATCCCAAGTTCGTATGAGAGCCTTCTAACGCGCGCCGCTGCATAGGCAAGACACCCGGTGTTGCGCGGTTTCGGACGGGTCTTGAGCGCAAGGCACCAGTGTCCTCCATCACCCGCCGTGGTGGAGACACCGGGTTACACAGTCCAAAACGGGAAAACCCATCTCGCCCAAGCGCCAAATCGAGCGCAAAATCGCGATTCGGAAGGGAACGGACAGGGCGTAGGTTCGCTGTAACGGCTATGAGCGCAATAGGAAAATGGCCCGACAGCGCGCCGCGCCGTGCAGCCGTGTTTGGCGCCACGGGCGGGATTGGCCGGGCCTTGTGCGAAGAGCTGGCGCGCAGCGGGTGTGAGAGGGTCTACGCCGGATCGCGCAGCGCAGGAGATTGGACCAGCGAAGCTATCACGCCCTTCGCCTTTGACCTCAAAGACGAAGCGAGCATTGCGGCAGCTGCGGGCGAAATGCGCGAAAACCCGCCCGAATGGGTGATCGTCGCCAGCGGTGTCCTGACGCTGGCCGACGGCACCGGTCCAGAGCGCACCTACAAACGGCTTTCCGCTGAGGCGATGGCTGACGTTCTGGCGTTGAACACCATTGGCCCCGCACTGATCGCCAAGCATGTCTTGCCGCTAATGCCGCGTTCGGAGCGTTTCGTGTTCGCGGCGCTGTCCGCCCGTGTGGGTTCAATTTCGGACAACGGTTTGGGCGGATGGCACTCCTACCGCGCCTCAAAGGCCGCGCTCAACATGCTGCTCAAGAACTTCGCGCTGGAGATGGGGCGCACGCACCAACACGGCGTGGTGGTGGGCCTGCATCCGGGCACCGTGGATAGCGCCCTATCAAGGCCGTTTCAGAAAGGGCTGCCGGGCGGCCAGCTGACCGAGCCAGGCCGAGCGGCGGAGAACCTCCTCGGCGTTCTTGGTGCTTTGGGGCCGACCGACAGCGGCAAGGTTTTCGATTTCGCCGGGGTCGAAGTTCCGGCTTAAGCGTCTGATCCAGCCACGGATGCGCGGTGTTCGGCGCGAAACTGGCTGGGCGAGCGACCGGTCCAGCGCTTGAAGGCGCGCGAGAACGCTTCAGGGCTCGAAAAGCCAAGGCGCCAGGCGATGACTTTGACCGACGCGCCCTCGCGCCCAAGATAGCGCATGGCCAGCTGGTGGCGCCGCGCCGCCAACACTTCTGTAAAGCTCGTGCCCTGTTCGCGCAGGCGTCGATGCAGCGTTTGCCGGCTGATTCCCAGCGCGCTGGCGAGCGCGTTGGCGCTGGCCTGATTGCCTTCGAGCAAGGGATCAAGAGCGCTCTCAATCCGTCTCGCAAAGCTTGGCCGGGGCCGGAATTCGTAAGCAAGAGCGCGCGCGGCTCGCATAGCGATGGTGCGCGCCTGATCTTGCACTGCGCTGGGTTGACGTTCGGGGCGCGAGCGGCGTGGAGCGTGGTTGCCAACACCGGTCCCTGGCGCGGATTTTGAGAGCGCCTCGCGCAATCGGGGTTTGCTGTGCTGTGCACCCTGGTGCCTTCCGCGATGGGTCCGATCAAGCTCGATGCAACGTTCGATCAGGGTTTTGATACGCACGATCCGTTCTCCACGTGTCCTAATAGACTAATACACCTCTATAAGAAGGCCGACAAGGCCAAGGAGGAAGACGACCATGCCCGACACAAACCCACACGCCGAACCGCAAACGCCCAGTCGCATCGCGCCTCCGCCCGTGGCGCCCTGGCGCATTTGGACGCTGCGGTTTTTGTTCACTCTGATCGCTGTCATTCTTGGTTGGCAGCAATGGAGCTCGATACTCGAAGGCACCGCGTCGGACTGGCCCGCTTGGAAAGGTCTGGGTCGATCTATGCTGGCAATCCTGTCGGTGCTCGCCCTTCTGGGGATTTTTCAGCCGCTCAAGCTGCTGATCGTGATGGTCTACGAAATGGCTTGGAAGACCTTGTGGCTGCTGATCGTGGCGCTTCCGATCTATCTTGATGGGCGCGAGATGCCGACGATCATGGACGTGACGCTGAATGCGTCGGGGATGGTGCTTTTGCTGGTCGTGATCCCGTGGCGCTATGTGTGGTGGCAGTGGGTGGTTCAGCCGGTCGATCCCGCGGGCCCCGCGCCCGCGGGTGGTTGATGGCGCGGGAAGCGGTACGCAGGGCGATTTCGTTTAAGCGCGGCCAGCGGCTCGGCGCACCGCACGCCCTGTTTACACCCCGCACAAGGCCGGTGTTTATTAAGTGAGGTCAAAAGACAGAAAAAAGGGGTTGGTGTATGACGTGGCTGGTTCTTGTGGGTTGGTTGCTCGCGGTTGAGGCATCGGCGTCGACACAGCAAGTATCGCGCGCTGGGCCCGTGCCCCCTGCCGATCAGCCCGAAATCCTGGGCCAAGGCACCGTCTCGAAAGAGGGGCGATATGAGTATTGCCAGACCTTCTCGCGCGTTCGCCGCGCGCTCACGTACAGGAATGAGCATGGGCAATGGCAGTCGATCGAAACGTACACCTGGAACGGATCGGGCTGGGATGGACCGGTACCGGTGATCGGGTCGCCCGATTTCAACGCCCACGATCCCTACCTTTCAGCCGACGAGCAGCGGCTTTACTTCATCAACGCTTCGCGTGGGAGCGCCGACCTTGCCTATCTTCCCCGCCAAGCGGACGGGTCATGGGGAGAGCCGGTCTTTCTCGACACGCCGATCAACGGCCCGGGCAACGACTATTACACCTCGATCACAAGCGATGGTTCGGTCTTCTTTTCCTCCAACCGCGCAGGTGGAGCTGGCGGCGGCTACGACCTCTATGAAGCGAGCCTGGAAGATGGTGGCCTGGAAGATGGTGGCGAGGCCAAGCGCCTGCCGAGTTCGATCAACACAGGATCGTATGAAGGCGATCCCTATATTGATCCCGACCGCCGCTATTTGATCTTTGCCTCCAACCGGCCTGGCGGAAAGGGACGCGGCGATATCTATCTGGCGATAGCCGACGGCAAGGGTGGGTGGTCGGATCCGATCCCCTTTGACGAGCGCGTGAACACGCCTGGGCACGAACTGTGTCCACTGGTCAGCCTTGATGGCACGGCCTTCCTGTTCACCAGCAACAAAGACATTCGCTGGGTTTCGGCGCAGGTGATCGAGGACATGATCGCTGCCCACGAAGCGGGTGATGACTAGGCCAAGCGGTTAGAGCAGACCATACCGCGCCAGCCCTTCGGCCAGCACGGTCTCGATCAGCTCGCCCTGTGTCCATCCCGCCAGCGCCGCCGCTCGGCCAAAGACCTTTTGCGACCACAGATTGCAGTTGAGATTGAGCTCAAGAAACTGGATGTCGCCGGTTTCTTCGTTCACGCGGAATTCGAAGCGGCCATAATCGAACGGGCGGTATTCTTCCCAGCATCGCTTCGTCAGTTCCGCGATGCGCGCGGTCATCGCAGGGTGCTCAAACGGATCGAGCGAGTATTTCTGGCTGCGATCCACAAGATCGCGTTTCTCGTAATAGGTACGCAGGTGCGAGGGATCGCCCTGGCGGAAGATCAGCATCGGTAAGATCTGCGGCTCGCCCCCCATGGTGATCACCGGCACTTCAACGTCGCTGCCGTCGAGGAACGGTTCGACAATCGCGTCTTGTCCGCCATTGGCCTTGTCCTCGTGAATGCAGCGGATTGCCGCGGCGACACCTTCCCAGTCGCGCGCGTCCTGAACGCCCCAGCTCGCTGAGGAATTGTTGGGCTTGATCACATAGCGCGGCGCTTCGGGAAGCTTCTCCGGCGTGACCGGCGCGCCTTTGCGATACACCGCCCAAGGCGCCGTCGGGATGCCCGCCTCGACCGCTGCGCGCTTGGCGAGGTGTTTGTCGTCGGACAGGCCGCGCAGGATCGGGCTGGCACCAAGATAGGGCAGCCCTGCGCGCTCGCACAACAGCGGCACCAGCATTTCCGAATTGAAGAAACCGGCGCGGTTCAAGAGCGGGAAGACGAAGTCGACGCCGGCGGGTGGATCGAACAGGATATCGTGTGTCTCGGTGAGCTTGAGATTGAGGCCGAGCCCCTCGAGCACCTCACGCATCTCGCGATGATAGACGGCGTGATTGCCGTCTTCGGGATGAATGTCGCCCTCCCACAAGGCGTTCTTTGCCAGAAACAGGATAGCGAGCCGAGCCTTCGCGTCGGCGGAGATTTTCAACGGACTGGGAAGGTGCGGCATAGCGGCCTTTTGCAAGACGGGCGGTGGTTTGGCGCACGCCCTTAGGGGTTGCGGTGCAAGTGCGCCAGCGCTGGATGCCGATTTCTTACAAAAATCCGGATTGATTAGCCGAGGCTCTGATGCCTAAGACGCGGATGGACACGTGCGGAGACGCGCGTTGGGTGGGTATCGGGCCCTCCCCATTGGCAGTGGGAAGGGATCGGATCACGCATGACGGCGACAGTGGCTGAGGCTGCGATACGGCTTCACCGTGAATTGGACGATATCGGCGCGGATGCGCGTGCGGTGGAGCTTGTCCAGCTCTTGGCCAGCGGTGGTGATGCGCGCATAAGCCTCGCGCCGGAGACGGGATTGAACCGTTACCTTTCAGCGCCTTACCCGCGCGATGTTCTGGCCTATTCCTCCTCGACCATCAGCGACATCTCGCCCGAGGCCTTCGCCCACCTGTGCGACCGCTTCGAGACCCTGCGCGCGCAGCCGTACCGCGACAGCCTAAACGCGCTGCGCGCGCGGATCGCAGCCGCGCTTGATCTGAACCTGGACGAAGCGCGAATCGCCTTTGCCCCTTCGGGCACCGATCTCGAATATGTCGCTTTGGCCTGCGCGCGCGATCAGAGCGCTGGAGGGCCGGGTGAGGGGGCGAGCCAGGCTGTCCACAATATTCTTCTGGGCGCGGACGAGACGGGAAGCGGGTGTGTCCATTCCGCTCATGGCCGATTCTTTGCGGATGAGACAGCCCTTGGCGCCGCGACCGAACCGGCGGCGCCCGTCGATGGGTGCGCGGATATCACCTTGGTTGATGTGCCAGTCCGCTGCGGGCAAGGCGTCGCGCGATCGAGCGCGGCCGTAAGCGCTGACATGATGCGCGAGATCGAAGCGGGGATTACACGCGGTTGTCACTGCCTGGTGCACGTGGTGCACGGCTCCAAAACCGGTTTAGTGCTGCCCTCGCTGAGCGATATTGACGTCTTGCAAAAGCGGTTCGGCCGCGCGGTGACCATTGTGGTGGACGCGTGCCAGGCGCGCATAACATCGTCGGCGGTGCGAGCGTATCTGGAGCGGGGTTGTCTGGTTCTGATGACCGGGTCCAAATTTGTCGGCGCGCCGCCCTTCAACGGATGGGCGCTTATCCCGCCGCAGATGGTCAAGAGAGCAAGCGCTCTGCCCCAGGGTTTTCGCCAGATCTTTCGCCGCGCCGAATGGCCTGAGGGCTGGCCCGGGCGCGAAGCGTTGGAGGACAGCGCCAACCTCTCGCTTGTTCTGCGGCTTAACGCGGCGATCTTTGAACTGGAGCGCTTTCAGACCATTCCCATCGAGCGTGCGGCTGCCTTGATCGACGCCTTTGAGAGCGCGGTTGAGTCTTATCTTGTCGCGGCTCTGGGTGTGGCGCGCGTGTGCCCCAGCGCGGCTCATGAACGCAACCGGGTTGCCGCGCGACCAATTGAGATGCGCACCCTGATCACGCTGGACATGTCCTCTTTGCCCGGACTTGCAACCTTCGCTGAAGCGCAAGCCTTGCACCGCGCGCTTGCGCTTGACGGGGTTCGCCTGGGCCAGCCGGTCAAGTGCGTGCGCCGCGGCGATGATCAGGGCGATGAACAGGGTGAGGGTTGGGGCGGAACCTTGCGTGTGGGGCTGAGCATGCCGCAGATGATTCGCTGGTCGACTATGGCCGATCCAGACGTGGCTAACACGCTGGAGCGCGACATGAAGAGCATAGCGCGCGCGATCGAGGCGCGCGTTTCACCGGGCTAGGTCCGCGTCACAGCGGGCGCTGTAACGCGGACCTGAGTCACTTTTATTCGCCGAACGTGCGCTGCCACCAGCCGCGCTTCTTGCTTTCATCGTCGCCCTCGGCCGGTTCAACTTCCGCTTCGCCCGTGACCGGTTCGCTGGCGCTGGCCGCTGCGCCTTCGCTCACCGCGTCAACCGACTCGGCTTCGGGCTCCTGTTGAAGCGCGGTTGCCTCCTCTTCGACCTTCTTCTTGCGCGGGGCCCGTTTGCGCTTGGGTTTGGGCTCGGCTTCGGCTTCCGCTTCGGCCTCAATCTTATTCTCACCCTCAGCCGGGGTTTCGGGCGCCTCTTCAACCGGCGCTTCGTCTTCAACCTTCTTCTTGCGCGTGCGGCGGCGCTTGGGCTTCTCTTCGGCCTCCGGAGGGGCTTCCGGTGCGGCCTCTGCTTCTGGCTCTGCCTCCGGCTCGGCTTCCGCCTCGGGCGTGTCCGGCGCGTCAGTTGAGGCGTCCTCAGCCTCGTCGCTCACCGTCTCGTCTGCGCCCTCGTCCGAAGACTTTCGGCGACGGCCACGCCCGCCGCGCCGACGCCGACGTTTGGGCTTCTCGGAATCGGCTTCCTCGCCGCTTTCCTCATCAGCGCCATCGTGGGCCTCATCGTCGTTAGCGGCATCGGCGTTGTCTTCGTCGGAGTCCTCAGCGCCCTCTTCGGGGCGCTTCTTGTTGCGACCGCGCCCGCCGCGCCGACGGCGGCGCTTTTTCTTGCGCGGCGCGTCTTCGTCATCGCCGTAACCCTCGTCAAACGCTTCCTCGTCTGCGTCATCCTCGGGCAGATCATCATCGTCTTCTTCGTCAACGATCGGTTCAAACTTGGGGGCTTCGGTCGGGCGCGGGCCCGAGCTGCCGACGGCCATCTTGGCGCCTTCGTCTTCGCCTTCAGGGACCACTTCAACGCTGACGCCATAGCGCTGTTCGATCTCAACCAGATCGCCGCGTTTTTCGTTGAGCAGGTAGACCGCCGCTTCGGTGCTGGCCGCGAGGCGGATAGTGGTGCCTTTGCCCTTGGCCGCTTCGTCTTCGATCAGACGCAGGGCCGAGAGACCCGCTGAGGACGCCGTGCGGACCAAACCGGTGCCGTCGCAATGCGGGCAGGGCCGGGTGGTCGCCTCGAGCACTCCGGTGCGCAGACGCTGGCGGCTCATTTCCATCAGGCCAAAGCTGGAGATGCGGCCCACCTGGATGCGCGCGCGATCGGTTTTGAGCGCTTCCTTCATCGCCTTTTCGACTTTGCGCGTGTTGGAATTGTACTCCATGTCGATGAAGTCGATCACAACAAGGCCAGCCATGTCGCGCAGGCGCAGCTGGCGAGCGATTTCACGCGCGGCTTCCAGATTGGTGTGCAGCGCGGTCTGCTCGATGCCGTGCTCTTTCGTAGAGCGGCCCGAGTTGATGTCGATCGAGACCAGCGCTTCGGTGGGGTTGATGATCAGATAGCCGCCCGATTTGAGCTGGACCATCGGATCGTACATGGCCCGCAGCTGATCCTCGGCGCCGTAGCGCTGAAACAGCGGCACCGGGTCCGAATAGGCTTTCACCCGGCGCGCGTGGCTGGGCATCAGCATTTTCATAAAGGCCTTGGCGGACTTGTAGCCTTCCTCGCCTTCAACCACGACTTCCTCAATCTCGCGATTGTAGATGTCGCGGATCGCGCGCTTGATCAGCTCGCTGTCCGAGTGGATCAACGAAGGCGCGGTGGAGCCCAATGTCTTCTTGCGAATGTCATCCCAAAGCCGGGCAAGATAATCGAAGTCGCGTTTGATTTCGGTCTTTGTGCGGCTGAGGCCCGCCGTGCGCACGATCAGGCCCATCGTCTTGGGCAGCGTGAGATCGGAGACGACCTGCTTCAGACGCTTGCGATCGCTGGTCGAGCTGATCTTGCGGCTGATCCCGCCGCCATGCGAAGAATTCGGCATAAGCACCGTGTAACGGCCCGCAAGGCTGAGATAGGTGGTGAGAGCCGCGCCTTTGTTGCCGCGTTCTTCCTTCACAACCTGGACGAGCAGCACCTGACGGCGCTGAATGACGTCCTGGATCTTGTAGCGGCGGCGCAGCGCCATACGCTTGGCGCGCACTTCGTCGACTTCCTTGGCGCGGCTGCGGCTACCCTTGTGCCCGCCTTTGCCTTTGGCGCCTTGACGTCGGCGACCGCGACCACGGCGAGACCGGCGGGGCTTTTCATCGTCGCCCTCGCTCGATTCCTGGTCGTCGCTGTCGTCTTCGCTGTCGCTGCCTTCGCTCGCCTCGTCGTCGTCCTCGCTCTCGTCGTCCTCTTCGGCGTCGTCTTCCTCGTCGTCGTCGTCAGAGGCGCCGTCTTCGATGGTGGCAACCTTTTCCTTGTCAGAGGTGTCGACTTCTTCGAGGCCGTCTTCGGCGATCTCTTCGACAAGCTGTTCGGCGCTTTCATCCTCAGCGTCGTATTCTTCGCCCGGAGAGACGCCTTCGTCCTCTTCCTCTTCGCGCAGGCGCGCTTCTTCCTCGGCGGCTTCGGCCTCTTCCGCAAGCAGACGTTCGCGATCTTCTCGCGGTATTTGGTAATAATCGGGGTGGATTTCGCTGAACGCGAGGAAGCCGTGACGATTGCCGCCAAAGTCGACAAAGGCGGCCTGCAGCGAGGGTTCAACCCGCGTAACTTTCGCTAGATAGATATTGCCTTTGATCTGCTTGTGTTCAGCCGATTCAAAGTCGAACTCCTCAATCCGGTTTCCCTTGAGTACCGCCACCCGGGTTTCTTCCGTGTGGCGCGCATCGATTAGCATGCGCGTTGCCATGTATGTGTCTCCAAGCGCCTGGCCATGCTGCTCTTGCGTAAGGCATCAGGCGCGTCATTGTGTGATAACGAGCGCTGGCAGGGCCAACGCTCGAATGGATGTTCGCGCGGCGACCCGGGCTAAGTTGGCTTTGCCCCAACCGTCCCGATTCTGGTTTTTGCGCGATGTTCGTGTCTGCCGTGAAAGACTTTGCGGAGCTTTGCGCGCGCTGGCTCGCTGGTCGGGCCACGCAAACCTTGCGCTCCGGACAAATCTGCGAGGCCATACGTCTCGTCACTGCATCAACCTGGTTAGAGGCTCGCAAAGGAATGGCACGGGGCCAAAAGAGCCTGTTGGAAAGGAGATGGGCCAAGATGAGACGGATTCAATCCGTTCGCCCTAAGCTCTCTCCAATATCAACGGACTAGCACCGTGGGTTTCAACAGGCAACTCTCTTGCGCTGGCCCCCGGCAACATCCTAAGCGGGCCGACGTCATGAGTGTGCGTGACCTTTTGCTGCTTGTCTTGGCCCTGCCAGTTTTGGTGGTGGGCGGCGCGATCGCGCTTGATGAGACGATTCCGATTCCAATCTGGGGGCGCGAATACGTCCAGACATTCGCGCTTGGCGGCTCGGCCGCTTCCTCACGCGTCCGACGGATTTACGGACCCGATGATCCGGCGCGGCCGCTGATTGTTATAGATGCAGGCCATGGCGGCCGCGATCCGGGCGCTGTCGGCGGCGGGGTGCGTGAAAAGGACGTGGTTCTCGCAATCGCCTTGCGGCTGCGCGATATCCTGGTCGAACAAGGCGGGGTGCGCGTGGCGATGACGCGTGAGACGGACCGGATCGTTACTCTTGCAGAGCGCCCGGAAATCGCGCGCCAACTGGGGGCGGACCTGTTTCTGTCGATCCACGCCGATTCCGCGGGCGATCTCAGCCAGGTGTCGGGCGCCAGCATCTACACCTTGTCGAACGAAGCTTCGAGCGAGGCCGCGGCGCGCTTTGCGGCGCGAGAGAACAACGCGGATCGCTTGAACGGGGTCGAGATTGAGGATCAGGGCGATGTGGTCAGCAAGATGCTGGTCGAACTCTCGCAAGGGCGCACACAAGAGGAATCGACCGAATTTGCCCGTTTGATAGAGCGCGAGGGACAGGAACGTATCGCCTTTCACCCGGCGGCCTTGCGCTCGGCGGCGTTGGCGGTGCTGCGCGCGCCCGATGTTCCCGCCGTGCTGTTTGAGAGCGGCTTTGTCACCAACCGCGAAGACCGAGCCAAGCTCACCACGCAAGAGGGACGCAACGCGTACGCTGACGTGCTCGCACGCGCGATCCGCGTCTATTTCGCCCGGCGCACCGATATCGAAGAGGTGATCGCACCCGACGCATAGCGCATCGCCTTTCTCTCAACGCCGCTCACCGCATTAGCGCCGAAAGCGCTGGAACCGGCCCGAACCCTGTTGTAACTCTCGCCCCGCATCATGACCGATACCGCCGATCTTCCGTTCTTCGCCTACGCTCGCAGCCGCCTGAACCGCGACATCAGCGGCGCGGGGGCTTGGCTGCTCGGCAAATGGCGCGCGAGCATCTGGTACAAGCTGCTGGTGATCGCCGGTGCGCTGGCGGTGGCTTTGTGGATCGCGGTGTTCTTCTGGCTGGCAAGTGATTTGCCGGACGCGGAAAGCTTGCTCGAATACGAAACGCCGCTGCCCACTGTAGTGCGCGGGATCGATGGAGAGATCGTCCATTCCTACGCGCGTGAGCGCCGGGTGCAGCTGCAATATGGCGACTTTCCCGAACGGCTAAAGCAGGCGTATATCTCTGCGGAGGACAAGACCTTTTACTCGCATGGCGGCGTTGATTTCACTGGCACCGCCAACGCGGTGTTCGATTATGCGACCAAATACGGATCGGGCGAGCGAGCGGTGGGGGGATCAACGATCACCCAGCAGCTCGCCAAGATTTTGCTTTTGGGCGATGAATATTCGGTCACGCGCAAGCTGAAGGAGATGATCCTCGCCAGCCGCATCGAAGGGGTGTTGAGCAAGCAGGAGATTCTGGAACTGTATCTCAACGAAATCCCGCTTGGGCGGCGCTCTTTCGGCGTGCAGGCGGCGGCTCGTGCCTATTTTGACAAGGATGTGGCCGAGCTGGACCTGCACGAAATGGCGTTTCTTGCGATCTTGCCTAAGGCGCCTGAGCGCTATGGTCGGCGCGGAGAGGAACAGGCGGCGCTGTCGCGGCGGGCCTTCGTGCTCAGCCAGATGGAAGACAACGGCTACATCACCGAATCTGAGCGCGCCGCGGCGAGCGCTATGCCGCTGGGCTTGGCGCGCCAGCGCACACGGCGCAGCGCGGATGCCGGTTACTTCCTTGAAGAAGTCCGGCGCCAGCTCATCGCCGAGTTTGGCGAGACCGCTGAGGAGGGCGGAAACAGCGTCTATGCGGGTGGGCTGTGGGTGCGCACCTCGCTTGACATGGACTTGCAGAACGCGTCGCGCGAAGCCTTGCGCGAAGGGCTTTTGCGCTACCATCGCGGGCGTGGCAATCCCTGGGGCGGCGCGATCGCGACGATCGATATGGACGCCGGCAATTGGCGCGGGCAGCTGGCGAGCTCGTATCTCAACGTCACTTATGAAGATTGGCGCGTGGGGGTGGTTACCCAGCGTGCGGGCGCTTCGGCAAGCGTCGGCTTCACCGATGGCGTTGAAGCGCCTCTGGTAAACCCGCCCCGGACCCTAAAGCCGGGTGATGTGATTGCGGTCGAACCCTATGAGGGCGGCTATCGGATCGCCAATCTGCCAGAAGCGCAGGGCGGACTTGTGATCCAGCATGCGCAATATGGCCGGGTGCTGGCGATGCAGGGCGGCTTTGATGATCGTCTGGGCGACTTTAACCGCGCGACGCAAGCCTTTCGCCAACCGGGCTCGACTATCAAACCCTTTGTCTACGCCACCGGGCTTGACCAGGGGATGACGCCCTCGACCCAGATCGATAACTCGCAGTTCTGCTATTATCAGGGCTCCAATCTTGGCGAGAAGTGCATTCGTGGCGGGCGCACGGGGCAGTTTCCGATGCGCTATGGCTTGGAACAGTCGCAGAATATTATGACGGTTCAAATCGGCATGCAGGCCGGAATGGACAACGTGGTCGAAACCATTGAGAGTCTGGAAATTGGCGAAGCGGACCCTTACGCGGCCACGGCGCTGGGTTCGGAAGAGAGCACCGTGATGCGCATGGTCGCGGCCTATTCAGCGCTTGCCAATCACGGCCGTTTCAACACCCCCACGGTTATCGATTACGTGCAGGATCGGCGCGGCAAAGTGATCTGGCGCGCGGACACGCGCAATTGCCGCAATTGCAACATGGATGAATGGGACGGTTCGGCGATGCCGCGCATGGGATTGAAAGGGCGTCAGGCGATGGACGCGCGCACCGCGTTTCAGACGATGCATATGCTCGAAGGCGTGATCACCCGTGGCACGGCGACCAATCTGCGCAGTCTGGAACTGCCGCTGTTTGGCAAAACGGGCACCACGACCGGCCCCAAGGATGTGTGGTTCGTGGGCGGAACGCAGCGCATGGTGGTGGGCGCGTATCTGGGTTTTGATACACCGCGCAATCTGGGAGGCTACGCCTATGGCGGGACGATTGCCGCGCCGATTGTCCGATCGGTGATCGAAAAGTCGCGCAACCGTTGGTCCAATCTCCCCGCTGTTGCCCCTGAGGGCGTGCGGATGGTCCGTATCGACCGGCGCACGGGTAAGCGTGTGTTTGAAGGCTGGCCGAGCGATGACCCCTTGTCGGATATCATATGGGAGGCGTTCAAGCCGGACACCGAGCCCAGCCGATCCACCCGTCAGGATGAAATCGCCGCCAAGCGCGCCGAAATCCTCGCCTTAATCGAAGCGGGGCGGAATGGCGAAGCGGGCGGGCGCGAAGAAGGCATTCCAGAGAATTTTGCCGAGGATCAGGGCGGCATTTATTGACGTCGTCTTTATCTGGGGGAACCCACCGGCGCGCTGAAAGGTTTAGCTCCACATGATCAACCGCATCCGTTTTGTCGCTGCCGCCATTGCTGCCCTTGCGATCACCGCCCCGGCGCAGGCTGACCTTCCCGAAGGAGCCAAGGCGCCGGTCTTCACGACAAAGGCCGCTATGGCCGGCAAAGAGTTCGGGTTCAGCCTTGCAACGGCGCTGAAACAGGGGCCGGTCGTGCTCTATTTCTACCCCAAGGCGTTCACCTCGGGCTGCACTCTGGAAGCCAACGCCTTTGCCGAGGCCATGCCCAAGTTCATCGCCGAAGGAGCGAGCGTGATCGGCATGTCGAACGACGATATCGAAACCTTGAAGCGCTTTAGCCGCGAGGAATGCCGCGATGCCTTTCCCGTAGGCGTTGCCAGCCTTGATCTCATGGAAGATTACGATGTGGGCGGCCCGTCGAGCCCTTATGCAAGCCGCACGTCCTATGTCATCGCGACGGATGGCCGGATCGCGACCGTTTACACCTCAGGCGATTATCGCGAACATGTCGGGCGCACGCTGGCCGCTGTAAAGAGCCTCTCCAGATAAACTGCAAACGGCGCGCTTCCCGCTACCCCCAACGAGCAGCTCGGGTCCGCTTTACAATCGGCGCGCCCTCGTTAGGGGATGCGGCTTGTTGATTTTGCGAAGGATACGCCATGCGGGCCGAGGCCCAAGCTCATATAGATCGGATCGAGGCGGCGCTTGATCTTGTGCGCCAGTCGCTCGACTGGGAGAGGGCTTTGCGGCGTCTGGATGAGCTGAACGCCCGCGTGCAGGACCCAAGCCTTTGGGACAATCCCAAGGAAGCGCAAAAGATCAGCCGCGAGCAAAAGCAGCTCGAAGACGCGGTCGGCACCGTCAACGAGATTTCCGCTGAGATGGCCGACTCGGTTGAGTTCATCGAGATGGGCGAGATGGAAGGCGAGGATAGCATCGTTGCCGACGGTCTTTCCACGCTTGAACGACTCGCGGACCGCGCGGACGCGGACAAGGTGCAGGCGCTGCTTTCGGGCGAAGCCGATGCCAACGACACCTATCTCGAAATTCACGCAGGCGCGGGTGGCACCGAAAGCCAGGACTGGGCCGAAATGCTGTTTCGCATGTACGCGCGCTGGGCTGAGCGGCGCGGTTTCAAGGTCGAAACGGTCGAATATCAGGCGGGTGATCAGGCCGGGATCAAGTCGGCGACGCTGCTGCTCAAGGGCGAGAACGCTTACGGCTACGGCAAGACGGAGAGCGGCGTCCACCGCCTGGTCCGCATCAGCCCGTATGACAGCGCGGCCAAGCGTCATACGAGCTTCTCCAGCGTTTGGGTCTACCCGGTGATCGACGATGATATCGACATCGAGATCAACCCCGCGGACCTCAAAATTGACACGTACCGCGCGTCCGGAGCGGGCGGCCAGCACGTCAACACAACCGACAGCGCTGTGCGGATTACGCACCAACCCACCGGCATCGTGGTGGCAAGCCAGAACGATCGTTCGCAACACAAGAACCGTGCAACCGCGATGAACATGCTCAAAGCGCGCCTGTTTGAGCGCGAGATGGCTGAGCGCGAAGCGGCGGCTTCGGGCGAGTATCAGGAGAAGAGCGAGATTGGGTGGGGGCACCAGATCCGTTCTTACGTCCTGCAGCCTTATCAGATGGTCAAAGACCTGCGCACCGGGGTCACGTCCAGTTCACCTGACAAGGTGCTGGATGGTGAGATCGACCCGTTTATATCCGCTGCGCTCGCTCAGCGGGTGACGGGCGAGACGGTCGATGTGGAGGATGTTGAGTGATAGAGCGCGCGGGCCCGTTGGTGTTGTACGCCTTTGTCTTGGCCTTGACCGGGTGCGATGCGATGGGCGGCGATGACCGGCTGGAAACCGCGCTGGAATTCCCGTTGCCCGACCGGCCCTTAACCGAGGAATCCTTCAGCGAATTCTCCACTGAGGACGCGCGCGATGAGCGCGGTGAGGCCGTCAAGGTGATGGATCTTGCCGAGATTTCACCCGGGATGACCGTCGCCGATATTGGTGCCGGCGAAGGGTATTACACCGTCCGCCTCGCGGAAAGGGTGGGCGAAACAGGTCGCGTTCTGGCGCAGGATATTGATCGCGGCGCGCTCGATCGTCTGGGAAGCCGGGTCGAACGCGAGCGGCTTGAGAATATCTCGATCAAGCTGGGCGAACCCGACGACCCGCAGCTACCCGTCGACAGCTTTGACCGCATCTTTATCGTTCACGTCTATCACGAGGTGACCGAACCTTATGCGTTTCTGTGGCGTCTATGGCCCGCGCTCAGCGAGGGCGGAGAGATCATAATTGTGGAAGCTGAGCGCCCGATTGGACAGCGCGGTATCCCTCACGCCCTGTTGTTTTGCGAGTTTGAGGCGGTGGGCTACCATCTCCTTGAGTTCACTGAGAAGCCGGATATCGAAGGGTATTTTGCGCGGTTCGAACGCGGTTCATCGCGCACCGAACCCGCCAATATCGAAGTTTGCGCCAGCACGGGCGCGTGAGCTTTCGCCACAAACACTCACTTATCAACCGGGGGCCATGCGCTCTTTTCCTCGACCAAGCGGGGTGCTAGGCGCCGCCTCAGGCGAGGAACCAGAATATGAGGGGTATCGACGGGGATGACCAGTTTCCCAACCAGCTTTGACCGCGACGATCTGCTGAAGTGCGCGCGCGGCGAACTGTTCGGCCCCGGCAACGCGCAATTGCCTGCACCGCCCATGCTGATGATGGATCGGATCACCGACATTTCGGGCGATGCGGGTCCTCACGGCAAAGGCCATGTGGTGGCCGAATTCGACATCACGCCCGATCTTTGGTTCTTCGATTGCCATTTCCCCGGCAATCCGATCATGCCGGGCTGTCTTGGGCTTGATGGCTTATGGCAGCTCACAGGCTTCAACCTGGGCTGGCGAGGTTGGAAGGGACGCGGCTACGCCCTCGGCGTTGGCGAGGTCAAGCTCACCGGCATGGTGCGCCCCGATCGCGAAAAGCTCACCTATTTTGTCGATTTCACCAAGGCCGTTCAAAGTCGGCGCCTGACCATGGGCGTCGCCGATGGACGGGTCGAGGCCGATGGCGAAGTCATCTACACCGTCAAAGACATGAAAGTCGCTTTGTCCGAGGCCTGAGGGTATGGGGGGCGAAAGAAAGAGAATATGCGCCGCGTCGTCATAACAGGGCTGGGGATCGTCTCCTCGATCGGGAACAACGCCACCGAAGTGCTCGCTTCGCTCAAAGCGGGCAAATCGGGGATTTCCTTCAACGAAGACATGGCCGATCACGGGTTTCGCTCGCAAATTGCGGGTTCGATCAACCTTGCTGTTTCAGAGCATGTCGACAAGCGCACTTTGCGCTTCATGGGGCCTGGCGCAGCCTACGCCTACATTGCCATGGGGCAGGCCATCGCTGATGCGGGCCTCGAAGAGAGCGATGTGATCAATCCGATGACAGGAGTGATCGCGGGCTCGGGTGGCCCGTCAACGTCGGCGATGCTGGCGGCCCATCAAACGGTGCTCAAATCGGGCGCGACCAAACGCATTGGGCCTTTTGCCGTGCCCAAGACGATGTCCTCGACCGTGAGCGCCAATCTAGCGACCGCCTATCAAATCAAGGGCGTGAACTTTTCGATCACTTCGGCCTGCTCCACCTCGCTGCACTGCATCGGTATGGCCGCGCAGCAAATCGCGCTGGGCCAGCAGGATGTGATGTTTGGCGGCGGGGGCGAAGAACTTGACTGGACGCTGTCATGCCTGTTTGACGCCATGGGCGCCATGTCCAGCAAGTATAACGACACACCCGAGCGAGCAAGCCGCGCCTTTGACGCGGACCGCGATGGTTTTGTGATTGGCGGCGGCGGCGCGATGGTGGTTCTTGAAAGCCTCGAACACGCTCAGGCACGGGGCGCCAAGATCTACGCCGAAGTCACCGGTTTTTGCGCCACATCCGATGGGGCCGACATGGTTGCGCCTTCCGGCGAGGGCGGCGAGCGCGCGATGCGCGGGGCCGTGAAGACGCTCAGCGAAGATCGGAAAGTCAGCTATATCAACGCGCATGGCACTTCGACGCCGGTCGGCGACGTTGGCGAGATTGAGGCGGTTCGCCGCGTGTTCGGAGAAGGCGCGACGCCGCCTGTCAGCTCGACCAAGTCGATGACGGGTCACAGCCAGGGCGCCACGGGCGCGCAAGAGGCGGTCTATTGCCTGCTGGCCTTGCAGGACGATTTCATCATTCCCTCGATCAATGTGGAAACACTCGATCCAGCGCTCAAGCCAGAAGAGATCGCAACCCGGATCGTTGAGAACGCGGGGCTCGATACGGTGATGACCAACAGCTTCGGTTTTGGCGGCACTAACGGCTCAATGCTTTTGTCGAGATTTGACGGCTGAAAGGAGAGCGCGGCTTGGCGCGCTGAAAAAGTGAGGTGAACATGGGCGTGCTTGCCGGAAAACGCGGTCTTGTCATGGGCGTGGCCAACGAACGTTCGATCGCCTGGGGCATAGCGAAGGCCTGCGCTGATGCGGGGGCGGAGCTGGCATTTACCTATCAGGGAGAGGCCTTTGGCAAGCGTCTGGAGCCGCTGGCTTCGAGCGTCGGTTCGGACATCATGCTTGATGTCGATGTCACCGATGACGCCTCGCTCGACGCGGCCTTTGGCGCTTTGCAGGAACGCTGGGGCCGCCTCGACTTTGTGATTCACGCCATCGCTTATTCCGACAAATCGGAGTTGACCGGACGCATCCTCGATACGTCCCGCGAAAACTTCAAGAACTCGCTCGATATCTCGGCCTACAGCCTTATCGAAGTGGCGCGTCGGGCCCACCCAATGATGCAAGAGCATGGCGGCACGGTGATCACCTTGAGTTATATGGGGTCCACGCGCGTCACTCCGAATTACAACGTGATGGGCGTGGCGAAAGCTGCGTTGGAGGCGGCCGGTCGGTATCTGGCTGATGATCTCGGGCCTGAGGGTATTCGCGTGAACGCGATCAGTCCGGGCCCGATGAAAACGCTCGCTGGCTCTGTTATTGGCGGGGCGCGCAAGACGTGGAAGCACACAGAGAGCAACGCACCTTTGCGAGGCAACGCGACCTTGGAAGCGGTTGGTGGCACGGCTGTCTATTTGTGCTCGGATGTCGGGGCGTGCACAACCGGTGAGATTATCCGAGTGGATGGCGGTTTCCACGTCTTGGGCATGCCGCAACAAGACAATCTGTGATCGCATGGGAGGCTGGCCCCGGTTCGCAATGGCTCGGGCGCGCCCACATCCCAGACGGTTCAGGCGTTGTCCATGCTATCGCGTCAAGGATAGGCGTATCGGGCCGGGCGCGTTGAGCGCGCGTTAAAATGGAGATCGGGCGGAATGACCAGCAGACCCGCGGAACGTGACGATGCGAAACCGCCGCCGCTCTCCAATCTGCTTCGCGAGTTGCCGAATCTGGCGTTGATCTGGTCCAGCCCTGTGCGACCCGTTCGCGTGCCGGCCGAAACGTCGCTTGGCGCACCAGACGAACGTTCCCCCGTGCTCGTCTTTCCAGGCATTCTGTCCGCCGATCCCGCGACCTCTCTCATGCGGCGAACTCTGCGCGCCTCTGGCTATCACGCTTACGCTTCGCGGCTGGGAGTGGTCACGGGGGTTACGCCGCAATTGGTTGCGCGGGCTGAAGCGCGTCTGGAATACGTTTTTGCCAAACATCAGCGGCCGGTCACGCTGATCGGGATCAGTCTGGGCGGGCTCTACGCCCGGGTGTTGGGCCAACGGCATCCGGATAAGGTTCATCTGGTCATGACGCTGGGCACGCCCTTTTCCGGCGATCGTCGGGCGAACAACGCCTGGCGCGTTTACGAAGCGATCAACGATCACAGCGTCGACAACCCACCCTTTAACGATGATCCCAAGCGCAAACCCAGTGCGCGCACAATCGCAATCTGGTCGCCTTATGATGGGATTATCGCTCCGGCCTGTTCGCGCGGCGAAGAAAACGAGCGCGACATCGCGATCGAGGTTCCCGAACGCCATTTCGAATTCTCGGCAAGCCGCCGCTCAATCAACCGTATTCTGGCTTTGCTCGAAGAGCACGCGGGTTAACCGCCCCAAGCGGCGTGCGGGTTAGCCGATAAGGGCCGTTAAAACCTGGTCCGGCGGGCGGTGGCCATCGGTCCAAAAGCGGATATTGGCGATCACCTTTTCCCCCGACGCTTCGCGCCCCTCGGCGGTGGCGCTGCCGATATGTGGGAGCGTCATCACGTTGGGATGATCGAGCAGGCCACGCGCAACATGGGGCTCATCAGGATAGACATCCAGCCCGGCTCCGGCGAGCCGCCCGCCGCTCAGCGCCTCAATCAGCGCGTCTTCGTCGATCAGCTCCCCGCGCGCCGTGTTGATGATACTCGCGCCCTGTTTCATCAGGCCGATGCGGCGCGCGTCCATCAATCCGCGCGTTTCTGATGTCAGGGGGCAGTGCAGGGTCAGGATATCGGCTTCGGCAACAAGCGCGTCGACGCTTTCAACATAACGCGCGCCAAGCATGCTCTCGACCGCCTCAGGCAGACGTTTGCGATTGGTGTAAGCGACCTTGAGGCCAAAGGCGCGGGCGCGGTGCGCCACCGCTTGACCAATACGGCCCATGCCGATGATCCCCAGCACCTTATCGCCAAGTTTGCGCCCAAGCAGGCCAGAGGGCGCCCAACCGGTCCACTCACCCCGGCGCACGAGCTGCGTGCCTTCGCGAATGCGGCGCGGCACACCAATAATGGCGGCCATGGCGATATCGGCCGTGTCGTCGGTGAAAACACCGGGCGTGTTGGTGACCAAAATTTTTCGCTCGGCTGCGGCTTTCAGATCGATGTGCTCGGTGCCTGCACCAAAGCTGGCGATAAGGCCCAGGCGCTCTCCCGCTGTTTCAATCATCGCGCTTGTGATCCGATCAGTTACCGTGGGCACAAGCACGTCGCAATCTTGCATCGCTGAAACCAGCGCGTCTTCGCTCATCGCGGTATCTTGTGGGTTGAGCACGGTCTCGAACAGTTCGCTCATCCGGTCTTCAACGCTGGGCATGAGCTGGCGTGTCACCACAACCTTGGGTTTGCCCGAAGAGAAGTGCGGAGGCGTTTGCAAAGAAGCCATGGCCCAAGCGCTAAGGGCATTGGCGCGGGCCGGTCAAGCGCGGAAGGAAAAACACGGACTTGATGGGCGTCACCGCAGGTCGCTAAGATAGCGAGCATGATGCTCAGGCGGTCAATTGGATCTGCGATTCTCCTTGCCTCGCTTACGGCGTTGTTGAGCGGCGTCCTGAATTTCGAAAGCGCGCGCGCGCAGGATCGCCCGACACCCTTTTGGCTTTCGCTCAAGTTTGACGAAGTGCGCATGCGCGTGGGCCCCAGCCAGCAATATCCCATCGACTGGCTGTATAAGCGCCAGGGCCTGCCCATGAAGGTTGTGCGCGAGCGCGAGGGCTGGTCGCTGGTTCAGGATCCGGATGGTACGCAGGGCTGGATTGCAGACAGCCAACTGGCCGCAAGCCGCACGGCAATGATCGTCGGTGAAGGGTTGGCGACCTTGCACGAAGAGCCGCAGGCGGCGTCCAAACTGCGTTGGCGAGCCGAACCTGGCGTCGTTGGAAAGTTGCTGCGTTGCCGTGAGAGCTGGTGCGAAATCGATGTCGCCGGGCGCAGCGGATGGGTCGCAGCGGATCGCCTTTGGGGAGACGATGAGGTGGCCAGCGCGCGCTAAGCCGGTCGGATGTAGGTCACCGCTTGAGCGGTGTGACCCTGTATCGCTCTGCGCTGCCTACGCGTGATGAGACAAAGCTGCCGTCCTTTTCAGGCGGACCGTTGCTCCAGCAGCGCTCTTCATCATCAGCGCCGTCGCCAGCGGGATCAAAACAGATTTCCGTAGCCCCATCCGTTCGCCAGGTTCCGCCTCCCACGGCCTCCATCGCAGCGTCGAAGTCCGCGTAGGTTCTATCCTCGAAGAGCTGGGTCCGCGAATAGATCTGCGTTCCGTCACCCACCGCGTAGAGGCCGGGACCCATCTGCGCCGGGATCGGCGGGATGCCGTGCTTGCCGCCAGTCTCGGACCCGTCCTCGCACGCCGCAAGAGCGACAAGAGCAAGCGTCGCAAGATGCGATTTACGCATGGCGTCAAACCATCTCGATAGCGACGGCCGTGGCCTCACCCCCACCGATGCACAGGCTGGCGACGCCCTTGGTCTTGCCCTGCTGTTTGAGCGCGTTGACCAGCGTCACGATGATCCGTGTGCCCGATGCGCCGATCGGGTGGCCCAAAGCGGTTGCGCCGCCGTTGACGTTGATCTTGCCGTGTTCAATGCCAAGATCGCGCATCGCGAACATGGCGACGCAAGCGAAAGCCTCGTTCACTTCCCACAGATCGATATCCTCAATGCTCCAGCCAGCCTTTTCGAGAACCTTCTCGATGGCACCAACGGGCGCAACGGTGAAGTCCTTCGGCTCGCGGGCGTGGGCGGCAAGGCCGACGACCTTGGCGATGGGCGTATGGCCGTTTTCGTGGGCGACGCTTTCGCGGGTGAGCACCACCGCAGCCGCGCCGTCCGATATGGAGCTGGAGGTGGCGGCGGTGATGGTGCCGTCCTTGGCAAAGGCGGCGCGTAGGGCCGGGATCTTATCGGGACGACCTTTGCCAGGTTGCTCATCGGTGTCGACCGTAACCTCGCCCTTGCGCGTCGAATAGGTGACCGGCACCACTTCGTCGGCGAACGCGCCGGTTTCGATCGCGGCGTTGGCGCGGCTGAGACTTTCGATCGCGTAGCTGTCCATATCATCGCGGGTGAGTTGGTATTCGTCGGCGGTTTGTTGAGCGAAGGAGCCCATGGCGCGGCCCTCTTCATAGGCGTCTTCGAGCCCATCAAGGAACATGTGATCATAGACGCTGTCATGGCCCAGACGCGCGCCCGAACGGTGCTTTTTGAGCATGTAAGGCGCGTTGGTCATGCTCTCCATGCCGCCAGCGACGATGTAGTCGACTGTGCCGCTGGCAAGCGCTTCGGCGCCCATGATGACGGTCTGCATGCCGCTGCCGCAGACCTTGTTGACCGTGGTCGCCTGAACAGATTTGGGCAGGCCCGCTTTGACCATGGCCTGGCGCGCGGGCGCCTGGCCGAGGCCGGCGGGGAGCACACAGCCCATGTAAGCGCGGTCAAAGGCGCCGCCAGCAACCCCGGAACGTTCCACCGCCGCTTTGACGGCGGTGGCCCCCAGATCGGTGGCCGACACATCCGCCAACGCGCCTTGCATGCCCCCCATTGGAGTGCGGGCGTAGGAGAGAATGACGATCGGGTCGTCTGGCGAAAAACCGGGTGCGGAAGGCTGGGGCATGGTTGTGATCCCTTAGACAGGTTTAGGAGGTCGCTACGCGTCGATTTAGGTTCGCGCGCCCCGCTTGGCAATTGGTGAGAGGGACGCGACGGGCCTTTGGTGTCAGGGGCACGGCGCTTGCAAGTCCGGGCGGATTGCGCAACACAAGTCGCAAATCAAAACCAATGCACGAAGGAGAGGGATCATGGCTGAAGACAGGCGCGAGGAACAAGAGCAGCTTTTGAAGCTTCAGCGCGACGCCTTTACCGCGTCGCGGCCCGAACCGATGTCGATGCGCAAGGATCGCATCAAGCGCGCCATGGCGCTGCTGACCGAGCATTCGGAGAATCTGTGCAAGGCGATGAGCGCCGATTTCGGCAGCCGGTCGATGCACCAGTCGCAGATGACCGACATCACCAGCACGGTCAACGCGGGTAAGCACACGCTCAAGAACATGGACAAATGGGCCAAGACCCAGAAGCGCCCGGTTCAATTCCCGCTCGGCCTTCTCGGCGCAAAGGCCGAAGTGCGCTATGAACCCAAAGGCGTGATCGGCATTCTCTCGCCGTGGAACTTTCCGATCCAGCTCGCCTTCGGGCCGCTTATGCAGGTGCTTGGCGCGGGCAATAGGGCGATGATCAAGCCGAGCGAGTTTACCGAGCGCACCAGCCTCCTGATGGCGGAGTTGGTGGAGGAGTACTTTACCCGCGATGAGGTGGCGGTTGTGACCGGCGGTCCTCAAGTCGCCGCCACGTTTTCCTCGCTGCCGTTTGATCACCTGGTCTTTACAGGCTCCACGCCGACAGGTCGTTTGGTGATGCAGTCGGCGGCCAAGAACCTGGTGCCGGTTACCCTGGAATTGGGCGGCAAATCCCCCGTTATCATGGGTCGCAGCGCCGATTTCGAGAAAGCGGGAGAGCGCATTGCGCTGGGCAAGATGATGAACGCGGGGCAAATCTGCCTGGCGCCCGATTACATGTATGTGCCCGAGGACAAGCAGGACGAAGCGGTTGCGGGCGTTTCGAATGGGGTGGCCGGTATGTATCCCACTCTGCTTGAGAATGACGATTACACCTCGGTCGTTTCCGATCGCCACTTTGAACGTTTGCAGAGCCTGGTTGAAGACGCGCGCGACAAGGGCGCTGAAGTGATTGAGGTCAATCCGGGCAACGAGGACTTCTCTAACGCCAACCAGCGCAAGATGCCCTTGAACATCGTCAAGAATGTCACCGATGAGATGAAGGTGATGCAAGAGGAGATTTTTGGCCCGGTGCTGCCGGTTAAGACGTATAAGGCGATCGATCAGGCGGTCGACTATGTGAACGAGCACGACCGCCCCCTGGGCCTTTACTACTTTGGCGAAGACAAAGGCGAACAGGAGCGCGTCCTTACCCGCACAATCAGCGGCGGGGTGACCACCAATGATGTTCTGTTTCACGTCTCGATGGAGGATCTGCCGTTCGGCGGTGTCGGTCCGTCTGGGATCGGCAGCTACCACGCCATCGAAGGTTTCCGTGAATTCAGCCACGCGCGTGCAACGTACCATCAACCCAAGATCGACATCGCCAAGCTGGGTGGATTCAAGCCGCCTTATGGAAAGGCGAAAGACGCGGCGAGCGAGCCGGCCGAGTAAAGCGCGCGCCGGAGCGTTCTGGCGAGCGTTCCGGCCAGCGGTTTCCCGGCAAAGCGGCCGGGGATGCACCGCCGGAACTGACCTGTCGCAAAGGCACTCAATTGCTGCGAGGCCTCGAGCGGATTGACGCCGATAGCCGCGAACCCAGAGGCCCTTTCTTGCAGCGGAAAAGCGTCGTTTTTGCGGGCATAGGGGCTCGCGCAAAATACATAGAGCGCGATGGTTGGCGCAATAACTCTCAGGCGCGTGCGGCCTGGTGTTTCGGGTGGCGGTGATCGACGATCTGATGCTGGCAGCGCTCCTGTACCATGGCAATTCACCAGAACGAATTGGCTCAGGGTGCGGACACAGCGCGATGCAGGCTGCGCTTGCTCGAAGCTATGTTCGATTTGATGCAACAGGTATACGCAGTTTCGCCCGAGTCGCGCTCTTGCTTCGGTTATGCGACCAGCCTAGGTGACGCTTGGGATTAACATCATTTGGACACCGCTGTGATAGACCTCAGTCAGTATCTGCCGATATTGATCTTCATCTTTATCGCGCTGGGCCTTTCGGTCCTTTTCGTGTTTTTGCCCATGGGAGTGTCGCGCCTCACCGGAGCGCACAATCCGGACGCGGAAAAGCTGTCGGAGTACGAATGCGGCTTCCCCGCGTTTGAAGATGCGCGCAGCCAGTTTGATGTGCGCTTCTATCTGGTCGCGATCAGCTTCATCATCTTCGACCTTGAGGCTGCCTTTCTGTTCCCCTGGGCCGTCAGCCTGGGTGAGACCGGGTGGGTCGGTTGGATCGGCATGATGACCTTCTTGGGAATTCTGGCGATTGGCCTCACCTATGAGTGGAAGAAGGGGGCTCTGGACTGGGAATGAGCGATTCTTCGAACACAATCATCACCCCGCCGCTCGCCCCGCTCAACGCTGCTGAAGCCGCTGAGGCGCTGCCGACCGCCAAGGGCGGTGAGGTGAAGCAGCCCGATCAGGATTACTTCAACGCGCTTTCGACCGAGGTGAACGACAAGGGCTTCCTCATCACTTCGACCGAAGATGTCTTCAACTGGGCGCGCACCGGTTCGCTGTGGTGGATGACTTTTGGCCTGGCGTGTTGCGCGGTGGAGATGATCCATGTGAACATGCCGCGTTATGACATGGAGCGCTTTGGCGCCGCCCCGCGCGCTTCCCCGCGTCAGTCGGACCTGATGATCGTCGCGGGCACGCTCTGCAACAAGATGGCTCCGGCTCTGCGCAAGGTCTATGATCAGATGTCGGACCCCAAATATGTGATCAGCATGGGCTCGTGCGCCAATGGCGGTGGCTATTACCACTACAGCTATTCGGTCGTGCGCGGCTGCGATCGGATCGTACCGGTCGACATCTATGTGCCCGGCTGCCCTCCGACCGCGGAGGCGCTGCTCTATGGCGTGATGCAACTGCAGCGCAAAATCCGCCGCGTCGGCACGATTGAACGGTGAGGCAAACGCGAGTTTCCCTGATGGCCTTGGTCTCCTCGTGCTTTCTTGCGCTGGCTTCGCCTGCCTATGCGCAAGGTGCTGAGGTCAGGCCCAATGGCGACCATTCCCTGTGCCCCGTGCAAGGCGAGGTGTGTGACACGCCGCCGATTGAGTGGGTGTGGTACCGATTTGAGCACAAATCGGGCCATTATTCGGTTGAGCTGCCTTGCGCTGAGGTGTCGACCGGCGGCTCTTTGTTTTCTAGTGGCACGACCCTAGGCGATACGGGCATGTGCTGGATGGATTCATCTGCGTTTATTGCAGAGCTTGGCGGTGTGGCCGAAGCACTCGATCTCGATGACATCTCTGATACGGACAGGGCAAGGCTCGACAAGCTTTTGAATGGCGCGCCGGACTTGTTCACCGCACTTGTCAATCGAGTGTCAGGCGATGAATCTGCCAAGCAGACTACAATCCAAGGGCACCGCGCAATTGTAAAATCCCTCGAACGTGCAGGAGGTTATGGGCGTGTAGCAAGCATTGAAATCTCACGATTTAGACAGCTAACACTCAGCGCTGACATTCAAAATGAGCTTAATGTATCGCGCGAACAGGGGGAGGCTTTGATCGACCGGTTCTTTAACTCTGCGGAGTTTCCCGAATGAGCGTTATGCATTCCGCCCCGAAATACGCATCAAATGACGGGGTGCTCGACGCGCTTATGGCGAGCGTGAGCGTCTGGCTTGACGGCGCGCGCGAGGAGCATGGGGAGATGATCCCCGCCCGAGATGTTGATGGCCTGAGCGGAGTA
>CALCCG010000079.1 GCA_937899785.1 uncultured Erythrobacter sp. | reverse complement strand
GCTCGAAACAAGACGTCTCAATTGAGTTGTGGTCGGCTTTCCCTCGTTTCGCGGCTGTCACGATGCACCCCGGGCTTACTCCGCGATCCGACTGCATTCTTGGCTGGACGACAAGCGGGATCCCGCAGAGAGAACGGTCGCCTGGCTAGCCCCTCAGACGCTCAACGTCTCCCCCACCAGCTCTTCGCTCACCTCCCAAAGCCGCTCGGCCACCGCTTCGTCCTGCGCGCGTTTCTCGATGATCGCATCGCCCACAGGCCCGCGCGCGTCGAAGGGGCCGGTGGGGCCGTAATAGCCGCCGGGCACCGCGCGCTCGTCGCACGCCGCGAGCACGGTCGGCCACGCGCCCAGCCGCGCGGGCTGCGCGATCAGCGCGTTGGAGAAGGTGTACATCAGCTTGAACAGGCCGGTGGGGCCTTTGAATTGCAGCGCCGTGTTCGCATAGCCGGGGTGGCAAGCCACCGACTTGACCTTGGAGCCCGCCGCCTCCAGCCGTCGATGCAGCTCCAGCGCGAACAGCAGATTGGCCAGCTTGGATCGGGCGTAGGAGCGCGTCGCGTCATAGCCGCGCTCCAGCATCAGATTGTCGAAATCGATCCGGCCAAACTTGTGAACGATGCTGGCGACCGTCACGACCCTACCCTCCCAAGGATCAACCCTGCCGATCATCAGCGCGGTCCACAGGACATGGCCGAGATGATTGGTGCCCAGCTGCATCTCGAACCCGTCTTTGGTCTTGACCTTGGGCGTTTGCATGACGCCGGCGTTGTTGATGAGCGCGGTGAACGTGCCAAAGCGCTCTTTCGCCTCCGCCGCGGCGGCGCGGATTGAGGCCATGTCGGCCAAGTCCAGCGTCAGAAGATCGCTCGCCCCAAAGCCCGTGTCAGCGATTTTGTCCAAGGCCGCGCGCCCCTTGGCCGTGTTGCGGCAAGCCAGCACCACATCGGCGTTGGCCCGTGCAAGGAGCTTGGCTGCCTCCAGACCAATCCCGGAATTACCGCCGGTGATAAGGTAGCGCTTGCCCGAAAGATCGGGGATCGCATCCGGCGTCCAATTGCGGATCAGGGGGTTGCGCGTGGTGGGCATAGACAGGGGGCGGCGTCAGTCCGAACCGGGCAGCGGGAACTTGAAGCCGCCGCTCGCCCCGCTTCTGGGCAGGATCGTGGTCTGCGGGGAAGACGCCTCGCGCACATGCGGCGCCAGCTCGGACGAGCCCATCGCCGCCAGCACATCTTCAATCCGCGCCGGATCGCCCAATGCGATGACGGTGCCGTCGCTGTCTTGATCGAGCGGGTTGCCTTGCCAGTCCGACATCACGCCGCCAGCGCCTTCGACCACGGGGACAAGCGCGGCGTAATCGTGGATCTTGAGGCCCGCTTCCATCACGCAATCCACATGCCCGCTCGCCAGCATGGCGTAATTGTAGCAGTCCCCGCCATAGATCGGGAAGGGCCGCTTGGGATAGGCGTTGACCACGAGGTTGAGCCAGGCGTCCGACTGGTCGGCGTCAAAGCAATGGGGGCTGGTGGTGGCGAGGCTCATCCCTTCAACGCCTGCGCAGCTCCGGGTCTTGACCGGCTTGCCGTTCAATGTGGTGCCCTCACCG
The DNA here is from genome assembly GCA_937899785.1 of uncultured Erythrobacter sp. GTDB lineage: Bacteria > Pseudomonadota > Alphaproteobacteria > Sphingomonadales > Sphingomonadaceae > Erythrobacter. The sequence continues at coordinate 4,329 of CALCCG010000079.1, read as the reverse complement.
ATGCGGCCAACCCAGCGCTCGTTCAGGATCGGCTGATCGATCACGCCGAGGACAGGCCAGCCATCCTGCATCAGCGCGATCAGCGTGCCGAAGATCGGGCGGCCCGCGACAAAGCTTTGCGTGCCATCAATCGGGTCGAGCACCCATTGGCGGCTCGCGCTTTCATGGGTGACGCCGTATTCCTCGCCGATGATCCCGTCGCCCGGGCGCTCTTCCTCGATCATCTTGCGCATGACGGCTTCGGCACCGCGATCGGCCTCGGTGACGGCGGAATTGTCCGACTTGGTCTCCGCTGCCCAGTCGCCGCGAAACTTCGGGCGGATGACGGAGCCGGCGGCGTCGGCCAGGCGGTTGGCGAAGGCGAGATCTTTGGGAGTCATGGAAGTTCCTCTAGCTCCTTCCCCAATAATCAAAAGCCTTTTGCTGGTGCAGCGCGACATAGGCTTTGGCCTCAGCGCCCTCCCATTCAAGCGGCCATCGGCCGGGCAATTCTTCGGCAAGGTGCGAGCGGCTGACAAACCACCCTTGCCCCGGAAGTCCATCCGACTGCCGCACGACCAGCACCGCAAGACCTGGCTCGCCATCGACACGGCCGTCCTCATCGAGCTTGTCGAGAACCGCGCACAAAGCCCGCATCTTGGGCCGGGTGAACCGGTAGCCAAGCCGTTGCAGCGTCTGCGAATAGGTGAGCGCGTTGCGGGCCCGCGCGGCACCGATGAGGGTCTCCCGAACTTCGGCCGGGTCGAACATCAATCGAAAAGCGAACTCACGCTGCTCTCATCGGCGATACGGCGGATGGCTTCGCCCACCAGCGAGGCGATGGGAAGGATGCGGATGCGTTCGGAGGCCTCGGCGGCTTCGGTGGGGCGGATCGAATCGGTGATGACCAGCTCTTTGAGCGCGGAGCCATCAACCCGCGCGACCGCGCCGCCCGACAGCACGCCATGCGTGATATAGGCGGCCACACTCGCCGCGCCCTGCGCCAGCAGCGCATCCGCCGCGTTGCACAGCGTGCCGCCGGAATCGACGATATCATCGATCATGATGCAATGGCGTCCCTGCACCTCGCCGATAATGTTCATCACCTCACTCTCACCCGGGCGATCGCGGCGTTTGTCGACAATCGCCAAGGGCGCGTTGTCCAGCCGCTTGGCGAGCGCCCGCGCGCGCACCACACCGCCAACATCGGGCGAGACCACCATCAGATCGAGATCGCCGTAGCGCGCCTGAATGTCCGCCGCCATCACCGGGGCGGCGTAGAGATTGTCGGTCGGGATATCGAAAAAGCCCTGGATTTGCCCAGCGTGCAGATCCACCGCCAGCACGCGGTCGGCGCCCGCTTCGGTGATAAGGTTCGCCACCAGCTTGGCCGAAATCGGCGTTCTGGGACCCGGCTTTCGATCCTGCCGTGCATAACCGAAATACGGGACCACCGCGGTGATCCGCTTGGCCGAGGCGCGCCGCAAAGCGTCGATACAGATCAACAGCTCCATCAGATTGTCGTTCGCCGGAAAGCCCGTGGGCTGAACCAGGAAGACATCCTCGCCGCGCACATTCTCGTGGATTTCGACGAACACCTCTTCATCGGCAAAGCGCCGCACGCTCGCATCGGTCAAAGGCATTTCGAGATAGCCCGCAATCGCCCGCGCCAAAGGCAGATTGGAGTTCCCGGACATGATCTTCATGATTGCCAATCCCCCTGCATCGTCATCGATGCGAATCCTGTCGCGCCGCCGCGTCGGCTCCCGACTAGCCAAGCGTCATTGAATTGCAACAGACGAGGTGGGCTTGTCGTCAGATCGTCGCCAACAGCGTTACCGAAGGCGACAAGAAAACGCGTTTACATGTGAGAATTCGTCACTATGAATGACGAAACTCTGCCGACAGCTTCTGGTGGCGACAAAATCAGGGGAGAGAGCCCGCAAGATGACCGGCGCACCGATGATCATGTACGGGATGAAAGTCTCGGGAAACACCGCGCGCGCCCGCAGCTATCTCATCAAGGCGAGCATCCCTTATGTCGAGAAAGCCCCCGCCACCCTGCGCTTTATCCAGGAGATTGTGCCCAAGGCGGGCGGGGTGCGAACCATGCCAACCTTTGAGTTTGCCGACGGCACGGTGATCCGCGATGGGGGGGCGATCATCCAATATTACGAGGACCAGTCCGGTCACACCTTCTCGCCCAAGACGCCCAAGCAAAACCTCGTCAGCCGCTTGTTCGACACTCTCGGCGCCGACGGCATGTTCCGCCCCGGCATGCATTATCGGTGGAGCTTTCCGGATGACAATCTCGACTTTCTGAACTGGAACACCTTTCGCATCCTGCCCCCCGGCTTTCAGACGCAGGAATTTGCCGACGCCGGGCACAAGCAGATGCAGGACGCGGCCAAGCGGCTGGGCGTTTCCCCGCAAACCGCCCCTTTGATCGAGGAGCTTTACGCCGAACAGCTCGCCGCGTTCGAAGCGCATTTGACCGATCACCCCTACATCCTTGGCGGGCGGCCAAGCGTCGCCGATTTTGGCATGATGATCATGTGGCACGCCCATTTGGGCCGCGATCCCAAAGCACTGCCGATCATGCAGAAAAACGGCCCCGCCGTGCTGCGCTGGACCGAGCGGATGAACGTCCACGCCGAAGACACAACCGAATACGAAACCTACCCGCACTGGGGCGAATTTGTGCCCGAGGACGCGATCCCGCAAACGCTGATCAATCTGATGAAAGTCTACGCCGTGGATTACGTGCCCGAAACGCTCGCAGCGGCTCAATCGATCAACGCGTGGCTGGCGGATAACGCCCCCGAACCCGGCTCCAAGGCCGAGCGCAGCTATGGTTACGCGCAGTTCGACGTGCGCGGCACGCCGGTGAGCGCCACCGCACAGACCTATCGCTTCTACCTCCTCCAGCGCGTTCAGAAGATCTATGAAGCGATGGACAAGACGACGCGCGCGGATATGGACGCCATTCTGGAAGAGGCGAATATGATGCCCATCCTTACGGCCAAGCTGAACCGCGAACTGGGCCGCGCCAACAATTGCGAAGCCTGGCTGTAATCCCTTGATCCAAGGGCCACACACGCCGCGCAACAATCGAAGAGAAAGTGACGATGCCAAACCAACCTATGACGCTCTACGGCGTGCCCAATTCGCTCTACACCGGACGCGCGCGCAGCTACTTTATCAAAGCCGGCCTTCCCTATCGCGAGGTCTCCCCAGCCGATGGGCATTATCAGTCGCATGTGATCGCCGCAGCCGGGGGGCGGTTGGGGCTGCCCACGATCGAGCTAGAGGACGGCGCGGTGATTCGCGATGGCGCATCCATCATCGATCATTTCGAAGCGCAAAGCGGCCACACATTTTCGCCCGCAACGCCCAAGCAGCGCTTTTTCAGCCGCCTGTTTGACGCGATCGGCGCGGAGGGGCTGCTGCGCCCGGCGATGCATTACCGCTGGAATTTTGACGAAGAGAACCTCGCTTATCTCGAATTTCACTTCGCGATGCTGGCGCCGCCGGGCGAGCAAGGCCAGCAAATCGCCAAAGCGGCAGCGCAGGCGATGCGCAAGGCCGCCGTGGCCTTTGGTGTGACGCCCGAAACCGTGCCCATGGTTGAAGAGGTCTACACCGAACAGCTCGCCGCGCTCGACGCGCATTTTGCGGCCTATCCCTATCTCTTGGGCGGGCGCCCGTGCATCGGCGATTTTGGTCTCTACGCCCCGCTTTTTGCGCATCTCGGTCGCGATCCCAAACCGCTGATGATGATGATGACCGACGCCTTGCGGCTGTACCGCTGGGTTGAGCGCATGGGCCGCGAGACGAGCGACATCGTCGAGTTTCCAGACCGGTCTGAAACCTATCTCGCCGATGACGCGATCCCCGAAACGCTGGTGGCTTTGCTTAAAGCGCTGGCGATTGACTTTGCGCCCGAAACGCTGGCGGCGGCGGATACGATCAACGCGTGGATCGCTGATCAGGACGAGCTTGCGCCGAGCTCGCGATGTGAGCGCAGCGTGGGCATGACCTCTTTCGAGGTGCGCGGGACCCCGGTGAGCGCCATCGCGCAGCCTTATCGCTTCTATCTGCTGGCGCGCGCGCAGGCCGAACTCAAAGCGATGAACAACGCCGACCGTGAAGCAGTCGGAGCCATTTTGAAGAAGACGGGCCTTGAAGAGGCGCTGGCGACGACGCTCACGCGCGAAGTGGCCATCCGCGACAATCAGGAAGTCTGGCTGTAGGCTCTCCTGACCAAGGGGCGATTCGACAGGAGGGACAGACATGCGATTGGATTGGAAGCGCGCAGGCGCCGCAGCGACGATGCTGACGACGATGCTG
>CALCCG010000078.1 GCA_937899785.1 uncultured Erythrobacter sp. | reverse complement strand
CCCTCAGGAGCGTTGCGGAAGGCGCGCACACGCAGCGCTTGCGGCGCCAGATTCTCGTTCGTGGCCAATCGCGCGGAATAGCTGGCCCCCAGGGCCTCTCCCGCCGCGAACAGCTCGACCCGCGTGGTCTGCTGCGAGTTTGCGCCGCCCGTGCGCCCACCAACCCGCGCGACAATATCAACCGAGGGCGTGCGCCACGGTTTGTATTCCATATCCGCGGTTGGATATTGCGAAAGATCGAAGGTTGCAGGCTTCCTGTCACGAAGTCGCGCGGCGCGACTTTTGCGCTCCATCGCCTGCATGAACGGCAAATCGCGCTCGGTTTCGAGCAAAATGGTGGAATTGTAGAGATCGGGCGTGAAATCGATCCCGAACCAGCGCGACAGCGCGCGCGTGTCAACACACCACCCTTCCGGCGTGTCATAAATGTCATTGGCCAGCGGCGCGCGGCCCCTTCCCGAGCCAGTGTTCACGGTTTGTACCGTATTGGAGTCGCGATCAATCGTGAACGTCTGATCTTCTTCAAACAACCAGCCAGTTGCGCGGCGCGACTTCTTGTCGAGACGGATCGGAAGGTCGAGTGACTGGATGACGTCAGCCAGATCGAGGCACACGCCGCTATCGGTTTGATAGCCGCGCACGTCAAAGGTCAGTCGGTATTGCTTGATCCGCAGCTGAAGGAAGAGGAAATCGTCTTCGTTCGCCTGCCATTGCGGACCGGCGCGATTGGGCGACGCGTTAAATGACGTCACGCCTTCGTCTTGCGCCGAAACGGGCGACGGCGCGCCCATCGCCAACGCTGCACGCCCCGCTGCGCAACCCGCAACGGCGCTTTTCATGCTATGACTATAGGAAAACATGAGAATTACCAGGCGGGCGTCCAGATCGCTGGCGCGACCCTTTGCCCTTGCCCCGCCTCCGGGCCCTTAGCCCAGCCTCGCGTCCACCGCGGCGATCAAGCCGCCACCGGCTTCGGGCATCTCGCGGTATTCAAAGCGCAATTGGCCCGTCAGATTGGCCTTTTGCTCTTCGGTCAGCGGAATACGCACTTCGCGGCTGCCCAATTCGGGATAGATCGCCAGGCCACGGCTGATGACCACCGGATCTTCAAGGCCCGGCTTGGTCACAATCAGCTCACCATAGGTCGAGCTGTCGCCCGCGCGGCTCATCGTAAGAGCCAGTTGCGCGCCTTCTTCGCTCTCAACCACGCGGGGCTGGGTGATCGCCACCTGCGCTTCAAGCTTGCCGTAGCGAACGATGATTGGAATCGTCACGCCATAGATCGGGGTGAGCTGGATCGAAACGTTTTCGGTCTCTTGCGGGGCGGTGTCGGTGATTTGGCGCGGCTTGGGAATCGCCTTGAACGACATGTGCACGCGGTATTCGCCGTCGGGCAGCTCAGCGCCCGGACGCGCGGCGAGGCGCACCGACTGGGGTTGGCCCGGCGGCAGGACAATGCGGCGCGGCGCGTAACGGATCATGCCCAGCGCGGCTTCCTCGGTGTCGTTGGCGTCGGTCTTTTCAACCGGCACCAGACGGCCGTTTTCCATCATGCGGCGCAGTTCGAGGCCTATGCGATAGGTCGCTTCTTCCGAGCCGATATTGCTCAGGACCACTTCGGTCCCGCGGCGACCGTCCAGGATCACGCGGGTGGGCGCGACCAGCAGATCGCCTTGGGCGCTGGCGGGCGCGGGCGCGCCAAATGTGGTGGCCATCGCGACAAAAGCCGCGCTGCAGGCAAGCCGGCGCATCGATGCGATCGTCATGGTAATTTCAAGCCCCCTTAAAGGATGAAGCCACAGCCAGGAGAGCGTGGTTCACGTGGATTTACGGAGGTTGGTAAGCAAACAGCGTTAAGAAGCGTTAAACACGCGGGTCTTTTCGCTTTGCGCGATTGTTCAGGCCCGCCCTGCACGGTGCGGGGCCAGCGCAGACGCAGAAAAGCCGCGCCCTCGGGGGAGAGACGCGGCTTATGCTGGGTTTGGGTGACCGTTCAGGGTCGCGAACGACCCCTCATGGTCACTCAAAAGGCTTATTCGTAATCAACGGTGACGCTCAGGTCGCCGGAGTACACGCCCGGGTTCTGGTTCGGACGAACGGTCAGAAGACCGCCCAGCGTGAACGTGCCGGTGCCCAGAGCGCCGGGAGCGCCCGCCAGAGCAACGGTGCCGCTGCTTGCCGCAACGCCGCTGACTTCCATTTCGTCAACCGCCGGGGTCGGGCCGCCGTTGCCGATGGTCAGCGTCGGGGTGTTCACCGTCACAGTGACGTTCTTGCCCGAAGTACCGGTGACTTCAAAGCTGGGAACGGTGCCGGCGTCGAGGCTCAGAACGGTGGTGCAGGTCAGCACGCCGCCCGAAGTCATCGAGGCGGTTCCGCCGGTGCCGTCGGTGATGATGCGGCCGAAGTCGAGCGCGCCGTCAGCGACGATGGTGAGGGGATTAAGGATTTCCGCACGCGCTTCCGCTTCTGCGGTTTCCTGCGCGGAAGCCGCTGAGCTCAGGCCGAGCGCGGCAAACATGGCGATCCCTGCGGCGCCGATGCGAATGGTCTTGGTCATTATTGGTCCTTCCAAGCGTGGTCTTTGTGCCGTTTGCAACGCGCCTGGAAGTGTGCCCCAAGAGCGCGCTGTTCGAACGAACTGTCGTGTTCGATCCCGCTCTAAGTAGAAGTCCCGAGTTCAGCCTTCGTTCGCAGGTATGGTTACCCGCCCTTTAGGAATTGACGCGCAAATGCGCTAAGCGCTTGAAATTCCACACCCCAAGCGTTTGGCGTACGCCTAATTTCAGCTTAAATGGCGATTAAATTTCACCACCGGTAAGGCGCTGGCAGACCAGATCGAGCTGATCGAGGGTCTTGTAGCGAATCGTGACCTGGCCCGATCGCGGGTCGGCGTCGGCCTTGATTCGCACGGTTAGGCCAAGGAATTCTTCC
>CALCCG010000077.1 GCA_937899785.1 uncultured Erythrobacter sp. | reverse complement strand
CCCCTCAATCTACACCCACCCTCTGGGCCTTCACGGCCACGGCGCGGGGCCATCGATTGGCTTTTGGGACAATCAGAACCCTGATCCGCGAGGGCAAGACAAAGTGCGCGCCAACACCGCCTGGGCGATTGAGCTCACAAGCTACGCCGAAGTGCCTGAATGGGGCGGGCAAAGGGTCGATTTCCGCACCGAAGAGGACGCCTTCTTCGACGGCGAAACCGTGCGCTATCTCGACGGGCGACAGACCGAGATTACGGTGATCGGCGGCGACTAGCGGCGCGCATGCGCCTTAGCTCTCGCCGCCCTTTTCATATCCCAACCGCAAATAGGCCGCCAGCGCGGCCTTGAGGAAAGCCTCGGCGTCGTCGTGGCTGAAGAGAATTCCGACATCGTCGAAATTGAGGAACAACCGGTCCCCATCGCCAGCAAAGCCGGTCGTGCCGATGCTGATCGTCGCCTCGCCCTCAAGCTTGGCGAAGTCTTTGACGAGGCGTTTGAAGTCGACAGTGGTAGGCATACAAACCGGACTCCCCTTTCTTTGCGAGTTGGTGTATTAAGTGGGCAATACGGATGACAAAGGAACCTCTATGCCTATCCCCATCGTTCCCGAAGCCGACCTTCGCAAAGAATTGCGCAACATGGTAGCCAAGCAAAAGCGCGACCTGCTTGAGAATTGGGAACGCTCCATCGCGGAGATGGAAGCGAAGCTTGGTGAGCTTATTCCCGAAGGAAGCCATCCCGACGCAGCCGAGCTCAACGCGAAGATGGAGCGAAAGCTGATCGAAGCGATCGACCGCATGAAGGCGAAAGAGGCCGACATTCACGGCGGATTTGAGCAGTTCTTTGCCTTTATCGACAACGCGCAGTTCCCCGACGGCGCAGCCTAAATCTCGACCTGGCTGCCAAGCTCCACCACGCGGTTGGTGGGCAATTTGAAGAAGTCCATCGCGCTTGTCGCGTTGGTCAGCATCCAGGCGAAAATCTTCTCACGCCAGATGTGCATGGCGGGCTTTTCGCTGGGCAGCAGGGTCTGACGGCTGAGGAAGAAGCTGGTGTGCATCATCTCAAAGTCGCCGCCGCAGTAGAGGCCCATATTCTTTAGGCCCGTGGGCACGTCGGTCTCTTCCATAAAGCCGTAATGCAGCACCGCGCGGTAGAACCCGTCACCCATATCCTTATATTCGCAGCGTTCGGACACATCGACATAGGGCACGTCCTGTATATCGACCGTCAGAATAACAACGCGCTCATGCAGCACCTTGTTGTGCTTGATGTTGTGGAGCAGCGCGGAAGGCACGCCCGAGGATTGGCTCGCCATGAATATCGCAGTGCCCGGCACGCGGGTCGCGGAATTCTTGGCGCTCTTGGCAAAGATTTCCATCGGCAGCGCGTGCTCGCTCATCCGTTCGCGCATCAGCTTGCGCCCGCGCGCCCAGGTGGTGAGCAGCAGGAAGGCAATGAAGCCGACCAGCAGCGGGAACCAGCCGCCTTGCGGAACCTTGGTGAGGTTGGCCGCAAAATACGCGCCATCGACGATCAGGAAAACAAGAACGACGGGGGCTGCGTACCACCACTTCCACTTCCACACGCCGACAAACAGGATCGCCATCAGCAGCGTGTCAATCGTCACCGCACCGGTCACCGCAATGCCATAGGCGCTCGCCAGATTGGAGGAGTTCTGGAATGTCAAAACGAGGATGATCACCGCGATCATCAGCGCCCAATTGACCACCGGGATGTAGATTTGGCCGCCCTCAGTCTCTGACGTGTGGCGAATGGCGAGGCGCGGGATATAGCCCATCTGGATCGCCTGATGCGTGATCGAGAACGCGCCTGAAATCACCGCCTGGCTCGCGATAAAGGTGGCAACCGTCGCCAGCAGCACCAGCGGCAGGCGGTATTGTTCATCCGCAAGGAAGAAGAAGGGCGACCGGTTTGCCTGCGCCGCGTGCTCTGGCGGCAGGCCGATGATCATCGCGCCCTGCCCGAAATAGTTGAGCAACAGACACGGCATGACAAAGCCGAACCAGCTCAACCGCATCGGCCCGCGGCCGAAGTGGCCCATGTCGGAGTACAGCGCTTCCGACCCGGTGACCGCCAGCACGACACTGCCCAGGGCAAGAAACGCCAGCCAGCCATCAAGGATGAAGAAATTGACCGCGTGATAGGGGTTCAAGGCCCACAGAATTTCGGGGGTTTTGATGATCTGCCAAGCGCCCAGCAGTGCGATGACCGAGAAATAGACGATCATCACCGGGGCAAAGAGCGCACCGACTTTCGCTGTCCCTCTACGCTGAAGCAGGAACAGGAAGATAAGCAGCACAAGCGCGATCGGGATGACATAGCGCTGCAAGCCCTGGTCCACGACCGTAAGGCCCTCAACCGCTGAAAGAACCGAGATCGCCGGTGTGATCATGGAATCGCCGTAAAACAGGCTGGTCGCGAACACGCCCAAAAGGATCGCCATCCAACCGTATTTGGATTTTGACACACTGCGGCTGATCAGCGCCACCAGCGCCAGACTGCCGCCCTGCCCCTTGTTATCGGCGCGCATCAGGATCGAAACATATTGGATCGCAACGACCAGCGTCATCGACCAGAAGATGAGGCTGATCACGCCGAGCACATGCGGTGTATCCACGGCCAGTGGGTGCGGACCGACAAAGGTTTCGCGGAAGGCGTAGAGCGGGCTGGTTCCGATATCACCGAACACAATCCCAATCGCGCCGACGGCCAGGGCGGCCTTCGAACCGCTGTGGCCGTGTTGCGACTGCGCCGGCTCTTGCGCCGATGATGGGGGAGAGGTTGTGTCGCTCATGCCAGTTGGATTTCCCGGTTTCGAGGCCGGCTTCAGCCTCTTTGGGTACTGCCCTTTTTACGCGTTTCTACTCGCGAAGGCCGCGCGTCTAGCACTGGCTTTTCGCGGGTGCAACATAGCTATCGAGACGTTCATCGAAAGCGTGCCAACGCGCCTATCGCAGCATCGGCGCGTTGGCGATCATCTGGTCAAGCTGGGCGACCCTTCCTTCGAGCTCTTCGCGCCATGCAGCGTCCTCGGGCGCACGCTCAAGCAGGCTGCCCCAAACGCTGCGCGCGGCGCGCACCTGTCCGGTCTGAAGGAAGGAAAAGCCCAGAAAGATATCCGCCGCCGGATTGGCGGGGTTAAGCTGGCGAGCCTGCGCATAGGCGTAGCTCGCCGCCGGGGTCACATTGCCATCGGCGTGGCCCACCAGCGCCATGCCCAGCGCAAGCCAGCCTTCGATATGCTGCGGATTTTTGCCAAGCCCGCCGCGCAGAGCCTTGGCCGCGTCGTCAAACCGCCCACGCCGCGCGTAGCCATCGGCAAGCATGAGCCAATCCGGCTTGGCGCCGAACGAATTGAAAAAGGCGAGGCGCGCTTCAACCATGTCCTCCCCCGATTGCGGCGCCGTGATGGCTTGGCTCTTGGCGCTGGCGGGCTGGCTTGGCGATCCTTGCCAGGCGTATCCAGCGAGGCCGAAGATGAGGATCGCGGCGAACACAGCCCAGCCCTCTCGCGGGAGCCTCAGCGCGAAAGCCGCAAGCGCAAAGGCCGCTAACGCCAGCGCAAAGACCGCAATCCAGCCCATCAGGCCGCCCCCGCCTCTTGGCTGTCCGAACGCTTACGCCCGAGCCTGCGCGCGAGCACAAGCAGCGCGAGCGCTATCAGCAGCGCCGGGGTTGCGAAAAGCGGCCACGTCGTCGCGCTTACCTCCGGCTGGTAGCTCACATAGTCGCCATAGCGCTCCACCAGCCAGGCGCGGATTTCCTCGGGGCTCTGCCCGGCTTCGATCCGTGCGCGGACCTGGTGGCGCATATCGCCCGCCATCGGCGCGTCGCTGTCGGCGATGCTCTGCGACTGGCATTTGAGACAGCGCAGCGTCTGCATCAGCGCGGTGGCCTCAGCCTCTTGCGCGGGATCGGCGAGTTGGGTGTAGGCGTAGGGCGCGGGTGGCACCGCGTTTTGCGCGATCAGTGGCGCGGCAAGAAACGCAAGCATGCAGGCCACAAGACGCCGCATGGTCATCATCGTGCCTCCGCCAGTTTTTCGAGCAGCGTCGGCACATCGCTCGCGCGGATATCACCGATATGCTGGTGACGGATGATGCCGTTTCCGTCGATCACAAAGGTCTCCGGCACCCCGGAAGAGCCCAGCTCCAATTGCACCGCCGAGAGATCATCGGCGCCGATGCGCGAATAGGGATTGCCATAGCGGCTGAGGAAATTGGCGACGTCTTGAGGCCGGTCGCGGATGGCGATGCCGACAATCTCGACCCCGCTCGCGCGCAGTTCTTCAAGCTGCGGCGCCTCGGCGATGCAGGGCAGGCACCAGCTCGCCCACACGTTGAGCAGTTTGGGCGTACCGTCACGAAAGTGATCGATCGAAACACCCGGACGGCTGTCGCTCGCAGCGCGCAACGCAAACTCGGGGAGCGGCTTGCCAATCATCTGACTGTGCACAAACTCGTCCTTGGGCTGCGTCAGCATAAACGCGGCGAGCGCGCCAAAGGCGGCGAACAGGACAAGCGGAGCCCAGACCCAAATCCGCCTGATCGGCGGCGGCGCAGCGGTTTCGGACCCGCTCATTCGGCGGGCTCCGTCGCGGTTCTGCTCAACGCCAGCGCGGCCTGGTCCATGCGCCGCTCAGCGCCCAGGCGCGCGGCTTTGCGGCGTCTGAGATCGACCTGCAGGCGACCGATGAAGGACAGGATCCCACCCATCGCCACCAAGACGCCGCCATACCAGATAAAGGTCACAAACGGCTTCCACCACACGCGCAACTGCCAGCGCTGCTGCCCATCCGGGCCAATCCCAGCGCCATCACCGATGACCGCGTAAAGCTGCCCATCCCAGCGGGTGAGCAATGCGCTTTCGCTGGTGGCTTGTGGGGGCGACCAGAAATTGCGCGCTTGCGGCGCCAGGATAACGGGCTCGCTTCCACTCCGACTGGCTGAGATGCGCGCTTCGATCGCGGTCCAGTTCGGGCCCGAAACCGGGTCCACGCTCTCAAGCTGGACCGTCCAACCGCCAATCTCTTCCGCCCCGCCGGGAGAGACCGCAGCCAACCGTTCCTCGGTAAAGGCGCCCTCGCTCGCCATGCCGAACAAAGCGACCGCAACGCCGAAATGCGCCACGACCATGCCCCATGTCGCTGTGGGCACCCGCGTCAGCTTTCGGCCCCGCAGGGGCAGGAAAGCCGCTAGCGCAAGCGCGCTCGCCAGCGCCAGACCCAGGATCGGCAGGAGCGGATAATCGCCCAGGAAGACCACCAGCGCGATCACCAGCAGCGCGACGGCCGCCAGCACGGCGAGTTCGGGCTGAACGCGCGCGACCTTATCGTCCTTCCAGCGCAAAAGCGGCCCCACAGCCATCACCACAAACATCGGAATCGCGAAGATCGCACCCACCGGGTTGAAATAGGGCGGCCCAACCGAAACGCGCACATCGAACGCCTCGGTCAAAAGCGGGTAGAGCGTGCCCAGCAGCACAATCGCCAGGATCGCGCAGAGCATCACATTGTTGAACACCAGCGCGCCCTCGCGGCTGGTGGCGGTAAAGCGCTTGCCCTCAGCGATCGAGCTTGCGCGCAGGGCGAAGATCGTCAGGCTCCCACCGATATACAGCGCCAAAAGAATAAGCAGCAACGTGCCGCGCTCAGGATCAACCGCAAAGGCGTGCACGCTGGTCAACACGCCTGAGCGCACAAGGAACGTGCCCAGCATGCTCATCGAAAACGCGACCACGCCCAGCATGATCGTCCAGGTGCGCAGCGCGTCGCACGCAGCCAGCACGCTAACCGAATGGAGCAAAGCGGTCGCGGCGAGCCAGGGCATGAGCGAGGCGTTCTCAACCGGGTCCCAGAACCACCAGCCGCCCCAGCCCAGCTCGTAATAGGCCCAGTAAGACCCCGCTGTGATCCCGAAGGTCAGGAACACCCAGGCACCCAGCACCCAGGGCCGCATAACCTTTGCGAAATTGGGGTTAACCGCTTTCGTGATGAGCGCTCCCATCGCGAGGCTGAACGCGACCGAAAGACCAACATAGCCGACATACAAAGTGGGTGGATGCACCGCGAGGCCAATATCCTGCAGCAGCGGATTGAGCCCTACACCTTCAAGCGCGGGTACCGGCAGGCGCTCAAACGGATTCGAGCTGAACAGCAGGAACACGTAAAAACCCATCGCCACAAAGCCCTGCACCGCCAGCGTCGCGGACATGGTGCGTTCGGGCAGCCGCCGCTCGGCAAAGGCCAAAAGGCCACCCGACAGGGCGAGCACCGCAACCCACAAAAGCATTGAGCCTTCATGGTTCCCCCACGTGCCGGTCAGCTTGTAAAGGAACGGCTTCATCGAGTGCGAATTGGTCGCCACCAGTTTCACGGAAAGGTCGGTCACGGCAAAGCTGTAAAGCAGAGTGCCAAACGCCAGCACCGCAAGGAAAGCCTGCACCACCGCCGCGGGCCGCGCGTAGAGCGCATAGGGTGATGGCGCGCCCTCCGCTTCGCGCAGAGCCAACGCGCCCGAAACCATCTGAAGGATGGCCAAGGCGGCGGCGAGCCAAAGGGCGGCGTGTCCAATCTCGGCGATCATAGCGCGTCTAGATCCGGTCTATCGACACGCTCACAGGCCAATCGTGGTCTCGGCGACCTTGTCCTGCGCGTCATGGCCTTCAAGCCCCTCAAGCTCTTTGGGCACGTAATTCTCATCATGCTTGGCCAGCAGATTGGTGGCCAGGAAAGACCCGTCGGATTGCAGGCTGCCTTCGGCGACCACACCAGAGCCTTCGACGAAAAGATCGGGCAGAATGCCGCTGTACCGCACCGCAATCGCGCTTTGCGTGTTGCCGGTGACCCGGAATGTGACCGTGACCCCATCCGCCAGGGTTATCAGCGATCCGGCTTGCACCATTCCTCCCAGCCGCACGGGTTGACCCACTTGCGGAGGCGTTGCGGCCATTTCTTCCGGAAGGTAGAAATAGTTCGCCTGATTGCGCAGCGCCCACACCGCAATCAGGCCCGCCGCGACAATCGCGATCATCGCGAAGATTACCAGCGTCATGCGCTGATGTTTGGGTTTCATCTGGCTCATTGGCGCTTCATGTCTCCACGGCGCTTTTCAGCGCGGCGCATCGTGTACCAGCTCCACGCGATCAACGCGCCCATGGCGATCAGCAGCACCGCGTAAGCGGCGATCACGTAATCCCATTGCGGCAGGCTTTCGCGCATCATAGGGCAGGCTCCATAGCGGGCGGGGCCACGCGCATCGGTTCCTCCGCGAGCGCGCGGCGGCGCAGCCGAGCCTCAATCTGCGCTTGCGCGATCAGCGCGCGCATTCGCATCAGCACAATCGCCCCAAACAGCAGCGAGAAGCCGAGCACCGCAATCAGCAGCGGGGCTAAGAAGACGCCGTCAATCGAGCTCTTTCCAGCGGTGAGGCTGGGCGGCTGGTGAAGCGAGTTCCACCACACCACGCTGCGGTTGATGATCGGGATGTTGATCGCCCCCACCATGCCAAAAATCGCGGCAATCCTGGGCGAGGCGCCTTCGCGTGCGGCGGCCTGAGCCAGCGCGAGATAGCCGACGTAAAGGAAAGCGAGCACTAGCATGCTCGTCAGCCGCCCGTCCCATACCCACCAGGTGCCCCAGGTTGGTCGGCCCCAGATCGATCCGGTCGCAAGGCAGATAAGGGTGAAGACCAGTCCCGGCACGGCAATAGCGCGCGCCGAAAGCGCAGCAAGCGGGTGCTTCCAGATCAGCAGCGCCGCTGAGGAAATGGCGATCCCTGCCCAGCCGCCCATACCAAGCCACGCGGCGGGCACGTGGATGAAAAGAATGCGCACCGTCTCCCCCATCAGGCGATCGGGCGGCACAGGCTGAAGACCCATCGCGGTGAGGAAACGGGGCAGATCGGGCGCAAGCCCATACGCGATCACGCCGCCCGCCAGAGCCAGCCCGCTCCAGAAGAGCAGCGGTGTCAGCCAGCTGGCGAGCGACAGGAAGCGCTTAGGATTGGCGTAAATGTGCACGAGTTCTCAAATCCCGAAACCCGTTTTAGTGCCTTGCTGGAAGCGGGCAAGAGCGCAATTCTCAACTTTTCCAACACCGCGCTACGCTTCTTGGCGCGCAAGCGGCTAACCCCTGCCGATGAGCTTTTGCGCCATGCGGTCCGCGACAATGTCAGGAGAGGTCTGACTTGCCGCACTTTCCTGCCAGATTTCTTCGAGCCGACCGGGGATCTGCTCGATCCGTGTGCGCACCTCTTCGACCGATCCCAGGCGCCCTTCGCGGCGGGCGAGATATTCGCTCGCCACCGATATGATGCCACCGGCGTTGATGACATAGTCGGGCGCGTAGAGGATGCCGCGCTTGAACAGCGGATCGCCATGAGCGCTGCGCGCGAGCTGGTTGTTGGCTCCGCCTGCAACGATCGCAGTGTCGAGTGCGGCGATGCTGTCTTCGTCGAGGATCGCGCCGAGCGCGTTGGGGCTCAGCACATCGCACGGAACCGTCATGATCGCGTCCGCTTCAACCGCCACACCGCCCAGTTCGCTCGCCAGAGCCTGCGCGGCGCCTGCGTCGATATCCGCCAGCGTCAGCTTGGCCCCATCCTTGGCCAGCAGGCGCGCCACACCGCCGCCCACGCTGCCCACGCCTTGCACCGCGACATGCACGCCCGCCGCGCCGTCTTTGCCAAGCTTGTGGCGGATAGCCGCAAGAATGCCGAGATAGATGCCATAAGAGGTGAACGGGCCGGGATCGCCGCCCGCGGCGTTCTCTCCGGTGACGGGCAAGCCCGAGACATGCGCGGTGCGCTGCGACAGAGTGACCATGTCCGCCTCGCTCATGCCGACGTCTTCGGCGGTCACATACTGGCCGCCCAGCGCTTCGACCGCGTCGCCGAACGCCGCGAGCATTTCGGGCGTTTTGGTGCGCGCGTTGTCAGCGAGGATCACCGCCTTGCCCCCGCCCATCGGCAGGCCGGCCATGGCGTTCTTGTAGCTCATCCCGCGCGAAAGGCGCAGCGCGTCGCGCAGGGCGCCTTGCGGATCGGGATAGTGCCAGAAACGTGTGCCGCCCGCGCCCGGACCCAAGTGGCTCGAATGGACTGCAATAATCGCCGTCAGCCCCGATTGGCGCTCGTGCACAACCTGCACCAGCTCATGATCGTCAAAATCGGGTTCGGTCCAGAAAGCGGTCATTGGCGTATCACACCCCTTGAGTTGCCCCGCGCAACGCGCCGGAGCCATCCGTTTTCAAGGTCCGATCAAGCGGGGAAAATGGGGCGACCGATGGGACTCGAACCCACGACCTCCGGCATCACAAGCCGGCGTTCTAACCAACTGAACTACGATCGCCACAAACCGCTCAAACTCGCCAGCCAGATGCCACCGGGTCTGCACTAAGCCGTGGGGCATTGCGCAAGGCCAAGGCGTGGTCAAGGCCGTCATGAGCGGGCGCGAGCCTGTTGCACAAAGCGCCCATCAAGGGAAGCGAAAACTGCCCGAACGAAACACAGACGTAATAATCTTTCGCCGCGCCTTGGCGACGACCTTTCGCCCTTGGACTGGCGCGCGCCGGGTTTTAGGATCACGGCAATGGATGCGATCACCGATTCTTCCGCCGAGCGGCTGTTGCAGCGCGCCGGGATGCAGCGCCTGCCAAGCCCCAAGGCGGAGATCTTCCAGTGCCGTGACTTTGCTCCGGCTGAACTGCGCGCGGCGCTCATCACGCTGATTGATCGTGACCGCCGCCCCTCCACCATCGCCGACGATAACGGCGATCAATATTTCCGCACCTCGGAAACCTGCGACCTGGCCCATGATGAGCCCGCCGTGCGCCAGTTGGAAGGCATGCTGGGCGATCTATCAGGCATCAACCCCGCGCACGGCGAGCCGCTGCAAGGACAACGCTACGCCGTGGGCCAGGAATTCAAGCCGCACACCGATTATTTCACACCCGGCGGCCCCGATTGGGAGCAATATTGCGCCGTCGCGGGCCAGCGCACCTGGACTTTCATGATCTACCTCAACGACGTCGACGCTGGCGGCGCGACCCGGTTCAAGGCGGTGGGCAAGACCTTTCAACCCGAAGCGGGCAAGCTGGTGTGCTGGAACAATCGACGCCTTGATGGGCGCGAGAACCCCAACACGCTCCACCACGGGATGAAGGTTAGGAAAGGCACCAAATACGTGATCACCAAATGGTATCGCGAAAGGCCGTGGGGGTGAGCGCTCGCGTCCTTTCCGTCCACCGCGACACCGAGCACCGGTTCTCGAAAGTCTCGTGCGACCAGATCACCGTGATCGAAGGTCTGGGCGTCGAAGGCGATGCGCATTCGGGCAAGACAGTCAAACACCGCTCGCGCGTGGCGGTTGATCCCACTCAGCCCAATCTGCGGCAGGTCCATCTCATCCACACCGAGCTGTTTGACGAGATGGCGCGGCATGGCTTTGCGCTGAAGCCCGGCGATCTGGGCGAAAACATCACCACAAGCGGGGTCGATCTCCTCGCCCTGGGCCGCGGCACCAAGCTCGGCATAGGCGAGAACGTCGTTCTTGAAGTCACCGGCCTTCGCAATCCGTGCGCCCAGATCGAAGCGTTTGCGCCCGGCCTGCTCAAACATGTCGCCGTCAAGACGCCGCAGGGGATCGTGCGCAAAAGCGGGATCATGACCATCGCGCTCACCGGCGGCCCGATCCGCGTGGGCGACGTCATCACGGTGACACCCCCACCGGGCCCGCACATCCCGCTCGACAGGGTTTAGGCCGCCTGGCTCGCGGTGAGCTGCAGTCCAATCGCGCCGATGAGGATCATCGCGATGAAGACAAATTGGAGCGCGCCCAGCCGCTCATCGAACGCAAACAGGCCAATCACGCTCGCCGCGACAATTCCGACGCCTGACCAGATCGCGTAGACAATCCCCACTGGAAGCGCCTTCATGGCCGGCGCCAGCACCCAGAAACAGGCGCTGTAACAGGCGATCGACAACGCGCCCCAAAGCGGCTCTTCAAACCCGTCAGAGAGCTTGAGCAAAAAGGTGCCCATCACTTCGAGAAGGACGGCACCGGCGAGGAAAAACCAGGGCGACATGCAGCTGATTTAGCGGACCAACGGACAGGCGCAAGGCGCCTTACCTTTACGCGCGCTCGTTCTTCCGGGCACCAGCAAGACGCAGCGCATAAGGCCCTGGGCATGCCGCGCCACGCAGCGGTCTTTGGCCGTCGTTTGGTTTCTGGATCAGAGGCCGCCTTGGGCCTGAAAGCGGTGTTTCCGGTCTTGGGCGACTCCAACGTTCTACAAGCAGCCATCTCAATCGGTTCGACCGATGGCAATGAGCTTGCTTTATGCTGTCGCTTCGTCGATTACATGTGTAAACAAGCGGTGTCGTCTAGCCGCTCAGTCGAGCGCAAATCTTATATTATCGGGACAAGGAGAATGGTTTTGAACCGCACAAATCTATGGCGCGTTGCGGCTCTGGTCGCTTTTTTAAGCGGCTGCACCACCATGGATACCAAGCTGTCGCCT
Source organism: uncultured Erythrobacter sp. (assembly GCA_937899785.1). Lineage (GTDB taxonomy): Bacteria > Pseudomonadota > Alphaproteobacteria > Sphingomonadales > Sphingomonadaceae > Erythrobacter. The sequence continues at coordinate 1,143 of CALCCG010000077.1, read as the reverse complement.
CTGGCTGTGCGGAGCTCGCCAACGGGATGCGAGACGGTAAGGCACACTGCGGTATTGGGACGCGCTGGACCGGCGTACAAGAAACTGGCGGCTCTCCAGCAGCGTCTACCCGAATGGCTTGAGCAATCGACTGTGCCGAGCTCCGGCGTCAGCTATGTTTCGGATGGGACGCTGCAGTGGACGCTGACCTGCGGGGAACGCAGCGAAGGCACACCGGCGGCTACGGACACGCTCTACAACACGGCCTCGATCGCTAAGCCGATTGTCGGTGAGATCGTGCTTAGGCTGGCAAGCCGAGGCGATATCTCGCTCGACGAACCCATGGCGGCCTATTGGACGGACCCTGATATTGCCGATGATCCGCGCCGGATGCGGCTCACTCCGCGGATCGCGCTTGCTCACCAGACGGGTTTCAAGAACTGGCGACGGATGAGCGACGGCGTGCTTGCCTTTGTGACCGATCCGGGAAGCGAGCGGGGTTATTCGGGAGAGGGTATTCGATATATCGTGCGCTTCCTCGAACGAAAGCTGGACAAGCCTTTCGACGAGATCGCGCAGGAGACCCTGTTTGACCCGCTGGGCATCAAGGACGCCTCCTTTGTCACCCGGCCAGAGTTGAAGCCTCAATATGCCTGGGGACGATTGGCGGACGGCGAATGGATCGATCCGGGCACCTTCAATGAGCCGCTTGGCGCGGGGCGCTTGCGTATTTCAAGCGTCGACTATGCGAAGATTCTTGCAGCGATAATGAGAAACCAAGGCGTCGACGCTGAGCGTTCCGCTGAACGATCACGAATTGCGCTTGACGAGCGAGCCGATCGTTGCGGTCCAGATGGACGTCCCGTGGAGGCCTGCCCTGCACGGATGGGATTTAGCACGGGCTGGTACATTCACGAGTTCGAAGAGGGCGCGGTCTTCACGCACACAGGCGCTAATCGCCCTGAACAGTCCTTCGCCTACTTCAAACCCGGCGAGGAAACCGGAGCGGTGGTGTTCGCCAATGGTCAAGAAAGCAAAAGCTTGATCGGCAAGATCGCGCGGTTGATCGAGGATGACGAGCGCGTGGCGATCATGGAAGGCTATTGATGTCCGCTGTTCAGCGGTTTCGATAACACACTGAACGTCCGATATTGGGTCGTGAGC
>CALCCG010000076.1 GCA_937899785.1 uncultured Erythrobacter sp. | reverse complement strand
CGCTATCGCGGCAATCTCAACATCCGCAAGGACGGCCTCGATGTCGCTCGCCTGATGTCCGACGCGCGCCATATCATGTTCTCCGCTGGGAGCGCCTGCGCCAGCGGATCGGGCCGCCCCAGCCATGTCCTCAGCGCCATCGGTTTGAGCGAGGCGGAGGCCAAAAGCTCGATCCGGCTGGGCTTTGGTCGCTACACCAGACTTGAAGAGCTTGAAGACGCGGCGCAATCGATCAATAATGCAGTGCATCAGCAAGCGCTTTAGGACTTCAATGACGGCTGTAAGCGTCACTTTTATTGATCCACGCGGCAAATCGGTCGCGGCGACCGGCGAGCCCGGCGACAGCCTCCTGCGCGCCGGGCAGGCGGCGGGCCTACCGCTTGAAGGCACATGCGAAGGGCAGATGGCCTGTTCGACCTGCCATGTCGTGGTGGCGGCGGAGTGGTTTGATCGATTGACCCGATCCTCTGAGGAAGAGGAAGACATGCTCGATTTCGCGGCGGGTGTGCGCCGGACAAGCCGCCTGTCTTGCCAGGTAGAGCTGACGCCGGAACTCGATGGCCTCACCGTAAACGTCCCCGTCGAAAGCACGGATGCGCGCGGTATCTAGGCCGTTTGAGGCTTGAGGCTTGCAGCGTTCAGCTGGGGGCTTGCGCTTGGGGCGCCCCGCAAGGCGGTGCCCTCGTTCAAAGAAAGCTCGCGTCTTCAGCGGCCTGAAGGCGGATCGGGCTTTGGGCGCGTTTGTATTCCTCCACCCGCCTTTCAAACAGTTCCAGGTCAAACGCGGTTTGCACGCTTTTATCGCCAGCCATGGGATCCATCGCGCGGGCGTAGCGCAAACCCTGCGGGTCTTCGCGCTGCGCGTAGAGCGGGGCGAGAAAATTCTCGAACGTGCCCACCTCAATCGTGTTGTGCAGATGCCAGGCGTCGAAGAATTCGGGCGATTAGTTCCCTGTGATTTTGCGGTTGAGCGCGCGCGCGATGGGGTTATCGCCGTCAACGCCAATCACGACCTCATAATGATAGTGCACACCGACGGTGCGACCGTCCTTGACCACGTCTTTAAAGCTGATGCGCAGGCACATCGCTTTGCCAAGGATGGGCACAGACTTGCCCATGGCCCAGCCATCGCGCGCGCAATAGAAAATCTGCAGCGCGGTGTTGACCGGATATTTGAGGCCATAGGTCGCAAATTGCATTGCTTCGCGAATGTGGATTTTGGCCCCAGCCCGCGCCGCGTCGCCCGGTCCCAGATCGCCGGAAAGCGTCGCGCTGCAGTGATCGGAAGGGTGCCACAAAAGATAGGCGGGGACCGCCACGCCCTCGTAACCCGGCGTATCGTCCAGCGTGACCGTCAGATTGGCAAAACTCTGGAACCACCAGTGCAGCATCTCGCTTGTAACCCCGCGCAAAAGCGAATGGTTGAGCACCACGCAAAACTGCCCATTGGCGCGCTTTACAATCTCAAAGCCGGTCGATGGCGTCGCTTTCAGCGTCCAGCCAAAGTCGCGCGCGGGCGGCATTTCAAATGGCGCGGTCATGGTGTTGGCGTCTCCTGTTCAAACATAAGGAGGCGCTATCACGCCTTGCGCGCGCGCGACTTCGCCTAGGTTAACTCTTCGCGCGTCTTGCGTAAAAAACGGCTCAGGCCCTGCGGTGTTATGCCGAGAAACCGCGCCAGATAGCGATCGGGCACATGGGTCACCACGTCCTTGTAGCGTTCGGCCAGGAAGCGATAGCGCGTGCCCACATCGCGGATCGTCTTGGTGCACAATAGGTCTTTGTCGAACAAGAGCGTCTCAAACATAATCTCGCGCCAGAACGTGTCGAGCGGGCCGCCGTGCAGGAACGCAGAGCGAAACGCGGCGAACGGTATGCGCAGAGCGGCGATATCGGTCATCGCGATCAGTTCGTCATTGCTGACGGTCTGCTGCCACGCCGAGGTGACGTTCGAGCAGAGCTGGCCGCGCTCAAAGAAGCGGGCGATTTGCGTGTCCCCGTCGGGCGACGTCTGTATCGAGGCCGCCACGCCCTCGCATAGGAAGAAGAGGTCGCTTGCAACGACCGCGCTGTCGAGCAGGACTTCGCCCCGCTTGGCCGCTACGGGCGAAGTGAGCCGCGCAACCTCCTGCCATTGCGCTTGGCTGATCGAGTGCCCACGCGCGCAAACGTGATCTTTGAACGTGTCGAAAGGGGTGGATGGCATGGCGTGTTCTCCGGAGCGTCGGGCGGGACAGACTGGCTATCCCACATATTGGGAATTTTTCCCAATTGCGTGGATTGGGCGCTTGGGCGCCGCGCACCTGGCTGCCTGAAAAGCTTAGTTTTCCGCCATTTTTCAAGTTTGGCACGCCCCCTGCAAAGTATCCGGTGTCCAGCGGGACGGTCCCGCTGATCCCAAAGATTGAACCAACGGAGATACCAAATGACCACCACCACCAACAATCTCTTCGCCGCCGCTTTCTCGGTTGTCCTGTCCGCTGGCCTCTTCGCTTACGCGATCCTGCCAGCCAGCCCGACGCTTATCGCGTAACCCCCGGTCCCGCCACGCTCGAAGGAATTCACCCCATGCCTGCCGCCAAAGATCTCGTGGCCGCCGCCCTTGCCATCGCCTTTTCGACTGGGCTCTTCGCCTACGCTTTCATCCCGGCGAGCCCGACACTCATAGCTTGACCTAACCCCTTCGCCCGTTCCTCCTGCCGACCTGCGCTGCGCGGCTCTGCCTTCACCCTTGCGCTGGCTCCGCTGTTGGCATCCCTAGTCCCCTTAAGACGGCTAATAGCGGAGCGTCTTTGCTCGCAGTTCGATCCGTTTTCTCTGTGGAAACGCCTCTCCCGGCCCCGCCTGACGCTTGCTAAGCGGGTGTGATGTCCGATCCGACTGATCCCCATGATTCCGACCCGCCTGAAGACGAGTTTGACCTCATCACCGACGCGCCCTTCGACGCGGCCTTGTCTGAGCGGTATCTTGTCTACGCGCTTTCGACGATCACCGCGCGTTCGCTGCCGGATCTGCGCGATGGCTTGAAACCGGTCCACCGGCGCCTGTTGTGGGCGATGCGCGGGCTGAAGCTGTCACCCGAAAGCGCGTTCAAGAAGTCGGCCGCCGTGGTGGGCGAAGTGCTCGCCAAATATCACCCGCATGGCGACACCGCCGCTTATGATGCGATGGTGCGGTTGGCTCAGCCCTTTGCGATGCGCTACCCGCTGGTCGAAGGGCAGGGCAATTTCGGCAATATCGACGGCGATAACGCGGCCGCCTATCGCTACACCGAAGCGCGGCTGACCAAGACCGCGATGCAGTTGATGGAGGGGCTCGACGAGGGAACGGTCGACTTCGTCCCAACCTACAACAACGAGACTACTGAGCCGGTGCTGATGCCGGGCCTTTTCCCCAATCTGCTGGCGAATGGGGCGAGTGGGATCGCGGTGGGTATGGCGACCAACATTCCCAGCCACAACGCGGCCGAGGTGATCGACGCAACGCTTGAGCTGATCGACAATCCACACGTGGAGCACAGTCGATTGATGGAGCTTATGAAGGGGCCGGATTTTGCCACGGGCGGCCAGATCATCGACAGCGCTGAGGTTATCAGCCAGGCCTACGAGACCGGGCGCGGCAGCTTTCGCCTGCGCGGCGTCTTCGAAGCGCCTGAAGCGAAGAGCGAAGAGGACAAGGCTGCCGGGATTGAGCGGCTGGGCGGCGGGCAATGGCAGCTTGTCATCACCGAAATCCCCTACCAGGTGCAAAAGGGCAAGCTGATCGAGCAGATCGCGCAGGCGATCAGCGACAAGAAGCTTCCGATACTGGAAGATGTGCGCGACGAAAGCGATGAGCGGATTCGTATCGTTCTGGTCCCGCGCAGCCGCAATGTGGACCCGGATCTGCTAAAGGAATCGATCTTCAAACTCACCGATATGGAGACCCGCTTCGGGCTCAATATGAACGTGCTCGATGCGAGCCGCACGCCGATGGTGATGGGGATCAAGGAACTGCTCCAGCATTGGACTGCGGCGCAGATCGAGATCCTGCAGCGCCGCACGCGCCACCGGCTCGACCAGATCGCGCGGCGGCTGGAATTGGTGGATGGCTATATCATCGCCTTCCTCAACCTGGATCGGGTGATCGAGATCATCCGCAATGAGGACAAGCCCAAGCCGATCATGATGGAGGAGTTCAACCTCTCCGATCGGCAGGCGGACGCGATCCTCGACATGCGGCTGCGCTCCTTGCGCAAGCTGGAGGAGATGCAGCTCAAGCAGGAAAAAGACGATCTCCTGGCCGAACAGGATGATCTCAACACCCTGTTGGGCAGCCCCGCCCGCCAGCGCACACGGCTGAAGAAGGACCTGCGCGCGATCCGCAAGGACTACGCCGAGGACACCGCGATTGGCGCGCGCCGCACGCGGATCGAAGAGGCCGCGCCGGCGATTGAGTTTTCGATGGACGCGATGATCGAGAAAGAACCGATCACCGTGGTGCTGAGCCAAAAGGGCTGGATTCGCGCCGCAAAGGGCCATGTCGATCTGGCGCAAGAGTTCAAATACAAAGAGGGCGACGCGCTGGACTTAATCCTCCACGCGCAGACCACCGACAAGCTGTTGATCGCGGCCAGCAATGGCCGGTTCTACACACTTGGGTGCGACAAGCTCCCCGGCGCGCGCGGCTTTGGCGAACCGGTGCGCACCATGATCGATCTGGAGGCCGATACCTCTATCGCCAAGATGCTCGTTCACAAAGAAGGGGGACGGCTCTTGCTCGCCTCCAGCGTGGGCAAGGGCTTTGTCGCAGAAACCGCGGAATTGCTGGCTGAGACGCGCAAAGGGCGTCAGGTCGTCAATCTGAAGGGGGATGCGGCGCTGGTGGTAATCCGTGAAATCGCCGCCAGTCACGATCATGTTGCGGCGGTGGGGGACAATCGCAAGCTGGTTGTCTTTACCCTTGAAGAGATGCCGGTGATGGCGCGCGGGCAGGGCGTGCAGCTGCAGCGTTACCGGGACGGCGGATTGAGTGACGCGACCACCTTTGTTCTGGGTGACGGGCTAAGCTGGACCATGGGCGGTTCGGGCGAGCGGACCCGGACCGAAACCGAGATCGGTATGTGGAAAGTCGCTCGCGGTGCGGCGGGCCGGATGCCACCGACCGGTTTTCCCAAGGACAATCGCTTCGATTGAGCGGCAGGGCCGCGCCTAGGGCTCCAAGAAGCAAAGAGCGCGCGGTGGCGAACCACCGCGCGCTCTTTTGTATTAGCCGATAGGCGGGGGAGCTTTTACTCGCTCGCGCCCGTTGTGGCGGTGGTGGCGCTGGCGCTCGTGGCCATGCCGGTACCGGCAAAGTCAACCAGTTCGCCGCTTGCGGTGCGCACTTCAGCTCCTTCGGGGACCTCGGTCGTGAAGGTCGCAAGCTGTTCCAGCGTGTAGAGCGCGGTCAAATTGCCTGCACCGTCAACCGCGAAGTGCTCTTTTTTGAGGCTCACAAGACCAGTGCCGCGCTTCACGAGGATTTGGTCTTCGGTCGAGTCCATAGCCAGAACCGTACCAGCGGGTTGGGCGTCGGCGCTCACCACGGAGCTGCCAACGGTGAGGGCCGTGTCGAGCTGCGCGGCGGCTTGAGCGGCTTGCTGGGCCATCATGCCATCGATCTGATCCTTCGTCGCGTTGATCGTCCACTTGCCTTCACGCTCGGCCAGATAGCTCAGCGGAAGCGGCGCCTTGTACGCGCCTGTATCAAGAACGGCTGTGGTTCCGTCGTTGCTTTCAATCGTGCCAACCGTGCTTTCGTCGATTTGGCTGTAAACCGTGGTGCCCGCATCCTGCGCGTTCGCAGCGAGAGGGGTCACAGCAAGGGTGGTGGCAAGCAAGGCCAGTTTTGCAAGCTTCATTGGTTAGTCACTCCATCAAGTCTTTTCGTCGTTTACGTCACGCCGCTGTCACAAGCCGGGAGAGGCCGGCTGGCACCTCCGCCCAAAGTCGGAGGCACCGAGACGCTTTGTAACGCGCGAAGAACACCGGATTCACAAGCCGACCTTCGGGTTCAAGAGCACCTTGAGCCCGCAATATTGGCCGAAAAGCCGGGGGATGCGCGTATCGCCACAATGTGTGAAACACACGTTGAGTTCCCTAGGACACTCCGCGCCCTTGTGACAAGTGTGTTGCACCTGCGAAGTGGTGCCGTGCCCAAGCTGAAGGCCCGATGAACTTACGCAAAACCGGACAAACGCAAGGAAGTGGCAACGCTCAGACTTGGCGCAGCGCCTGATCAAGCATTGCGCTCACCCGCTCGCGATCCGGAAAGCCTTCGGCGACCCACTGACGCTCGATCTCTTGGAGGATCCGCGCCACTTCAGGGCCCGCTGCCACCCCCCGCGCGACGATCTCTCCGCCTTTGAGCGGGAGTGAGGGCGGTAAAAAATCGGCAACCTTGCGCGCTTCCTCACCCAGCAAAAGCAGCCGGTCGACCGCGAAGTCGACGCCGATCCGATAGGCGAGCGCCTCTGGCTCGCGCGCGTCGGACATCTGCCGCTCCGCCGCGCTGACAAGCCGCGCGCGCTGCGCTTTAGACAGCCGCAAGCGCGCTGCACATGTCTCGGCGACATCGGGCGAAGGGGGAAGCAGCGCGGCCAGGCGGCGCACCGGATCGCGCGCAAAGCCCTGAGCGTTTTCGGCACCGATCAGCGCCGCGAGCGCCTCAACATGGACCGAGCAGGTTTCCGGGAGAACTACGCCCAGAACTCCGCGGGTCCGCATGCGCGCGACGGTTTTGTGGGGATCGGGAAGGGCGAGCAATTTCAAGAGCTCTTCTGCAACGCGTTCGCGGCTGAGCCCCTTGAGTGTGTCGGCCATGCGCTCGCAGGCCTCTTCGGCTTGCTGGTCAAGCTCGGCTCCAAAACGCGCCTGGAACCGGTAATACCGCATGATCCGCAGGTGATCCTCGGCAATGCGCGCTTCCGCCTCGCCGATAAAGCGCACCCGGCGCGCACCAAGGTCCTCCAGCCCTCCAAAATAGTCCGAAATCGCGAGCGTTTCGGGGTGGACGTAGAGCGCGTTGATGGTGAAGTCGCGGCGTGCAGCGTCCTCACGCCAGTCGGTTGCGAAGGCAATGGTGGCGCGTCGGCCATCGGTCGCGACGTCCCGGCGAAGCGTGGTTATCTCAACTGGCCCTTCGTCGAATATCGCGGTGATGGTGCCGTGATCGATCCCGGTCGGCACGGTGCGGATGCCGACCTTAGCGCACAGATCGATCACCCGATCGGGCGTGTGGCGTGTGGCGGCGTCGATATCGTGGACCTCTTCATCCAGTAGCGTATCGCGCACCGCGCCGCCCACCCAGCGTACAAAATCCGCGCCAAGCGCGCGGGTCAGCGCAGCTAGGCCAGGCCGGGTGGTCCAGGGCGCGGGAGGCAATTGGGTCGGCATGCACAAGGGCCGTTAGTAGTGAAGGGCGTTCACATCAATGCGGCGAGCCAGATTGAGAATGATCGCCGCCGTCACGCCCCAGATGCGAAAACCCTGATACTCCATCTCGAAATAGCGCCGCCAATGCCCGCGCCAGTGCACTTCGTTCTTGGTCCAGCTCCCCGGACGCAGCAGCAGATCAAGCGGGGCTTCAAACCAGGCTTCGACTTCGGACGGGCTGGGCGTGAGCGCCAGATCGGGCGGAACTACGCCCAGCACCGGGGTTACGAGAAAGCCTGTGCCGGTGTGATAAATGTCGCTGGGCCCGATCACGCGCACCGCGCCGGGCGGGAGCGCCAGTTCTTCGTCGGCTTCGCGCAGGGCCGCCTCGATCGCGGTTTCTCCCGGATCAATCTTGCCGCCTGGAAACGCCACTTGCCCGGGATGGTCGCGCATCGCGCGCGGGCGCTGTGTGAGGATAATTGTCGGTTGCTGGCGATCCGTCACCGCGATCAGCACCGCCGCCGGGGTCGCTCGGCCATCAGAGAGTTGTTCGTCGCTTAAGAGATCGGGGATAGCGCGCGCATGGCCTTGAACAAAGGCTCTTGAGAGGCGGTTGAAAAGGTCGGCCACGAGCGCGACCCGCCGCTACGACGCGATCAACGAGAAGATGGCGCCTTGGCTTGTCACCAGCCAATCATCGCCGCTCGTCTCCAGCGCGATCTCCGCCAGCTGGGTGTAGGTCGAGCGGTTGAGCCTCGCCTCGCAGCCTCGCCGCACATGGAGGTAGATCGCGGGCACTTCGGGGTCACCGGCGACGCGGATCGCGTTGCCCGGTCCGGCGATCACATCGTCATCGGTGTTGAGGCGAAACGCGATGTCGCTGCCTTTTATCTGGCAATCGGTGGCGATGAAGGCCGCATCGTCAACGTCGATGTGCAGTTTTTCAAACGGGCTTAAAAGCCAGTGCTGCCCGGCGCTGTCGCGGGTAAGAAGCCCCGAAAAGGCGCGAACCATGGCGGGGCGATGGATTACCCCGCCTTCGTGGTACCAGGTCCCATCGGCCGCAATGCGCATATCGCTGTCGCCGATCTTTTGCGGGTCCCATTTCTCCACCGGCGGCAACTTGCGCTGCGCCACGGCCTCGGCGATCTCAGCCAGTGTCATCTCGGCCAGGTAGGGCGGGGGATCGTAGGGCATGGCTCTCCAACGTCAGGCCGGCGGGCCCGGTTCCACCAGTTCAGGGCCCTCTGCCCACGGCGCCAGCATCCCTTCAACGGGCATGGCCGGTAGGGCGGGACCACGCGCCAGCAAACGGTCCGCCTCGTACGGGCCAGGGCAGCGCCAGCCGCCGGTCATCGCCGCGGAAAAGCCCCAGCGCCTGTAATAGTCCGCATCGCCGATCAGAACCTGTGCAAACGGCATCTGGCCATCGGCCGCCAAGCGGCTCTCTGCATCCAGCATGGCCGCCATCAGGCCTTGTCCAAAGCCTTCGCCCTGGCGTTCGGGCAGCACCGCAACAGGGCCAACCATGATGAGCGGCAGCGCGCGCGCCTGCGGATCAACCAGCGCCACGGGCCAGCACTGGATCGTGCCCACCAGCATGTCTTCAGCGTCCAGAGCGGCAAAGCTGAGCGCGCTCAGACACTCCATTCCGGCCCGGATGCGATAGGCGGTGCGCGCGTGGCGATCCGCGCCAAACACCCGGTCGAGCAGCTCATCCACCATTGCGTGCGGAACCGCTGCGAGCGGGATCAGGCTGGCGGTGTTGTCGTTATCGGGCGTGGTCGTGGCCATAGCGAGGGGGCGGTTAGGGCAGTTTGCCCCTTCTGCCAAGGCAAGACCAGGCGATCACCGCGTCACATGGTGAGTTTCAAGATTCGCCCATCTTCGCCGTCTTCCGCGATCCAGATGCTGCCATCGGGGCCTTGCTCAAGCGAGCGCAGCCGTCCACCCACTTCATAGCGGCCGACCTCGACCGCGCTCTCGCCATCGATTTCGACCCGCACCAGCGCTTCGCTGCGCAGCCCGGCGATAAGCGCGTCGCCTTTCCAAGGGCCGAACATGTTACCGGAATAGATGATCATGTCGCCCGGGGCGATCACTGGTGTCCAGTGCACCGCGGGCTTGGAAAAGCCATCATCCGCCGTGTGATCGGGAATGTCGACGCCGTTGTAATTGTCCCCGTTGGAACGCGTCGGCCAGCCATAATTCGCCTCGCGCTTGACCAGGTTCAACTCATCGCCGCCCGCCGGCCCGTGTTCGACCTCCCACAGTCTGCCATCGGGAGCAAAGTCCATGCCCAGAATGTTGCGGTGGCCGTAGGACCAAATCTGCGGAGTGACGCCATCTTTGTCGGCAAACGGGTTGTCCACCGCTGGCGTGCCATCCAGGTTGAGCCGCACGATCGAACCCATCGTGTTGGACAGATCCTGTGCGGGCTTTTGCTTTTGCCGGTCGCCGCTGGCGATAAAGAGATACTGGCCATCGGGCGAAACCTGAATGCGGTGCGAATAGTGTCCGCGCCCTTTCACCTTAGGCGCCTGACGCCAGATCACGGCGAGATCCGAAATCGCACAGGCGTCGGTTTCTTCAACGCAGGTGAGCAAGCCTTTGCCGACCACCGCGCCATACGTCCCTTCGTCCGCGCCCGCTTCGGCCCAGCTGAGGTAAATCGTTCGGCCATCGTCGCGATCCGCCTCGCTTTCGAGGAAGGCAATATCGCCCAGGCCGCCCTGGCCGCCATAGGCAACCTCGGGAACCCCGGTGACGGTCGTCGTCTCGCCGCTGCCCGTCTTCATCAATTTGAGCGTGCCCGACTTCTCCGTAATCGCTAGCGTTTCGGTGCCTGGCAGGAATTCGATCGCCCAAGGGCGGTTGAAGCTGCCCATTTCCTCGATCGTGTAGCCCGCTTCTTCCGCAGAGATTTTGGCAGTTTCCCCCGATTGTGCGAGCGCACAGCTTGCGAGCATGACGGCGGACGAAGAGAAGACAAGGCTAAGTTTGGAGATCGTTTTCATGATCAAGGAAACTCCCGAAGTGATCGATCGTGCCCTGCTTGCCGATACACCGTTGGTGATTGGCGTCGACGAAGCCGGGCGCGGTCCGCTCGCCGGGCCGGTTGTGGCGGCGGCGTGCGTGTTGGGCCTAAAGGACAAAGGGGGCGTACCCGCTGGCCTCAACGATTCCAAGAAATTATCGGCCAAGCGTCGCGCGGCGCTCGACGAAGGCATCCGCGCCTCGTCGCGGTTCGCGATTGCTGTGGTCGAGCCGGAAGAGATCGACCGGGTGAATATCTTTCAGGCGACCATGCTGGCGATGACGCGCTGCGTTGCGGATCTGTGCGCGGGCTTGGGGCGTGAACCGGACGAGGTGCTTATCGATGGCAACCAGACCCCGAACCGGCGCTGCGAAGACTGGCGCTGGCCCGCGCGCGCGATCGTCGGCGGGGACGGGATCGAGCCCGCAATCAGCGCCGCTTCCATCCTTGCCAAGGAGCATCGCGATCGGCTGATGGTGGCTGCAGCCAAACATCACCCCTACTTCGGGTGGGAGCGCAACAAAGGCTATGGCACAGCGGAACATTTGGAGGCGCTGCGCCTCCATGGCCCCACGCCCTTGCATCGCCGGTCGTTTGCGCCGGTTGCGCAAGCGGTTTTGCTTTAGTTAGGCGGCCTTAGCCAACCGCGCCCTCCACCCTTCCACCCGGATCGTATCCCGGTAGGCTCCGGGTGGAAGGGTGGAGGGCGCGGGAGGCTAGGGTGCGAGCAAGAGCGAGCCAAACAACAACACCGTGCCCAAACAAATAACTGGCAGCTCACCGCCCTCTCCGATAAGCGCCCCTCCCAATGACAAACGCCATCCTTTTAAGCCTTGCTGGCCTTGTTGGTCTGGCCCTTGGTGGTGAACTGCTGGTGCGCGGCGCGGTGGCGATCGCGCAAAAGCTGGGCGTCTCGACGCTGTTCACTGGACTTGTGATTGTCGGCTTTGCGACCTCGATGCCCGAAATGGTGGCGAGCGTTCAGGCCGCGCTTCAGGGCGCACCCGACATTGCGTGGGGCAATGTGGTCGGATCGAACCTCGCCAACACACTAATGATCCTGGGGATATCTGCGCTCGTCATGCCGATTGCGCTAACGGGAGGCGGGCGGCGCGACGCGGCGGTTGCCTTGGCGGCGACTTTGCTTTTGTGGGCTTTGGCGGCGAGTGGGGTGGGGGCGCGCTGGATCGGTTTTGCGCTGCTTGCCGGGATCGTGATTTATATTGTGTGGCGCTATCTTAACCCGGCCGCTGCGGCGCTGGAGGAAGCGGGCGAGGGCCCCAAGGTCAACATTCTCATCGCGGGAGCCCAGTTCCTGGGCGGCCTCGCTATCCTGGTCGCGGGCGGTCAGGCGCTGGTTGAAGGCGCGATCCAGCTCGCCACACTTTTCAAAGTGCCCGAGACTGTGATCGGGCTGACGGTTGTGGCGGTGGGCACCTCGCTGCCCGAACTCGCCGCGTCCATTGCAGCGGCCTTGCGCGGCAAATCGGGGTTAGCGCTGGGCAATGTTGTGGGATCGAATATCTACAACATCCTGCTGATAGGCGGTGCGACCATGAGCATCGCTCCTCAAGCGCTTCCAAGCGATCTCGCGGGCACGCAAATGATCCTGCTGACGGCGAGCGCGGTGTTTGTCCTGGGCCTGCTGTGGTTCGCCAAGAGTATCGGGCGGCTCGTCGGCGGCGCCTTGGTTGCGATTTTTGCCGCGAATGTGGTGCTGGTCTTTGCGTAGCGGCGCGCTGTCTTGCGCTTTTGCTCCAAAGCAGCCCATGGTCACCGCATGCTACACCCGCCGACCACACCGTCATTTGGAAAGATCGATTTCAGTCTGCATAGAGTGCTGATGTTCGCTCGAACCCTTCGATGAGGAGCCGATTTGTGGGACGCAAAACTCAGCTTGCCGGTCTGACCGTTGGTGTCATTTTCTTGACCGGGGCATCCTTCTGGGCGGCGAGAGCCTACGCGATCAGTCAGATCACCGGGCAAGATGTCATCTTTGAAACCTTTGAGCGTGTTGATGAAACCTGGCTTTACTCAGACAAGATCGGCGCCGCTGCCGCATCAGAGGTGGAGAGAGCCCGCGTCGCTATCGGAGGGCCATTGGGCCTCTCTTCGAAAGAGGCGGTCTACTTTGTCAGTGTGACGGACAATGAGGGCAATCCGCTTCGATCCAATTGCACCTATCGCGTATCCGGTCGTCCGATTGATACGCGTTGGTGGTCGCTCGCCTTGTACGACAGCGAAACCCAGCATTACGTCCCCAACGCTCAAAACCGATCGAGTTGGAACAGCGTTTCGGTGCCGCGCTCAGACACGGGGGAGTGGGTGATCACCGTCTCCGCGACCCCTCAAGATGAGGCTTGGTTGCCGAGCCAGCAAACGCCCGAGAAGGCGTTTGAGCTGATGTTGCGGGTCTATAATCCCAGCCAGACGACGCGCGCGGCCCTGCCGCAGATTGATCTGCCGAAAGTGGAGCGCGTGTCATGCTAAGCCGTCCTATCGTCTATGGGGCGCTTTCCCTGGCGTTAGTCATCGCGGTTGCCGTGGGCACGCCCGCTTTCGTCATCCGCCAAGCTCCCATGAAGGTGATGTCGACCATTGAAGGGCGGATCGCTGGCGCGGCCGGTGGATGGAATGCGTGCTATCATAACGAGGTTTACGGACCGCGGATGGAAGCGGCCCGCCGGGCTAATCCGGACAGCATTATCAGCTCCATGGCTTATGATCTAAGCGATGGCCCGGTTCGCATCTCAGGGGTGACGTGGCCGCGGTACTGGTCGATCTCATTCTATCAGCAGAATTCGGACAATTTCTTTGTTCGAAACGATCTGGAACTGGGTGACCCGAATTTCACTTTCATTCTGCTGTTGGATGGTCAGGATACGGACGGCTTGGCTGGTGAGGAAATCATCTCACCAACCGCGAAAGGCATCATGCTGATCCGGCGATTTGCTGCCGACAATTCCGATATGCCCGGCATTCTCGCTAATCAAAAAGCGCTGTCTTGCGGCCCTGCCTGAGCGTTGGAGCATCCTAACCAGCCATTGCAACCAGGACACGCGCTGGTTGCAATCTTTGCCGCGAATGTGGTGCTGGTCTGCGCTCAAAAGCACGCTTGGGAATAACAGTTATAATATGGGCCCTAGCATCGCCGATGCGTGTTTTCTTGAAGTTTTGCTCCAACGGTTCTAAAAAGTGCGAGCCAACGTCGAAAATTGCGACGGACTTCGACTTTTGAAAAACGCCGCTTGCCTTTTTGGGCCCCGGCGCAAACCAGACGACGACTTCCTTTCACTGGACGATTTGACGCACCACCGTTCCGCATGTCGCGGTTCGGCCAACCCCTACGTTCTCGAGAGGAACAATCATGAGCAAGACCGGCACCGTAAAGTTTTTCAACACAGACAAAGGCTACGGTTTTATCCAGCCCGACGATGGCTCAGACGACAGCTTCGTTCACATCAGCGCCGTGCAGGCCGCCGGCATGCAGACGCTCGATAAGGATCAGCGTGTGAACTACGAAATCGAAACGGGCCGCAATGGGAAGGCCAGCGCGGTGAACCTTTCGGCTGCCGATTAATCGCCAGCCTACCCCGCTCCCCCTTGCGTCTAGCGAAAAGGCGCGGTGGGGGGGGGGGGGCAAAAACAAATTTTAGAAAGAAAAAAGTAGGCCAAAATTATACACACGAAACTCATATTTTGAGCTGACGCAGCGCCCAAC
>CALCCG010000075.1 GCA_937899785.1 uncultured Erythrobacter sp. | reverse complement strand
GGCCGCAGCGCCTAATTTCCCGGTATCATTGTGCAAGGGCGCCACGACATCTGCACTCCGCCCGGCGCTGCCTGGGCGCTCGCAAAAGCGTGGCCCAAAGGCGATCTGTGGATCGTGCACGACGCGGGCCATTCCGCGAGCGAGCCCGGCATTATCGACGGACTAGTCCGCGCGACGGACCATTTTGCGGGGGCACCCCGATGAGTACGCCGACCATCTTCGTCGTCGACAATTACGACAGTTTCACCTTCAATCTCGTCCATTACCTGATGGAACTGGGGGTCGAAGTGCGTGTGGAACGCAACGACGCGTTGACCGCTGCCGAAGCGATCCGAACCAACGTCGCCGGTTTCCTGATTTCCCCCGGGCCCTGCACCCCAAACGAAGCGGGGATCAGCCTCGATCTGGTCGCCGCCAGCACGGATGCCGCGCGCCCGCATCTCGGCGTGTCTCTGGGCCACCAGTCAATCGGCCAGCATTTTGGCGGCACGGTGACGCGCGGCGGGCTAATGCACGGCAAAACATCCCCCGTGACACACGATGGCTCGGGGGTGTTTAGCGGCCTGCCCTCGCCTTTCACCGCCACGCGCTATCACAGTCTGGAAGTCGTGGACGTGCCGGACTGCCTGATAGCCAACGCCCACGCCGCGACCCCGGGAGTGGACGAGGTGAGCGTTATGGGTTTCCGCCACGAATCGCTCCCGCTGCACGGCGTTCAGTTCCACCCGGAAAGCATCGCAACCGAGCACGGCCACGCGCTGCTCGCCAATTTCCTGACCGAATGTGGGATCGACGCCGCCGTGCCCCCATCACCAAAACTGGAAGGCGCTGCGTGAGCACCCTGCCCGACATAACCGATCCGCTGACTGAGATCGAAGCCGAAACTGCGTTTGGCGCGCTGCTCGACGGCGCTCCTGACGAAGAGGAGATCGAAGCGTTTCTCATCGCTCTGTCTGAACGCGGCGAAACCTCGAATGAAATCGCCGGCGCGGCGCGGGCCTTGCGCGCGCGGCTGACCCCGATCGACGCTCCTGCCAACGCGATCGATGTGTGCGGCACAGGCGGTGACGGGCATCACACGCTCAACGTGTCGACCGCGGTCAGCCTTGTCGTCGCGGCGTGCGGCGTGCCGGTAGCCAAGCACGGCAACCGCGCGGCGTCCTCCAAAGCGGGCGCGGCGGACACTCTGGAGGCGCTAGGGCTTGATATGGACGCCGCCGGACGCACAGCCGAAAAGACGCTGGCGCAAATCGGCATCTGCTTCCTGTTTGCCAAGAACCATCACCCTGCGATGGGTCGTATCCAGCCCATTCGCAAGAAGATCGGCAAGCGCACAATATTCAACCTCATGGGGCCGCTGTCGAACCCGGCGGGTGTCAAAAGCCAGCTGATTGGCATTGCCCGTCCGGGATATGTTCCGATTTACGCAGGCGCGCTGGCCAAGCTGGGGACGGGGCATTCGCTGATTGTATCGGGCGATGAGGGACTTGATGAATTGAGCCTTGGAGGCGGCAACGAAGTGGCTGTGGTAACCGGAAACACCTTTGCCATGCAGCGCCTTGCTCCAATGGATGCGGGACTGCCCAACGCCCCGATCGAGGCCATTCGCGGCGACGACGCACAATTCAACGCCGCCGCCCTGAAAGACCTGCTTGATGGCGCAGTCGGCGCGTATCGCGACGCGGTCTTGTTCAACGCCGCCGGCGCGCTCACCGTCGCTGGCAAGGGCGCGGACTGGTTCGAGCGTGTCGCGCTTGCCAAGGACGCGATCGACAGCGGCCGCGCGCGAGACTTACTGGCTCGGTGGATTGCGATCGCGGTTTAGGGGCCCAGTCTGACGCGATGAACAAGCTCGAAGAGATCTGCGCCAACACGCGAAAAGAGGTCGCCGCGCGCATGGCCAATGTATCGCGCGCCGATCTCAACGCCGCCGCGTGCGCGCAATCCGCCCCGCGCGGGTTCGAAGCCGCCCTGCGCCGCGCCGCGCAAACCCGGTTTGCCCTCATCGCCGAGATCAAACGCGCAAGCCCCTCCAAGGGACTGATCCGCGAAGACTTCCGCCCCGCTGACCACGCCAGAGCGTTTGCGGAGGGCGGCGCGACGTGCCTTTCTGTTCTGACCGATGCGCCCTATTTTCAGGGCCACGAAGACTACCTCATCGCCGCGCGCGCGGCCTGCTCGCTGCCGGTCTTGCGCAAGGATTTCATGGTCGATCCCTGGCAATGCCTAGAAGCGCGCAGCATCGGGGCGGACGCGATTCTGATTATCGTCGCCGCTCTTGAAGACGCCGCGATGGCCGACATCGAAGCCGCAGCGCGCGAACACGGTATGGATGTGTTGGTCGAAGTTCACGATGAGCGTGAGTTGGAGCGCGCCGCAACCCATCTCCGATCCAGGCTGATCGGTGTGAACAACCGCGACCTCAAGACCTTCACCACCTCGCTTGCGACAACCGAGCGGCTGGCGCCGCTTGCTCCGAAAGGCGCGTTGCTCGTCGGTGAAAGCGGGATCCACCGGCACGCCGATCTTGAACGGCTCGCGATCTGCGGCGTGCGAAGCTTTTTGGTCGGCGAAAGCCTGATGCGTGCGCGCGATGTGGCGGCCGCCACCCGCGCGTTGATCGAAGGGTGAGGCGAAGGCGCGGCTTGCACCCCCTGTCCTACGCGCGCGGCTTGTGGCAAGGGGCGGGTTATGCGCGTTTGTGATCTTGTCTGTTTTCAGGATTTTTGGCTGGCGATGGCCCTTTTCGACGGCCAGGTTTTTCGGGTTAAGACTGTGTCGCCTGTGTCTCCTACACAACCTGCACCGGGCCGCACCGCGTGAGCGATCTGACACATCTGGGTGAAGACGGCGCGGCGCGTATGGTCGATGTTGGCGGCAAAGCGCCAACGCGGCGCCTCGCAATCGCCAGCGGCGTGATCACCATGAGCGCCCAGGCGCTTGCCGCGATCCGGGCCGGAGACGCGCCAAAGGGCGATGTGCTGGGCACCGCGCGCGTCGCGGGTATTCTGGCCGCCAAACGCACCGGTGAGCTGATCCCGCTGTGCCATCCTCTGGGTCTGGAGGCGGTAACGGTCGACTTCGCCTTCGAGGATAGCGCGATCCGCGCCACCGCCAAGGCGTCGCTCACCGGCAAAACCGGGGTGGAGATGGAGGCGATGGTCGCAGTCTCCACCGCGCTGTTGACGATTTACGACATGGCGAAGGCGATCGACAAAGGGATGGTGATCGGCGCGGTTCGCCTGATCGAGAAACACGGCGGCAAATCGGGGACGTGGAAGGCGGACGGCGTTTGAACTCGACGCTGCTCTCCCTCGAAGAGGCGCAGGCGAGACTGATCGCTCTGGCTCCGACCCTGCCCGAGATGAGGGTGGATGGTCCAGCGGCCTTTGGCGCCTATCTCAGCCAAGACCTCATCGCAAATCGAACACAGCCCCCGGCTGACCTTTCCGCGATGGACGGCTATGCGATTTGCGGTGAAGGGCCATGGATCCGCGTCGGCGAGAGCCGCGCCGGGCTCCCCTTTGATGGCGCGCTCGAACCCGGCGACTGCGTGCGCATCTCAACCGGCGCTCATATGCCGGACGGCGCGGATCGGGTGCTGATCCAGGAAAACGCGTCGATTGATGCGGAGCGCGTTGCCCTTGCAAACGGCGAAGCCGGGCCGGCCCCCGGTGCGCATGTGCGCTTTGCCGGCTTCGACTTCATGAAATCCGATGTCGTTTTGCGCAAAGGAACGCGCCTCGGCCCGGCACAGATCGCGCTCGCCCGCGCGGCGGGGTACGACAGCCTGCCGGTGTTTGACCGTCCGGGAACCGCTGTTCTCGACAGCGGCGACGAGCTGGCAAGCGACGCGGCCCGCTGCGGTCCGTTTCAGATCCCGGCGAGCAATGGTGCAATGCTAGCAGCGATGCTTTCGCCCTATACAGGACTTGTCGAGAATCTAGGGCCGGTGGGCGATGACATGGATGCCCTCGCCGCCGCGCTGGCGAAAGCGAATGGGCACATCCTGGTGACATCGGGAGGCGCGTCGGTTGGCGATCACGACCTGATGCAAGATGCGCTCAAGGCCTGGGGAGCCGAAATCAACTTCTGGAAGGTTGCGATCAAGCCCGGCAAGCCTCTCATGGTGGCTACGAAGGAGCGTGACTGGGGTCAGCAGGTGATCCTTGGCCTTCCTGGCAATCCGGTCTCAAGCTTTGTGACCGCCTTCCTCTTCGCGCTCCCTCTGGTGCGCGCCGCGTCGGGCGACACCGATCCCTTGCCAAAGCACACGATGCGTGTAGCCGCGGAAGACCTCCCTGCCACGAGCGCACGTCATGAGTTCCTTCGCGGTGTCAGCGATGGCCGCGAAGTCCGCCTTGCCGGATCCCAGGATTCCAGCGCGTTGATGGCGCTGGCTCAGGCCAACTGCCTGATTAGCAGACCGCCGGGTGCCAATCCGGTTCGCGCCGGGCAGCTCGTTCCTGTGCACAACCTCCAGAATGGCTGAATTGCGCCGGTTTGACGGGATTGTGCGCTTGACTCGGTGAACAGAGTTGCCTACTTGTTCCTCATTCGTTCACCTTATTGGTGAGCGGGAGCGTAAGAAAAGCACCGCCCTTTTGCCGTTCGGCAGCCGGTGCCTCTTTCTAGCGTGCCCTACTGGCAGCTGGCGCGTGATGTCGCACGCGGCAGCGATCTGCGACTAAGGAGAATATCGCAATGCTGACCGCCAAACAGCACGAACTCATCCGCTTCATTCACCAGCGTCTGGAAGAAACCGGAATTAGCCCAAGCTTTGAAGAGATGAAGGAAGCGCTTGATCTCAAGAGCAAGTCGGGTGTGCACCGCCTGATCTCCGCTTTGGAAGAACGTGGTTTCATCCGCCGCCTGCCCAACCGCGCGCGCGCTTTGGAGGTGATCAAGCAGCCCGAAGATTCGCCGCCGGCACCGCGCGCGGGCGCTGGCGCGCTGCTCAGCGATGATGTGGTCGTTCCACTCAAGCGAACGCCGAGCGCGCCGTCCGTTCCGGAGGCCGCCAACGATGTGATCGAGATTCCGCTGCACGGGCGGATCGCAGCCGGCGCGCCGATCGAAGCGCTCGAAGGTCAGACGTCGCTGCCAGTGCCCGCCGCGCTGCTCGGCCCGGGCGAACATTACGCGCTCGAAGTTTCTGGCGATTCGATGGTGGAAGCGGGTATCTTTGACGGCGATTTTGCTCTGGTCCGCCGAACCGATAACGCGCGCGATGGTGAGATTGTCGTGGCGCTTGTCCACGGCGAAGAGGCCACGCTCAAATACCTGCATAAGGATGGCGGTCAGGTCCGGCTTGATCCGGCGAACGCCGCCTACGACCCGCAAATCTATGCTCCGGGCGAAGTCCAGGTTCAAGGCAAGCTAGCCGGCCTGCTGCGACGGTATCATTAGGCGATCTTTAGCGGGCGCGATTTGGCCTTAGGAGGGCTATCGCGCCCCGCCCTCGCCGTTCCACCATCCGTGAGCGCCCTGCCCGTGGGCGACGTCTACGATGCGCTCAGCCTCCAGATCGAGCGCCAGGCCTCCGTGGCGCTGCAAGTAACGTTTGTCAGCGCGCAGCCAACGCGGGCGACAGGAACGAGGAAGATAGCGCGAAGCCACAACGATATCGGAGCGTTCGCAAGCCGCAGCCAAAGCGCGCTCTTCAATAAAGTCGCTGTTGCGAGCAAGGAGCAAGGTCCACTCGCGCCCGCCTCTTTCCAGAGCCACCAAACAGAACTCGGGCGAGCACCGCGCGCCCGGCCAATCGGCGATCGGTATGGGTTCTGCAGTCACGCTGGCGAGCTCGAGCAGATTGTCGCGGGCGTAGCTTGACCGGGTGTCGCGCAGCGAGAGCAGCCGTCCATCGCCCAACGTCACGCCAACATGGCGTCCTTCCCGACCTATCAGAACATCGGGAATTGGAGTGATCAGGAGCAACGCAATGGCTGCCGCTACCGGAATTAGGCCCAAAGCGCGAGCTCGACTGTTCCAAAGCGCCAACCATAAGCCTCCCGCAACGAACAGCGCGATTGTGAACCCGCTCATCTGAGGCATAAGCTTCACCGCTCCGGGCTGCGCCGACGTAAAGCGGGCAAGCTCAAGCAAGACCTCAAGCGAAACCCCAACGCACCACCAAACCGGCGCACCACGACCGAGTGTGTCCAGTAAGAGGGCCACCGCGATGAGCGGCATGGAAACAAACGTCACCAGCGGGATGGCGATGACGTTGGCCAGCGCCCCGTAGACGCCTGCCCGGTGAAAGTGAAACAGAACAACGGGCATGAGCGCAATCTCGAGCACCAAACCCGTCAAGAAAAGCATCGCGATGTGACGTCCAGTTCGCTTGATCCAGGGCTCATCGCGCGGCTTGAGGAACGTGCGAACGGACGCTGATGTGTGAAGCGCGACAATCGCCAGAACCGCGCTGAAGCTCATCTGGAAGCTTGGACCAACCAAGCTTTCTGGCCAGAGCGTCAACACGACAAGGGCCGCAACAGCAACCATCCGAAGCGAGAGCGCCTCTCGGCCCATGACCAGCGCACCCAAGACCAGCATCGCCGCGACGCAGGCGCGCACGGTCGGCACCTGCGCGCCAGTCAACAAGGTGTACCCTATCCCCGAAAGCGCTCCGATAGCGGCCGCAAGAATTGGCAAGCGCACCCTCAAGGCCAGTGCTGGGAACAACGCCAGCAGCTTAAGCGCAACGAAGTAGGCTGCGGCGATCACGGCGCTGACATGCAGCCCGCTGATGGCCAGCAAGTGAGTCAGCCCCGCATCGCGCATCGCGTCCGCGTCTTCCGGCGCGATCGCTCCTCTGTCACCGCTTGCAAAAGCCGCAGCAATTGTCCCGGGTGAACCATCCAGGCGCGCGCGGACATGGCTTGAAAGAACCCTCTGCAGCTGCGCTAATGGGCGCGTGCCAGGCGCGGTCTTAACCTCCTCGATTTGGCCAAGGAGACTGCCTGTGCCCGCCAGGCCCTTGAACCACGCCGCTCGGGCAAAGTCATACGCGCCCGGAAGCACTGGGCTCGCTGGAGGCATCAGCCGCACGCGCATGCGCACCTGAGCGCCCTCGGTAAGCGCGTCACCGCCTTCGTCATCAGTGTAGAGTGCGTTTACACGCGCCACCTCTGCAAGCGGCACATTCACGCGAATCTTGCGGCTTTCGCCGCTCGAAGCGTCGCGCACCGCCATGGTCAGTCGGATACGTTCCTCTGCGGGTTGATCCTGGCGCTCCAGGACATAGCCCTGCACGCGCTCGATCATGGGTCGCTCTATTGGTTGCGCCCCGACCACTTCCGAACGCACCCAGATCACAGCAACACCCGCTGCAAACACAAGGGCGCCGGCGATAATCGCAGCGCGCAGATGGCCTCGCGTCTCGTCGGCATCGCTCCCACGCGGCCAGACTGCCAAAGCCGCTAGGGCAAGAAGAACACTGGCGCCGATTGCGCTGGCCCAATGCCAGGGTGTCTTAAGAGCGAACCAAGCGAAGATGCCGCTCGCGAACGCCACCGCCAACCAGGGCGCTCGGTCAAACCCGGCTTGCGCCAGGAAATCTTCCGCTCGAAGCGCAACAGAGCTGGCAACGCTGGACAATCCTTGGCCCCTTTGCCACAGGCGCGGGGTTTCAGCCTTGTGCAGGCTGTCCGGGGCGGGCCCAAGCGCAGCGGCGCTACGTTCGGGCTCTTCTCCCATAGGAATGATCGGCGTGTCGGCCATTGGCCCCCCTTTCCAAAGGGTGGAGCGATCTGCGGGCGACCACAATTGAATAGGAAACATGCGCCTATGGCAAGCGAAGTCGTCACACGGTTTGCCCCCTCACCCACCGGTTTTCTGCATATTGGAGGCGCGCGGACAGCTTTGTTCAACTGGCTGTATGCGCGCCATCACGGCGGAAAGGCGCTGTTGCGGATCGAGGACACGGACAAAAAGCGCTCCACGCAGGAAGCGATCGACGCCATTATCGATGGGCTCGGCTGGCTTGGGCTCGATTACGACGACGCGCCCACTTTCCAGTCGCAGCGCGCAGATCGCCACGCTGAGGTCGCAAACAAACTCCTCGAAGCCGGACACGCCTATAAGTGCTTTGCCACACCTGAGGAGCTCGAAGCGATGCGCGCCGAGCAGCGCGCAAACAAGCAGCCCATGCGCTATGATGGACGTTGGCGCGACCGCGATCCCTCCGAAGCGCCCGAAGGCGCAGCTTACGCCGTGCGCTTGAAGACACCGCTGGATGGCCAGACCACCATTCAAGACGAGGTTCAAAGCGAGGTTTCGGTCAACAACGCGGAGGTCGACGATTACATCATCCTGCGCGCCGATGGCACGCCAACCTATATGCTCGCAGTGGTGGTGGACGCCCACGATATGGGTGTGACGCACGTCATTCGCGGCGATGATCATTTGAACAACGCCTTTCGACAATTGCCGATCTACCGCGCGATGGACGCAATAGAGGGTGGTTGGCCAGACCCGACATACGCGCATATCCCGCTGATCCACGGTGCTGACGGCGCCAAGCTTTCCAAACGGCATGGAGCGTTGGGCGTGGAAGCCTATCGTGACGAGATGGGGATCCTCTCGGATGCCTTGTTCAACTACCTTCTGCGCCTTGGCTGGGGCCATGGCGATCGTGAGGAAGTGACACGCGCCGAAGCAATTGAGCTGTTCGACCTTAGCGGCGTGGGCAAGAGCCCTTCACGTTTCGATATGAAGAAGCTCGAAAACCTGAACGGCCGCTATATTCGCGAGGCCGACGACAGCCTTCTGGTCGCCGAGGTCCTTAAGCGGCTGGGGAATGGATCGGATGCGAAGCTTTTGCTCAAAGCGATGCCGAGCCTCAAACCGCGTGCTAAAAATCTCGATGAACTCGCTGATTCAGCAAAGTTTCTCTTTGCGCAGACGCCTCTTAAAATGACCGAGAAGGCCGCCAAACTCCTTGATGAAGACGGCCGCGCACGCCTGGCGCTGGTTTCTACTGCACTTGCGAAGGAAAATGACTGGACAATTGAGGCGCTCGAAGCCACTACCAAATCGCTTGCAGAGGCGCAGGGATTGGGCCTTGGCAAGCTGGCGCAGCCAATGCGCGCCGCGCTGACTGGGACGACTACATCGCCCGGAATTTTCGACGTTTTGGTCCTCTTGGGCCGGGATGAAGCCCTCGCACGGCTCAACGCGCAAAGCGCGTAGGAGCGTCCCCGGCACGAGGGCTAGCAGGGATTGGACAGGAGACACACCTTGGCAGACAAGAACGCGACGCTCGAATTCGATGGCACAACCCACGAATTTCCCGTCCTCTCGGGCAGCACCGGCCCCGACGTGGTCGATATCCGCAAGCTCTACGGCGCAACGGGCGCGTTCACGTTCGATCCGGGCTATAAGTCGACCGCGAGCTGCGAAAGCGCGCTGACCTATATCGACGGCAATGAAGGCGTGCTGCTCCACCGCGGCTATCCTATTGGCCAGTTGGCTGAACATTCAAGCTTCATGGAGGTCGCCTACCTGCTGCTGAACGGCGAACTTCCGAGCCAGGAAGAGCATGACGACTTCGTCTACACGATCACCCGGCACACGATGCTGCACGATCAGCTCAACACCTTTTACCAGGGTTTCCGCCGTGATGCGCACCCGATGGCGATCATGTGCGGCGTGGTGGGTGCGCTCTCCGCGTTCTACCACGACAGCACCGATATCTCAGACCCCGAGCACCGCAAGATCAGCTCGCACCGCCTGATCGCCAAAATGCCAACGATCGCGGCGATGGCGTACAAATACGCGGTCGGTCAGCCCTTCATGCAGCCCGACAACTCGCTCAGCTACACCGGCAATTTCCTGCGTATGACGTTTGGCGTTCCGGCCGAAGAATACGAAGTGATCCCGGCCGTGGAAAAGGCGATGGACCGGATCTTCATTCTCCACGCTGACCATGAACAGAACGCCTCGACATCGACGGTGCGCCTTGCCGGGTCCTCGGGCGCCAACCCCTTTGCCTGTATTGCCGCCGGCATTGCATGCCTGTGGGGCCCCGCGCATGGCGGCGCCAACGAAGCCGCGCTCAACATGCTGCGCGAGATCGGAACGCCCGACAAAATCCCGCACTATATTGAGCGCGCCAAGGACAAGAACGATCCGTTCCGTCTGATGGGCTTTGGCCACCGCGTGTATAAAAATTATGACCCCCGCGCGACGGTCATGCAATCGACCGTGCGCGAAGTGTTCGACGCCCTGAAGGTAAAGGATCCGGTGTTCGAAACCGCGCTTCAACTCGAAGAAATCGCGCTCAACGACGATTACTTCAAAGAGAAGAAGCTGTTCCCGAACGTCGACTTCTATTCGGGCATCATCCTGTCAGCGATCGGCTTCCCGACGACGATGTTCACCGCGCTGTTTGCGCTGGCCCGCACCGTGGGCTGGGTTGCTCAATACAATGAAATGATCGCGGACCCTGCTCAGGTCATAGGTCGCCCGCGTCAGCTCTACACCGGCCCGGTCCAGCGGGACTACGTGCCCTTGAACGAGCGCTAAATCGCAACGCCCCGTCATCGCTCGCGCGATCCGGGGCAACCCGCCTAATCGGACAGGTTCAGCGGGAGGGTGAGCCGAAACGCCGCGCCGGGTTCCCCTGCGTTTGTGACGCCGAGCTGACCCTCCATGGCGCTCGCTAGGCGCGACGAAATGTAGAGGCCTAAGCCTGAACCGCCGTCATTCTCGCGGCCGAGCCGCTCAAATTTGTTGAAGATGCGTTCCGCCTGGTCTTCAGCGATGCCCGGCCCCTGATCGCTGACCGTGAGGCTTACTGTGCCCTCATCCACCGCGGTGTGCGCTGCAACGGTGACCGTGCTGTTGTGCGGAGAGTAGGCAATCGCGTTTCCAACGAGATTGATAAGAATCTGCAAGACACGGCGGAATTCGGCCATGGCGATGTGCGACCCTTCGGGGATTGGCAGGTTGAGCTCGATATTCTTGGCCCGCGCGCGCACGCCCATTATCCCCGCGGCCCGCCGTGCCGCGTCGCCCATGTCCACGGGTTCACGCGCGGTCGAAAAGTCAGACGCTTCGACAACCTCAAGGTCCGCCAGATCATCAAGAAGGCCGCCAAGATGCTGGCCGGCGGACGCAATGTTGCCCGCATACTCGCTGTATTCTGCGCGTAATGGACCGGCGAGCCTCGACCGGATGGTTTCCGCGTTGGCAATAATCCGCGCAATCGGTTGGCGCAGAACCGGGGTTACCGAGGCACCTATGATCTGCGTGTGGGTCTGTTCTGCCGAAGCGCTTTCCGCATCCAAGGCGTCGGCATCAAAGGGGTAGTCTGCCACCAGGAACAGTTCAAATCCAAGCGGCGCGCCGTTGCTTTGGCCAACAGGAAGGAGCCGCGCGCGCCAAGAGCGCTGGGATCCCGGCAAACGGCATCGGGCTCCATCAAGCAAACGCCAATGCATCGGTTGCCGATGAGCCATACCTTCGATCGAGACATGATCGGTCCAAACGCTTCCGCGAAACTGAGACAGCGCCTCGCGCAAGAGATCAAGATCAGGGCCCGTTACGTCGAAAATCTGCACTCGCTGGTCACGATCGAGCCTCGCAGTCGCTTCGGCGCACGCGCGATCGATCGCATCAAGCCGTTGGGCGGTGTCGCGCGAATTGGGTTCGGGGGCCACTTGGCTCTGCCAGTTGTCAATGAAGAGCTCGCATCCCCCGCCCACTTCACCATCCCTAGGGTGAACACGGACAAAGCCTGAAACCATGTTTACGCCATCAAAAGCGCTGAACTCCCTGGCAATTTTCAGTCCAAGCCGGCGACCTTGCTGCACCAAATCAAGCAGTTCGGGTACAGCGAGCGTACCGGGCAGCGTGCCGCCACATCGCGCGTGAAGATCGGCGAGCGGGTCATCGGCTGAAAGCAACCGATCACGATCATCGGTAACGCCGCGCGCGGCGAGGAGGCTGGCCTGACGCTCCATCAGCTCAGCTCCGGCTGAACGCCAGGAGTGCCAGACTGAAGCAGCAACGCGCGGGCTGTCTCCACTGAAAGGTTGGTGAGGCCGTAGGGCGCCTGCTCCTCGGGCTCGAGCGTGAGAAACTGGCGTTCGATTGCCGCGGTGTCGAGCCCGGCCGCCCGCAAGCTAAGCGCAAGGCGCGCACCTTGCCGTTTATGGCACGCGAGAACCGCTCGCTCTCGCGGTTGAGCGGTCCGATCCGCCAGCGCGCTGGCGAAGAGAGCAAAACCGGCGTGTTCCAGTTCAAGCGCCACGATCGTGCCGCCCCGCATTGCGGTTACAAGCCGCGCAATCTGCCCCGCGCGGCTCTCCGCTTCATCATAGTCGGACTTAAGTAGTCCGATCGCCCTTTCTGCGTCTGCGGGGTTCGAGATCGATGGCGCGCGCGCCAGCACCTCCAGAGCTCTCTCCAACGTATCCGGAGGCATTTCACCCATCGGATGCTGCATCCGGCGTTGCGCTTGCATGAAGCGCGATTGGGCTGCAAGCGCCTGCATCGCAATTTCGGCAATCATCGGATCGGTTGAGGCGATAAGCTCTTGCCACAAAGGGCTGAGAATTGGATCGATCGACGCGCGCTGTTCGAGCCGTTCTGTCAACAGACCTTCAATCGCGACCGTGTGGAGATACCCCAGAAGCGACGCATCGGTGGCCAGCTGTTTGGCCAAAGCGTCGACCTGGTCCGCGCTGCTATTCAGCGCGCCCTCCCCCTCATCCGGAAGACGCGCCGCAAACTGCGCCGCCACATCGTTGAGCATTCCGCGAAGCCGCGCAAGGACGGCGTCGCTGACCATCGAATGTCCGGAACTGGCCAAGAGATGCGCAAGAACCGGCGCAACACTGCCCAACACGCGATCCGCGCGGGCGAGCTCGTCTCGCAAAACGTTTTCGACAGGGCTCACACCAGCGCTCGTCAACGCGCAATCCTCGTTTCGACGCGGCCAAAGACTTGGCCATCACGTTACCAATCTAGGCAATAGAACCTTATGGTTAAACCCGGGTTAGCTGAACCAAGGTCGTCATAATGCGGGTGGTTTTCCGGCGATCGTCACGTGTGACGGGGGCGTTTTGGACAGGGCTCAGCACTCGGGCTCGAAGTTGGCAAGAACCGCCTCGATCGCCCTGATCGATGTCGGTTCACCGGGCGCGGATTCGAGCGCGCCTTGTGCGGCACGCAGAAGGTCTTCTGCGTGGAAGCTCGCTGCAAGCCCTTTAAGCCGCATCGCCGCCACGTTCCAGTTCCCGTCGCAGCGCGAGCGACGCAACAGGTCGAGCTGCTTGTTGGCGCTTTCCAGAAAGGCACTGCGTAACTCGTGCAAAAGCGCGGGATCATCGCCCGCAGCGGCTGCCAAAGTCGCATCCATTGCACCGTTTTCATAGGCCATGCCTCAGGGTCCTAACGGATTGAGGTTAAGGCGGGGTTTATCCGAAGGCCCGGTGTGGTATAAATGGGGAATGTCACGAAAGAACCCGATCATTCGAGCCGTCGAAGGCGAAACATCCGAAAGCCCTGCCGGTAGTGGCGAAGAGGCGGTTGAAGAGACCGCACGCGCCGAAGTTGAAGCAGAGCCGGCACTTTTTGATGCCGACGAGGCGGCTGAACCCTCTACAGGTGGTTCACCCTATGTCGGCCGAATCTTGGCCGCTCTGGCTGTTATAGCGATCCTCGCATGGACCGGGCTTTACGGCTGGGCGATCCGAAGCGAGCTCATGGTGGCGGTAAACGCGGCGCCTTCGCAATGGGTTCGGTGGATCATCGACTGGTCTGTTCCTGTTTTGCTGGTGTGCGTTGTGTGGATGCTCGCCATGCGCAATTCGACCCGTGAGGCGAAACGTTTTGCGTCAACCGCCGCTACGCTCAGCGAGGAAAGCGCCCAGCTTGAAGAGCGTCTTAGCGTCGTCAACCGCGAGCTAAGCCTTGCTCGCGAATTTCTGGCTTCGCAGTCACGCGACCTTGAAACACTAGGGCGGATAGCGGCGGAGCGCCTCTCCACCAACGCATCGGAACTCCAAGATCTGATCCAGACCAACGGCGCGCAAGTGGAGGCGATTGGAACCGCAAGCGACACAGCGCTGGGGAACATGACGCGGTTGCGCGACGACCTGCCGGTAATCACCGCGTCGGCGCGCGATGTAAACAACCAGATCGGCAGCACAGGGCGCACTGCGCGCGAGCAGCTGGAAAAGCTGATCAGCGGATTTGAGCGTCTCAATGAGTTTGGTTCCGCCAGCGAAAACCAGGTTACCGCGCTTACGACCCAGATCGACAAGACCCTTAGCGGGTTCGAATCGCAACTGGCCAAGATTGAGCAAACCCTTGCCGCCCGCTTCACCGCTTTGCAAAATCAGGCCGCGCAGTATCGCGGATCGATTAGCGACACCGAAGCCGAGGCGTTGGCCGCGATGAACGAACGCATCACGCTGCTCCAGACGGAAACCCGCGCCATCTCAGGCAAGATGCGCGACGCCGAGGCCGAAGCGCTTGAGCAGATGCGCGCTTCCAAGGCGCGATGGGAAGAGGAGATAGCGGCCATGGTTGAACGCCTCTCCAAGCTGGACCTCCAGGCCGCGCAAGCCTCGCGTTTGCGGATTAAGGAGCTCAACGAAGAGGCAGGCCGCTTCGACGACAAGCTTGAACAGCGCGATGTTCACTTTTTCGAGGAGATCACCCGCCGCCAATCCGACTTTGAAACTCGCGAAGTTCAGGCGACCGAGCTTCTCGCGCAGCGCCTCAGCAAACTTGATGACGCGCTCGCCGAGAAACGCGAGGCTCAGATTGCGCAGACCGAGAAGCTTGCGGAGCATGGCGATGCTATGGTCGAACGAGTGAACCAACTTGGCGCTCTTATGACTGAGGTCGCAAAGCTGGGAGACGATACACGCGCTGGACTTGGCGAAGGCATGGGCGCGCTTAGCGAACAATTGGATGCAAAGCGCGCATCGCTCTTGGAGACCGAAGCCAGTCTCAACAAGCTCACCGATGCGAGCGTCCGCATGCTTGAGATCATTCAGTCGGGCGCTAAACACAGCCGCGAAGACCTTCCCTCTGCGATTGAAACGGCTTCACTCGCGCTTGAAGGGCTGGAGGCGCGCTCGACAAAGCTAAGCGGTTCGATGTTCACGATTGGCCAGAAAGGCGAAGATCTTGCTTCTTATCTTATCCAAACCAACGAAGGGATCGAGCAAGCGGACGCGACGCTCGAATCGCTGCAAGCGCGCGTAGCGGATCGCTCCGAGGAGGCGCTGGCCCAACTCAACGGGTTGCGCGGCGGTCTTGAGAGGCTGGCTCAGGACACCGAGACTTACGCTGGCGAGACGCAAGGAGCGCTGATCGAGGCTTTGAACAAGCTGGAAGAGGCGACCAAGGCCATCATCGAAACGCTCGACGAAAGCGCACGCAGCGAGGTGACGGGGCTCGCAGAAAAGCTAAGCGGTGACGCAGTGGCCGCTCTTGAGCGGGCGCTGCGCAACGACAGCGCTGAGACGATCGGAAAACTCGAACAGGCCGCTTCTCACGCTTCTGGCGTAGGTCGCGAAGCCACGATCCAACTGCGCGACCAATTGGCCCGAGTGAACGAGTTGACTGGCAATCTCGAACAGCGCGTGGCCCGCGCCCGCGAACTCGCCGAAGAGCAGGTTGGTAATGACTTTGCGCGGCGTATGGCGCTGATTACTGACAGCCTCAACTCCGCCTCGATTGACCTCAGCAACGCGCTATCAAGCGAAGTGCCTGACACGGCCTGGCATGCCTATCTCAAGGGCGATCGCGGAATCTTCACGCGGCGCGCCGTGCGTTTGGTCGAAAGCGGCGACGCGCGCGCCATTGCCGACCTGTATCAGAACGACGACGATTTCCAGGCGACCGTCAACCGCTACATTCACGACTTCGAAGCGATGCTGCGTTCCATGCTTTCCACCCGCGATGGCAACGCCTTGAGCGTCACGATCTTGGGCTCGGATATGGGCAAACTGTACGTCGCCTTGGCGCAAAGCATCGAGCGCTTTCGCAAATAGGAACTCTTAGTCCGAAGGGCCAAGCTGTTTTGGGGGCTGCGGCAACACGTCAAGATCCTGAGCGGTTATCCACTCGAACTCATAGTTCAGCACATAAATTGTAGTGAGCGCTGCCGCGATGATGGTCGCCCGGATGATCAGCCGTCCAGGGCGAAAATTCGCCGGTGCGCTGTCGGCCTGGCCCGGTACCTTTTCAACGCCCGCCTCTTCAGCCGTTTTTACCCCAAAGGGCAACAGCACGAACGCGCTCATCACCCAAATCAGGAAGTAGATCGCGAGGATCGAGGTCCATTCCATCGCATTCAATCGCCCTAGGCGCCGCTTGTCGCGGGCATGATAACGCGGACTTGGGGGTTCTTGCCCGACCAGCGCCGGGCTGAACGGCGCGTGGCAAGCCGGGCAGCTTCATGCACTGCAGCGGGATCGGTTGCGTCTTTGCCCCGCAGCTTGCCGATCGCCTTAAGAACGCTTTCTTGCGTTTCCTCGATGAATTCGGGCATGTCTTCGTCGAGGGGCAGACCAATCGCCTCAATCGCGGGAGCAGCGCCACGCGCCAGCGCGACGACAACGGCCCCTTCGTTCGCGATACGACGGCGCATTGCGATAGCCTCCCCATCCGCAGGGACTATGATATCCCCATCAAGAGCGAGACGGCCACTCACAACCGGAGCGAGAACTCCAGGCGCCCCGGGCGCGAGTTTGACAATATCGCCATTCGTCTGGACGATATTGTGCGGAATCTGGCACGCCGCGCCAAGCCGAGCTTGTTCGCGCATATGACGAACTTCACCATGCACTGGAACCAAGGTCTGAGGACGCAACCAAGAGTAGAGCGCTTCCAGCTCCGGCCGGCCGGGATGGCCTGAGACGTGGATCAAGCTTTGCCGATCGGTCACCATTGTAACGCCTTTGGCGGCGAGCTGGTTCTGGACTTTGCCGATTCCAATTTCATTGCCTGGTATGACGCGCGATGAAAACAGCACAACATCGCCGCTGGTAAGCTCAAGCGGGTGGCTATCATCGGCAATGCGGCTGAGCGCAGCGCGCGGCTCGCCCTGCCCTCCGGTCGCCAGGATCAACACCTCACCGCGGGGCAGGCGCATGGCGGTGTTAAAGTCGATGGGCTCAGGAAAATCGGCAAGATAACCGTTGTCCTGCGCGACCTCGATAATGCGGTCGAGCGAGCGTCCGGCCACGCAGATCTGCCGTCCGGTCTCCCGCGCCACTTCTCCCAACGTCTGCAGACGAGCAACATTGCTCGCAAACGTCGTCACCAGCACGCGCTTTCCTTTGTGAGCCGCGATCTCCTCCATCATGGCCCTGTGCACCGCGCCTTCCGAACCCGAAGGCTCTGGATTGAAGACATTGGTGCTGTCGCACACCAGCGCGAGCACGCCCTCTTCACCAATCGCCCGAAGCTCCTCTTCGGTGGTCGGTTCGCCAATGATCGGCTCTTCGTCGAGCTTCCAATCGCCCGTGTGGAAGACGCGGCCATAGGGCGTGTCGATCAGCAGCGCGTTGCCTTCGGCTATCGAGTGGGCCAGCGGAATGTAAGTGACACCAAACGGCCCAAGGTCGAACGACCCTTGTTCCTCGGCGATGATGTTAAGCTCGACCTGACCCAACAGGCCAGCCTCTTCCAGTTTGCGCGCCACCAGATCGGCGGTGAACGGCGTCGCGTAGAGCGGAACGCCCAACTCGCCCGCAAAATACGGGATCGCTCCGATATGGTCCTCATGCGCGTGGGTCAGCACAATGCCGAGCAAATCGTCAGCGCGCTCTTCGATGAAATCGAGATCGGCAAAGACCAGGTCGACGCCGGGATACTCGCCTCCAGAGAAGGTCATGCCCAGGTCGACCATCATCCATTTGCCGTCGCAGCCATACAGATTGACGTTCATACCAATCTCGCCCGAGCCGCCAAGCGCGAGGAAAAGCAGTTCGTTTTCGGGAGTGAAGTCTTTTTTCACGTGTTTGAAATGTCTCAGTTTTGCAGAAAAATCAGTCTTCGGCCTCGGCCTGCCGAGCGAGGATCGCCAGCCCCTCGATCGTTAGATCGGCGTCGACATGATCGAACACATCGGTCGCCTCGTCGAAAAGGATTGCGAGACCGCCAGTGGCAACGACCTTGGCTGGTCGCCCGATCTCGGATTTCATGCGGTCAATGATGCCCTCCATCATCGCAACATAGCCCCAAAACACACCAATGAGCATCTGGTCTTCGGTGTTGCGCCCGATGACGCTTTTGCTGTCTGGCGCGCGGATCGCAATACGTGGCAACTTCGCGGTCTTGCCCACTAGCGCGTCGAGTGACAGGTTGATCCCGGGCGCGATAGAGCCGCCCTTATAGGCGCCGTTAAAGTCAATCGCTTCAAACTTGGTCGCGGTGCCGAAATCGACCGCAACGATATCGCCGCCATATTTATGGTGCGCCGCTAATATGTTTAGTGCGCGGTCCGCCCCCAGCGAACTGGGCTGATCGACGTCGATCTCAAAGCGCCAGCGCGCCGCGCCCTGCCCGGCGAACAAGGGCGTAATTCCAAAATACTTTTGCGCCAAAACACTCAGGTTGTGATCGGCGCGCGGGACAACAGAGGCAAAAATGATCCGAGTTATATCGTCGCGCGCAACGCCTTCGATGGTGAGCAGTTGAAGCAGCCACACCGCGTATTCATCACCCGTACGGCGTGGATCGGTGGCGATCCGCCAGCGTGCCTTTAACTCAGGTGTGTCCTTTCCAGCGTCATCAAACAGCGCAAAGACGACATTGGTGTTACCGACATCAGCGGCCAACAGCATCTTACAAGCTCCCTTTAGAGAATGTCGCCTGCGCGAATGACACGTTGTGAGCCATCAGCCAAGCGAAGGCGCAGCCCGCCGTCGATTTCTTCAAGTCCGGCGAAGACGCCTTCAATCCTACTGCCGTCGGTGTCGTGAACTGTGGTGGTCTCACCGATCCAATGCTGAGAGCAGATAGTGAACTCAGTCAGAGTCTCGCGAAGGCCAATGGTACGCCAGTCATGAACGCGTTCTTCAAAGGCCATCGCAAGCTCTTTCGAGAATTCGTCAACTCCCGGCGCATTGGTGTAATCGGAAATCGCGCATGTCAGACGACCCGGAATCTCGGGCGCTTGGGCTAGATTCACGCCTATACCAACCACGACAAAGTCACCCACCATTTCCAGAAGAATGCCAGATAGCTTGCAGCCTTCAATCATGAGATCATTCGGCCACTTAAGCATTGGCTCAACTATAGAGTGCAGTCTCTCGAACACAGCATCGTGTAGTGCAAGCGCGGCCACAAAGCTTAGCGTGGCTGGCGGCGGATCACCCTCGTCCAATCGGACAAGAGTTGAACCCATGAAATTGCCCGAACCGTCGAACCATTCGCGACCCTGACGCCCCTTCCCCGCGTTCTGTCGGCGCGCGACGAGCCATTGACCCTCTCGCACGTCCCCATCGCGAACACTCTGAGCCAAATCCGCGTTAGTGGACCCGGTCTCCTCGATAATTCTGATGGTTGAACCGATCAAACCGAGAGAAACAACGCGCCCGCGGCTTTGTTTGCCAGATCGCTCAACGAAGGGGTCAGCAAATAGCCCAGCGGCGAAATGATCGCGGCCGTGAGGAACAGGATCGTCCAGTTTGCCACCCCGCTCTTGCCAGTAACAAGGTCGGTGGGCTCGTCGAAGAACATCACCTTCACGAACTTGATGTAGTAGAACGCACCGATCACGCTCGCAGCGATGGCGATAGCGGCGAAGGCGATAAGGCCCGCTTCGACGGTCGCCTGGAAGACCACAAACTTCGAATAAAAGCCCAGCAGGGGCGGAATGCCTGCCATGCTGAACATCAGAAACAACAAACCCCATGCGATCGCCGGACGCGTCACCGCTAGCCCTGAGATATCGCCAAACGTCTCGTAGAGATCGCCGCTGTCGCTGCGCAGCATCAGAAGCGCGGTGAAACTGCCAAGGCTCATCGCGACATAGATGAAGAGGTAAATCAGCATCGATGAGGCGCCCGCTTCGTTGGCAACCGCCAGCCCCAGCAGAATGAAGCCGATATTGTTGATCGAGGAATAGGCCAGCAGACGCTTGAGGTTCTCCTGCCCGATCGCACCCAGAGCGCCAAAGATGATTGAAGCCAGCGCGGTGAACATGACGATCTGACGCCAAGCCTCCACTTGCGCGCCAAACACTTCAAACACGACGCGCGCCGTCAGCGCCACGGCGGCAACCTTCGGTGCGGTCGCGAAGAACGCGGTCACCGGCGTCGGCGCGCCTTCATAGACGTCGGGCGTCCACATATGGAACGGCACGGCGGCGATTTTGAACGCGAGACCGGCCATCACAAAAATGAGGCCAAACAGGGCGCCCGTACCCAACTCACCCGTCAGCCCGGCGCGCACGCCGGCAAAGTCGGTCCCACCCGTGAAACCATAGAGCAAGCTCATACCATAGAGCAGTATGCCTGAGGCCAGCGCGCCGAGAACAAAGTATTTGAGTCCAGCCTCCGCTGAGCGCGTGTCCGCGCGCAGGATCGAGGCAAGCACGTAAGCTGCCAGCGAATTCAATTCGAGCCCGAGATAGAGCGACATAAAGTCGTTGGCCGAGACCATGATGCTCATCCCCAGGGCGGCGAAAAGGATAAGCACGGAATATTCCGCGCGCATGCCCTGCTCGACCCCAGCGGCTTCACTGTTGAAGAAGGCGGGCGCGATCAGCAGACAGCCGATGGCCGCCAGATAGATCAGCGCCTTAGAAAACAGCGCAAAGCTATCGATCTTGAGCAGGCCCAAGAACGCCAACGTGTCCGGCCCCGTGGCGCCGGAGTGCAGCCCTGGCACCAGCGTCAGACCCGCTGCGAAGAAGGTCAGCGCCGCCACGTAAGCGATTGGCTTGGCCGCCTTGTCACCCGCCCACGCCGTCCAAAGCAGCAGGACAAGTCCCGCTCCGGTCAGGATCAATTCTGGCGTGATCAGCGCGAAGGAAGTCGCAAAATCCATCAGTGTGCGCCTTCCTCATTGTGGCCTTCAACAGCGGACACTGCGTTGGCCGCCTTAGCCTTGGGCGGACCCACAACAAGCTGGCTGTCGCTCTCGGGCGTCGCGGAAGCGATCCGCGCGTCGAGCACGGCGATGTCAGCGCGCATCGGCGCAAGAAAGCTTTCGGGATAAACCCCCATCCACATCACGACTGCGGCAATTGGAGCGAGCATCGCCCATTCGCGCGCCGTGATGTCACCCATGGCTTGCGCGTCCTCGTTCTTCTCGGGCCCAAAGGCGACCCGGCGATAGAGATAGAGCATGTAAGCGGCGCCCAGGATGATGCCGGTCGTGCAGATCAGCGCCACGGTGGTCGACACCTGATAAATGCCCGCCAGCGACAGGAATTCGCCAACAAACCCGCTCGTGCCCGGCAAACCGATGCTCGCCATCGTGAACAGCAGGAAAAACAGCGCGTAGTACGGCATGTTGTTGCTGATCGCGCCGTAACGGTCGATCTCGCGCGTGTGCAGACGGTCGTAAATGACGCCCACGCACAGGAAGAGCGCTCCTGACACAAGGCCGTGGCTGAGCATGATGATCATCGAACCTTCAAGGCCCTGCACGTTGAAAGAGAACAGACCAACCGTCACGATCGCCATGTGCGCGACGGACGAATAGGCGATGAGCTTCTTCATATCGTGCTGCACCAGCGCGACGAGCGAGGTGTAGACCACGGCGACCATTGAGAGCACAAAGACGAGCCAGGCGAAGTCCGCGCTGGCTTGCGGGAACATCGGGAGGCTGAAACGCAGGAAGCCGTATCCGCCCAGTTTCAGCAGCACACCGGCAAGGATCACTGATCCCGCCGTGGGCGCTTGCACGTGCGCGTCGGGCAGCCAGGTGTGGAACGGCCACATCGGCACCTTCACCGCAAAGCTTGCAAAGAAGGCCAGCCACAGCCAGGTCTGCGCGCCCGCCGGGAAGTCGTACTGCATAAGCGTCGGGATGTCTGAAGTGCCCGCTTGCGCCACCATCCAGAACATTGCGATCAGCATCAGAACCGATCCGAGCAGCGTATAGAGGAAGAACTTGTAGCTCGCGTAGATGCGGTTGTCCCCGCCCCACACGCCGATGATCAGATACATCGGGATCAGGCCCGCCTCAAAGAAGACGTAGAACAGGAAGATATCCTGCGCGGCGAACGTGCCGATCATCAGCGTTTCCATGAAGAGGAAGGCCGACATGTACTCACCGACGCGCTTCTGGATCGCGCCCCAGCTGGCTGCGATGCAGATCGGCATCAGGAAAACGCTCAGCATGATCAGCAGCAGCGCAATACCGTCGATACCCAGCGCGTAAGAGAAACCAGCGAACAGCTCGGCGCGCTCGGTAAACTGCCATTGCGCCCCCCCGATCTCATAGCCAGTCCACAGCAGCACACCGAGACCGAACGTCACCAGCGTGGCAATCACCGCCGTCCAACGTGCCGCGTTTGCTCCGACGAAGAGCGCAACGATCGCACCGGCCAGTGGCACAAGCATCATCGTGGAAAGAAGGGGGAAGGCGTCCATAACTCGAATGAATCCCCTAGAGCAGCGCGTAAGTGGTGCCGGCGATCAAGCCCAGAAGCATGATCAGCGCGTAGGTGTAGAGATAGCCGGACTGCATGACCTTTGCGGCGGAAGCGCCGCGCTGGACCGCCCAGGCCACGCCATTGGGTCCAAAGCGATCGATCGTGCCCATATCACCCAGTTTCCAGAACTGGCGGCCCAACCAAAAGGCGGGCTTGACGAAGATGCGGTCGTAGAGCTCGTCGAAATACCACTTGCGGAACACGAAGTTGTGCAAGGGCGCGATAGCTTTGGCGAACTTCGCCGGCACGTCGGGCTTGAGGATATAGGCGTAATACGCTCCGCAGAACCCGAGGACCATCACCACCAGCGCAGCGTATTTCACCCAATAGGGCACCGCGTGCATCGCGTGGATCAGGTTCTCGTTGTAGAAGATTGATCCGCCCCAAAACTCGGCGCTGTCGAGGAATTGCGGCGCAAACACCTGGCCCGCTGCGATCGCACCCACACTCAGGAGGATCAGCGGGATCAGCATCGAATAAGGGCTCTCATGCGGGTGATAGCCGCCGGTTGTGTCTGCGCCGGCCTCTTCGGGCGTTTTGTGCACCGAGTGTTGAACATGTTCGCTCTCGATCCAGCGCGGTTTGCCCCAGAACGTGAGGAACATCAGGCGCCAGGAATAAAAGCTCGTCAGCAAAGCCGCGATGACACCCGCCCAGAAGGCTAACGTGCCCACACCCGTGCCGCGCGCAAAGGCAACTTCGATAATCGCGTCTTTCGACCAGAAGCCGGCAAAACCGAGGCCCGTGTGATAAACGCCAAGACCGGTAATCGCGAGCGTGCCCAGCAGCATGGCGACAAAAGTGATCGGGATCGCCTTACGCAGACCGCCATAATAGCGCATGTCCTGTTCGTGGTGCATCGCGTGGATGACCGAGCCCGCGCCAAGGAACAGCAGCGCCTTGAAAAAGGCGTGCGTGAACAGGTGGAACATCGCCGCACCATAAGCGCCCACGCCTGCGGCAAAGAACATATAGCCGAGCTGCGAGCAGGTCGAATAGGCAATCACCCGCTTGATATCCCACTGCGTCGTGCCGATCGTCGCGGCGAAGAAGCAGGTGGCGGCGCCCACCACGGTGACCATCGTCAACGCAATCGGAGCGGCTTCGAACATGGGCGACAGGCGGCAGACCATGAACACGCCCGCCGTCACCATGGTCGCGGCGTGGATCAGCGCGGAAACCGGCGTGGGGCCTTCCATCGCGTCGGGCAGCCACGTGTGCAGGCCAAGCTGCGCGGATTTGCCCATCGCGCCGACGAAAAGGAGGATGCACAGAATATCCATCGTCGGCAAGCGTAGGCCGGCAAAGCCAATTGTGGCCCCACTCATCGTCGGCGCTGCGCGCAAGATCGCGTCAATCTCGGTCGTCTGAAACACCAGGAAGGTGCCAAAGATGCCGAGCATAAAGCACAGATCGCCCACGCGGTTGACCACACAGGCATATATCGCAGCCGCACCAGCGCTTGGCTTGAGATACCAGAAACAGATCAAGAGAA
>CALCCG010000074.1 GCA_937899785.1 uncultured Erythrobacter sp. | reverse complement strand
GCTCTGGGCTATGTGGCTGCTTCAAAGGGCCGGCTCATTGCGGAAATGTTTGCTAGCCCTGCCATCGGCGAGGCCTCAGACGACGGGGAAGAGGCGGGAGCCGTCTACCTCATCGGTTCCGCGAAGATAGAGCCTTGCGCGACGCGGCGCTCGCTGTGCTCGTCGCCGACGTTGAGCATGCGAGGCACACGCTA
Organism: uncultured Erythrobacter sp.; assembly: GCA_937899785.1. GTDB lineage: Bacteria > Pseudomonadota > Alphaproteobacteria > Sphingomonadales > Sphingomonadaceae > Erythrobacter. Next base: position 23,900 of record CALCCG010000074.1, on the reverse strand, counting down.
TCGGGCAAAGCCGTTGCCGCGCGGGTCGCCGGGACAATCGGCGACGGCGCCAAAGATGTGCTCGAAATCGCGAAGATCCACGCAGACGGGCATCGCGGACTCATCGCCGGTCTCATCGCCATACTGGCGCTTTGGTTTGCCCGAGTGCCCATACTTGAAATTTTCGGTATAACCGATCCGATGGTCAGCGAAGAACCTGAGCCGAGCGACGATTCCCCGAAGCCTGAGGCCATGGAAACCGAAAACGAACCAGAAACCTTGCCAGCGGAATCGCATTGCGACCCATCAGAGCCGCCGAGCACCGGAGAGAGCCATGAGTGATCCAGCAACCAAGCCAGCGCCAGGCGACGCGCGCGATGAATTGCGCGCCAAGATTGAGGCGCGCGAGCGTCGGATCGCCGAACGCACCCTCGCCGATGAAGCGCGCGAAGTGGCGGGCGCGGCGACCGAATATGTCAAACAACACCCTCTGCAAGTGGTCGGCGGGGCGATAGCGCTGGGTCTTTTGATCGGGCTTCTGACCAAGCCTGGACGAAGAGCGGTGGGAAACGCGGCCAGCGGCACCGCTAGCGCTGTCGGTGGCGCCGCTTCGGGAGCCGCCAAAGGCGTGGGTGCCGCGGCCAAAAAGCGCGGCTCGGCGATTGGCAACCTGTTGGCCGACGCGCTGGTCGCGTATGGGATCAAGCTAATCGACGACGCGCTCGAAAGCGCGCGCACAGGCCAAGACGCATCCGGCGATGGCAACACCACAAGCGCAAGCGATCCGGCATCGAAGCGCGACGCTGAACAGGCTGCTGATGCCGCTGCGGAAAACACCCGAGCCATGGGCAACCGCACACGTCGGCAAGCCACCCGTGCGGTGCGCAACTTGGCCAATCGCATCCCCGGATAAGCGGTATCAGCCTTATGGGAGACTTGCGAAGCGCGCGCGCTCGGCTATGGGCTGCGCGTTGGCACCGCTGGCCATTGCTCCTCCCCGGATAAAGAAGGCACTGATCATGGAAGAAACCACTCCGTCGCAAAAGCTCCACCTTGTCATGGGAGGCCGGGTCAAAGACCCGCGCGGCCATGAATTCGTGGACCCGGAAGGGATTCACACAGTCGGGGTCTACAGCTCCTACGACGCGGCGGTTGAAGCGTGGCGCGCGCAAGCGCAGCGCACCGTCGACGACGCCGAGATGAAGTATGTGGTCGTGCACATACACAAGCTCTTGACGCCGGAAGACTGAGGCCAAAGCCACCTGGTGCGTACCGCGTTCGATACGCGCGGTCTGACAAGGCTGAGACGCTATGACACAGCCTGAGGAATACGGTCTTAGGCCATATCAACCCGGCGATGAGACCTGGCTAAGCCAGATCACGCTTTCGGCCATCAAGGCGGTGGGCGCACGGCACTACACGCCCGAGCAAGTCGAGGCTTGGTCTTCGGGACATCACGCTCCTGATCGGTTTGCCAACCGAGCCCAGTTGGGCGCGTATATTGAGATTGCGGTTGCGGGGCTCGCCCTACCGGTCGCCTACGCCTTGCTCGAGCGCGACGAAGCGGGCCCAAGCGCGGGCGATGGGCATCTCGACATGCTGTATTGCCACCCCGAGCACACGCGAAAAGGGCTGGCCGAAGCGCTGTTGGCGCGGTGCGAAGAACGCGCGCGCGAATGGGGGTGCCCTCGGCTTTACACCGAAGCGAGCGAGTTGGCGAAAGGCGCGTTCGAGCGCGCCGGATACCGGGTGACGCACCGCCGCGATTTCACCATCGAGGGTAAGTCAGGACCGGTGCCGATCCACTCTTACGCCATGGAAAAGCGCCTGGACTGAGGCACTCAGCCCATCGCCTTCAGACGAATTCGATTTTCTCGACCAAATAGAACTTGTCGCCCGAAGGCACAGTCACCTCGATCTCATCATCGACCTGCTTGCCAATCAGCGCCCGCGCAATTGGCGAAGTGTAGGAAATGCGGCCCTGGGATGCGTCGGCTTCGGTTTGCCCAACGATCTGGTAAGTTAGCGGCTTGTCGTCTTCATCGAGCAACGTCACCGTGGCCCCGAAGATAACCTTGTCACCCGACAGGGACTGCGGATCGATAATCTGCGCCCGGCTGACTTTGTCTTCAAGATCGGCAATTTGCGCCTCGACCTGGCCCTGACGCTCTTTGGCCGCGTGGTATTCGGCGTTCTCCGAGAGATCGCCATGCGCGCGCGCTTCTTCAATTGCATCGACAATCAGCGGCCGCTCCTCGCGAAGGGCCTTGAGGTCTGTCATCAACAGCTCATAACCCTCAGCCAGCATCGGAACCTTTTCCATCGTCGCCATTACCGTCTCTTTCTTCATCCACCATTTGAGCCACCCACGCCCCGAAATGGAGCGTCATTTCAACTGTGACCGCTCATCTGGGAGCCGCCCTTTTGCGCCGAAATGTGGGGGGATCGTGCGTATTCGTTCAGATATAATAGTCTTGCAAGGACCGAACTTCAAGCTGATCAGGCGCGATAGCGGCAATCGCGGCTGCTGCAGCGCGTGATGCGGTCGCGGTGGTGTAGTAAGGAACCTTCTTTTCGAGAGCTGTTGCCCGGATCGATTTGGAATCGAGCAAAGACTGCCAACCCTCCGTTGTGTTAAAGATCAGCGCGACATCGCCATCGATGATCTTGTCCACAATATGCGGCTGCCCTTCGGCCACTTTATTGACCGGCTCAACCGCCAGACCCTGATCAGCCAGATAGGCTTGCGTCCCAGTTGTCGCGATCACGCGGAAGCCCGCCTTCAGCAAATCGCGGACCGCTGGCACGATGCCGGGCTTGTCCGAGTTCTTGACTGAGACAAACACCGTACCCTCACGCGGAAGCGTCATGCCCGCGCCCAATTGCGATTTGAGAAAAGCGGCTTCAAAGGTCTGGTCGATGCCCATAACCTCACCGGTGGACTTCATCTCGGGAGTAAGAACCGGGTCAGCGCCGGGGAAGCGAGCGAACGGGAACACCGCCTCCTTTATCGCCATATAGTCCAGAGTGCGCCGGAAAGGTTCAAAGCCGGCAAGCGTCTCTCCCGCCATGACGCGCGCGGCGATCTTTGCCACCGGTTGGCCGATCGCCTTCGCCACAAATGGCACTGTACGGCTCGCGCGCGGGTTTACCTCGATAAGGTAAACCTCGCCATCTTTGACTGCGAACTGCACGTTCATAAGGCCCTTCACCTGAAGCGCGCGCGCCAAAGCGTCGGCCTGGCGCTCCATCTCCTCAATAATCTCGGCAGGCAAAGAATATGGCGGCAAAGTGCAGGCGCTGTCGCCTGAGTGGACTCCGGCCTCCTCAATATGCTGCATAACCCCGGCAACACGCACTTCCTGACCATCGCACAAAGCGTCAACATCGCACTCAATCGCGTCCCGGAGATACTGATCGACCAGCACGGGGCTGTCACCCGACACATTCACCGCTGTCTTGATGTAATCATCGAGCTGCGCTTCGGAATCGACGATCTCCATCGCGCGCCCCCCCAGCACGAAAGACGGGCGCAGCAGCACGGGGTATCCAATCCGCGCCGCGACGGCAGCGGCTTCGTCGCGGGTGTAGGCAATACCGTTGTCAGGTTGTTTGAGGCGCAACTTGTTGACCAGCTTGGCAAAACGTTCGCGATCCTCCGCGTGGTCGATCGCGTCGGGACTGGTCCCCAAAATCGGGATACCCGCGTCGTCAAGCGCCTGGGCAAGTTTGAGCGGCGTCTGACCACCAAACTGCACAATCACACCCGTCAATTCGCCCGATTGCTGCTCGACCCGGAGAATTTCAAGCACGTCTTCGGCGGTCAGAGGTTCGAAATAGAGCCGATCGGAAGTGTCGTAATCGGTCGAAACGGTTTCTGGATTGCAGTTGACCATGATCGTCTCATAGCCTTGCTCCGCCAGGGCGAAGCAGGCGTGGACACAACAATAGTCAAATTCGATCCCCTGCCCAATCCGATTGGGACCACCACCCAGAATAACGATCTTTTTCCGGTTTGTAGGCGACGCTTCGCATTCCGGCTCACCAAAGCTTGGGGCCTCGTAAGTCGAGTACATATAGGGCGTGATCGCCTCAAATTCGGCAGCGCAGCTATCAATCCGCTTGAAAACGGGAAGCACGCCCAGCCTCTCACGCAAAGCGCGCACTTCCTCCGCGCTGGTCGCCCCAGCCATCGCCTGCAACGCGTCGTGGAGCAAACCGGATCGCTTGGCCTGGGTTTCGGCAAGTCCATCCTTCACACCGACCGAGCGCACGGCCAAAGTGGCGAGGCGTTGATCGGAGAAGCCCAGAGCCTTGAGGCGCCGCAGGCCCTCGGCATCGGTCGGCAAACCATGGGCCTGCACACCGCGCTCGGCCTCGATTATTTCTTCGATCTGGCGCAGGAACCACGGATCGAAGCTGGTGACCGTTTGAATCTCCGCAAGCGTAAGCCCTTCGCGAAAGGCCTGCGCGATCTTGAGCAATCGATCGGGCGTACGGCGGCTAAGCGCGGCGGTGATCACATCCTTGGCGGCGCCTTCCAGCTCAGGCACGCGGTTAAAACCGTCCAGACCTGTCTCAAGCCCCCTCAGCGCCTTTTGCATCGATTCGGCGAAATTGCGGCCAATCGCCATCACTTCGCCGACCGACTTCATCGCGGTCGACAGGTTCGGCTCAGCGCCCTTGAACTTCTCGAACGCGAAGCGCGGGATCTTGGTCACGACATAGTCAATCGTCGGTTCAAAGCTCGCCGGGGTGGCGCCGGTAATCTCGTTGTCGATCTCATCAAGCGTGTAGCCCACGGCGAGCTTGGCCGCGACGCGCGCGATAGGAAAGCCGGTGGCCTTTGAGGCGAGCGCCGAGGAGCGCGAGACGCGCGGGTTCATCTCGATCACAACCAGGCGGCCGTCGTTTGGATTGACCGCGAACTGGACATTAGAGCCCCCGGTTTCCACGCCGATCTCCCGCAAAACCGCAATGCTTGCGGTGCGCATGATCTGATATTCCTTGTCGGTCAGCGTCAATGCGGGCGCAATCGTGATCGAATCCCCGGTGTGGACCCCCATCGGATCGACATTCTCGATGGCGCACACGATGATGGCGTTGTCGGCGCGGTCGCGCACAACTTCCATCTCGTATTCCTTCCAACCCAACAAGGATTCATCGATCAGCACTTCCGTGGTGGGCGACGCCGCCAGCCCCTCGGAGACGATCCGCTCAAATTCCTGTGTGTTGTAGGCAATACCGCCGCCAGTGCCGCCCAGCGTAAAGCTGGGACGGATGACCGCCGGAAGGCCCGTCTCCTCCAGCACCGCGCGCGCTTCTTCCAAGGTGTTGGCGATCCCGGCGCGCGGGCTTTCGAGACCGATTTCATCCATCGCGTTGCGAAACCGCTCGCGGTTTTCCGCTTTGTCGATGGCGTCGGCTTTGGCCCCGATCATCTCCACACCGTGTTCGGCCAGAACGCCCATCTCTTCGAGCTTAAGCGCGCAGTTAAGGGCAGTCTGCCCGCCCATCGTGGGAAGCAGGGCGTCGGGCTTTTCTTTGGCAATGATCTTCGCGACAATCTCGGGCGTGATCGGTTCAATATAGGTCGCGTCGGCAAACTCGGGATCGGTCATGATCGTTGCGGGGTTCGAATTCACGAGGACAACCCGATAGCCCTCTTCCTTGAGAGCCTTGATCGCCTGTGTGCCCGAATAATCGAACTCGCACGCCTGGCCGATAATGATCGGACCCGCGCCAATGACGAGGATGGAGGAGATATCTGTGCGTCTTGGCATTATGGGTCCGTTTTGTCGGAAGTGTCGGGGTCAATCTTGGCTCTTGAGCGCGCCTGCTTCCAGGAAACCGCGAAGAGGCGCATATCGGGCTGTTGGCGCGCGCAACCGCTCGCGAGAATCTGCGAAGCGGGCTGCGCTTTTCCTTGGACCCGATAAAGCGCTGGCTCACGACCAAGAAAGAAGGCGCCCTTCTCGCTCACATCCATATTCATAAACCGCTCGACAGCCGCTTGGGTGCGGTTGGTTTCCTGCATCAGTCGCGTGCCGGCAGTCTCATCGGTCCCGGGGACCGAGAGCGCCTGGATCGCGGCAAAGTCCAGCTTCGTCACATCGTATGTGTAGGTCGGGATCCAAAGACCGGTCACGGTCCGCAACTCTTCGGATTCCTGATATGTCAGGCTGGTGCGAACGCGGCCTTCGCAAGCGCCCTTGTCCTCATCCCCAAGACGCGGGTCTTCGGGAAACAACAGGCTGCAGCCTGAAAGGCCAAAAGCGGCGATTGGCGCAAGGAATAGGTGTCGCATCAAGTGCCGTCCCCCGGCTCGAAAGCGTAGCTGATCTTGGTGTAGCGATAGACATAGGGCATCACATCGGGCCGCGAGACCCCCTTACCATAGATAAAGGTGCAATTGCGCCGGATATCAATCAGCCGATCGCCATCGCGCACGAGGATGTAGCTCAGCACGTAATGCTGGCGCGGGCTTTTGCGACGGCCCACGACGTCGAGTTTACGAATGACATCGCCAATATCGCGCAGGCGTTCCATATCGCGAAAGCCCTGTTGCTTGCGGGTTTCGGCGACGGAGGCGTGGCGCGCGTCGGGGTCGAAGTCTTCTTCGGTGAAGAACTGATCGGTCGCGACGATCTTGCAATCCATGCGCCCTGCGACGGGTTTGTCGGTGTCTTCCTTGAAAAGCACGGGCCGCCAGAAAGCGAGCACCGGCAAACCGCCCGCGCCGCGTTCAAGCGTGACCGAGCCATCGCCCTGGAACGCGACGCCCTCAACGATCTCTGCGCCGGGCCAAGTCGCAGACGGAGGCGGCGTCATCGCGGGGTTTTGGGCAGCGAGTGGCGGAAGCATCGCCATAAACACACTCACCGTGCCAAACACTCTAAAAAGGGCGCAACTGGCGCTCATCTGTGAGCATCTCCGTGATCCAGTTCATTTGCCCTGCGTTTGATCTCAGGCGTGATGATCAAGACATTCTTTGTGTCATCTACAGCCAGTTCGCATTTCCCGACGGATATCGATTGGTAAGGTGGCAGTTCGCTTGCACTTTCCACCGCTCTTCTGAGCTGTTCGAACTCAACACCACAGGCCTCTGCCTTGGCTTTGGTTGCTGGATCGCCGGAACTGCATGCCGTCAACAGGCATAATAGAGATAGGCAAAGCCGGATCACCCAAGCCCCCCGACAAATTTCTCGAACAGATAAAAGCTATCCATCGGCCCCGGGCTAGCCTCCGGATGATACTGCACCCCAAACGCCTTCTTCCCCTTCACCGCAATGCCGCAGTTCGAGCCGTCGAACAGGCTCACATGGGTCTGTTCGAGCGTGTCGGGTAGCGTGTCGGCATCGACCGCGAAGCCGTGGTTCATGCTGGTGATCTCAACCAGACCCGTGGTCTCGCCCCAGCCCTCTCCCACACGTTGCACGGGATGGTTCGCGCCGCGGTGGCCCTGGTGCATCTTGACCGTCTTGGCTCCCGCCGCCAGCGCCAGCATCTGGTGGCCCAGACAAATGCCAAACAGCGGAACATCCTCCTCTAGCAACTGCTGGATCACCGGCACCGCGTATTGGCCGGTCGCGGCCGGATCGCCGGGGCCGTTGGAGAGGAACACACCGTCGGGCTCCAGCGCCATGATCGCGTCGAAGTCGGTCTTAGCCGGGACCACCGTCACCTTGGCGCCCGCGCGTACGAGATTGCGGAAGATGTTGTCCTTCGCGCCATAATCGATCGCGACCACACGCGGCCTGTTGGACCAGTCGGCGCGCGCATAGCCGTGGCCCAGACGCCAGTAACCACCCGCCCAGTCTTCCTTGGTCTCGCGTGTTGCGGTGATAGCAAGGTCCAGACCCTCAAGCCCGGCCCAGCCTTGCGCCTTGGCGAGCAGCGCTGGGATATCAAACACACCATCTGGCGAATGCGCGATCACCGCGTTGGGCGCGCCTGATAAGCGGATGCGGCGGGTTAAAGCGCGCGTGTCGACGCCCGCCAGACCAATCTTGCCCTGCCGTTCCAACCAGGTGGCAAAGCCCAAAGCGCTGCGGAAATTGCTCGGCCGGGTCACATCCTCGCGCGTGATGCAGCCCACGGCACTAGCGACACCCTCGGCGCTCTCGACGTCTTCATCGTTGGTGCCCACATTGCCAATATGGGGGAAGGTGAAGGTAACGATCTGGGCGGCGTAGGAGGGATCGGTCATCACCTCCTGATAGCCGGTCATCGCGGTGTTGAAGCAAACCTCACCAACGGCGTGACCGCTCGCGCCAAACCCCTTGCCCCAGATCACGGTGCCGTCGGCCAGAACAAGGACTCCGGTCGCACCAGAGGGCTGCGCAGGGTGAGAGGCGGAAAGGGCCATGGGGCGCTCCGTTTGCAGTGGGATACCAGCGATGCGTGCTAAGTCTCACCGGCTAAGCACCGCGAGGCTCTGCGTCAACCTAGCCGAGACGCTTTCGTCGCGGTAGAGCGCGTGGCAGCCCCATTCCATCCACAGGTATTCACGATGAGCTCTCTGGATTACGCGACCGCGCTGGCACGCTACGAAGAGGTGGTGGCGGGCCATCCCGATCTCAAAGTCAAAGGGAAGGCCAACAAGTACACCTCGATCAACGGCAATATGTTCAGCGCGCTGCAAAAGGACGGCGTGCTGACCGTGCGTCTGTCGGAGGCCGAGAAGAGGGCCTACAATGACGAACACGGCACAGGCGATGTGGTCTCCTATGGGTCAGTCATGCGCGGCTATGTCTACGTCACGCCTGAGATTTGGGAGGATGACGACGTCTTGCGCCAGATGTTCAACCAGTGCGTTGAGTACGCAAAGACCTTGAAACCCAAGCCCACAAAGAAGACATAGCGGGCCCACGCATTTTTCCTTCATACGAAACACCAAAAAGCATCAAAGACCATGATCAGAGACGACATCAAGGCTGCCACCATCACCGCTATGAAAGCCAAGGAAAAGGCGCGCACCGCCGCGCTTCGCCAGATTTCGGCCAAGATCAAGGACCGCGACATCGAAGAGCGCACGTCTGGCAAGGATATCGATGACGACGCGCTGGTGACCAGCGTTTTGCAAAAGATGGCCAAGCAGCGCCGCGAATCGATCGAGATGTACGAGCAAGGCGGCCGTGCCGAACTCGCCGCTGCCGAGGCCGCTGAGTTGGCCGTGATCGAGGAGTTCCTGCCGCAAATGATGAGCGAGGCCGAGACCATGGCCGCGATCGAAGCGATCAAGGCGGAAACAGGCGCCTCCACCATGAAGGACATGGGCACTGTCATGGGCGCGCTCAAAGCCAAGCACGGCGCGGTGCTGAACGGGAAGTTGGCAAGCGGGTTGGTCAAAGCCGCGCTGAGCTGAGCTCGCCGCCCAAATGGCGGGGGACAAGCCTGTGCACGAGGAGCGGCGCTCGCCGACCCCTCTCGACTTGCGCCCCGGTTTTGTGTGAGAACACAGCATGACCATCACCCCACAATGGAAAGACGAACTGCGCGCGCGTGTGACGCTTTCCACAGTGGTGAACCGCACAACCAAGCTCACCAAAGCGGGGCGTGAATGGAAGGCGTGCTGCCCCTTTCACAACGAGAACACCCCAAGCTTCTACGTCAACGATGAAAAACAGTTCTACCATTGCTTTGGCTGCGGCGCGCATGGCGATGTGATCACCTGGATGATCGAACAGCGCGGCTTTTCGTTCATGGACGCGATCAAGGAGCTGGCCGAGGAAGCCGGGATGGAAGTCCCCGCCCCTGATCCGCAAGCGGCCAAGAAAGCGGAAAAACGCGCTGAGCTCGTCGATGTAACAACGGCTGCGCAGGACTGGTTTGTAGACAACCTGCAGAGCGCTGATGGTCGCGAAGCGCTTGATTATCTGCGCGGGCGCAGATTGTCGGATCAGACCTTACGCGAGTTTGGCTTTGGTTACGCTCCTGAAAGCAAACAGGCGCTCCATCGCAATCTGTCCCGATTTGACGATCAAGTGTTGGCTGAAAGCGGCATGCGGATCGTTACCGAGGACGGCAAAACCTATGACCGCTTTCGTGGACGGGTCATGCTGCCCATTCAGGACCAGCGCGGGCGGGTGATCGCCTTTGGCGGACGGATTTTGGGGAAGCGTGACGGTGTTGCGAAGTATCTGAACTCACCCGACACGCCGCTTTTTGATAAGGGGCGCACGCTCTACAACCACCACCGCGCCGCTCCGGCTTCGCGCCAAACGGGGCGTGTTGTTGTCGTTGAAGGCTATATGGACGTGGTTGCTTTGGCGCAGGCCGGCTTCCATGACGCGGTTGCGCCGCTGGGCACCGCGCTCACCGAGACACAGCTCGAAATGCTATGGCGCATGGTCGAAGTGCCGGTGCTGTGTTTTGACGGTGACACCGCCGGACAACGCGCTGCCATGCGCGCCATCAGCCGCGCTCTGCCCATGCTCGCGCCGATGCGATCACTCAATATTGTTCGTCTGCCAATGGGGCTGGACCCCGATGATCTGATCAAGGCACGCGGGCCCAAGGCTATGGCAAAGCTCCTTGCCGAGCCCGCCAGCTTGCTCGACGCGCTGTGGCAGGCTGAACGCGACGCGCAGCCGCTTGACAGCCCGGAAGCCAAAGCCGGGCTGAAAGCGCGTCTGATGGCGCATGTCGACACTATCCAGGACAGCGATATTCGCGCGCTTTATCGGCGCGACTTGTTGGATCGATTTTCGGCCTTCGCCTATCCGCCAAGGCCGCGCATGCGTCCCGGTCAAACCCGCTCACCAAGCGAATGGAAAAAGAACGCAACGGTCGTCCAGTCCCTCTCGCCAAGCGCCCGCAGCACGCTTCAACGCATTCTGTCGGGGGCTCAGCGCAAAGGGCTTTTGCACGCCGTAATTTCAGGACTTGTGCGCCATCCTTCCGAGATCGGAAGGCATTCTCAGGCGCTCTTTCAGCTCGCCCAGTTCGATCCAGAAACCGCACCGTTGGTTGAATCGTTGATTGAGCTTACCGAAACGCTTGATTCGCACGGTGGAAACGCCATATCTGGCGAACACGGCCTTCCCGCCCCACCGGACGATTTGCGATACGCCTTCCTTAGAGAGGGCACTCCCCCCGGCGAAGCGCGCGAGGAACTGGCCGAAGCTGTGTCGCTCTTGGTTCAGAAGCCGGCTCTTGAGGCGGCTCTGGCCAGCACTATTGCGCGTTTTGATGAGGATCCGGAAGGATCCTTTTCCGAGCAGTCGCGATTGCGGTCACAGCTTTTGTCCATCGAGGAACGCCTCAAGGCTTTTGGGCGCCGCAAGGCCGCCACCGGAAGCGGCGAAGAAACTTCGAGGGGCAGCAAAAACGAAGCGGCGTAACCTTCACGCGGCGGGAACGGGATAAACGCGCAAGGGTAAGTGATACAAACCCGCGCAAAAACGGACTGACACGACGGCATGGCTTCGACCGCAAAGACACAAGACAAAGATGATGCACCGCTGATCGACCTCAACGAGGCCGCGATCAAGAAGCTCATGACCAAGGGCAAGAAGAAGGGCTATCTCACTTACGATGAGCTCAACGAGGCCCTGCCTTCTGGCGAAATGAGCCCTGATCAGATCGAGGACATCCAAACCGCTCTTTCAGAAATGGGCGTTCAGATCGTCGAGAACGACGAAGAAGCCGAAGCCGAAGCGGAGGCCGAGGCCGAAGTCGAGGAAATGTCCGTTGGCGAGGACGACGCCGAAGAAAAGGCGGCGACCAAGAAAGACACCAAAGCGGCCGCCAAAAAGACGTCAACCGGCGAACGCACGGATGATCCGGTGCGGATGTATCTGCGCGAAATGGGCGCGGTCGAACTGCTAAGCCGCGAAGGCGAAATCGCCATCGCCAAGCGCATCGAAGCGGGCCGCGACATGATGATTATGGGGCTTTGCGAAAGCCCGATCACCTTCCACGCCATCATTCAATGGTCCGAAGCTCTGAACGCCGAGGACATGCAGCTGCGCGAAATCCTCGATCTCGACGCGATGCTCTCCAAAGAGCCTCCACCCGACAAGATGGAGGAAGAGAACGAAGAAGACGACGGCTCGATCTCCGAAGAAACCGCTGGCCCAACGATCCGCGACGACGATGAGGTTGAGGATCATAAGGAGGAAGGCGAAGACGGCGACGAAGAGGGTGAAGGCACCAAGCGCGACGAAGAAGAGGAAGAGGACAACACTCTTTCGCTGGCGCAGATGGAAGCCGCGCTCAAGCCCGACGCGATTGAACGTTTTGCGCGTATCACCAAGCTTTTCAAAACCTTCGAAAAACTCCAGGCCGAGCGTGTCGACACGCTAGCCGCGGGAGGCGACTTCCCGAAGGCGAAAGAGAAGAAGTACGAAGATTTGGGCGAGCAGCTCACGGCCGAGGTGGAATCAATGCAATTCCACGCGACCAAGATCGAATTCCTGGTCGACAACCTCTACGCCTTCAACCGCCGCCTGACCGCTTTGGGTGGCCAGATGCTGCGTCTGGCCGAGCGACACAAGATCAAGCGGATCGACTTCCTCAAATCCTACGTCGGCAACGAGCTTGACGACACCTGGATCGTTGCCAACGCGAAGAAAGACAAGAAGTGGGCCGCCTTTGTGGAGAAGGAAGAGGCCGCGATTGATCGCATCCGCGCGGAAATCACCGACATCGCCGCGAACACTGGCATGGCGCTTCCTGAGTTCCGCCGCATCGTCAATATGGTGCAAAAGGGCGAGCGCGAGGCGCGGATCGCGAAGAAGGAAATGGTCGAGGCGAACCTGCGTCTCGTGATCTCGATCGCTAAGAAATACACCAATCGCGGCCTGCAATTCCTGGACCTGATTCAGGAAGGCAATATCGGCCTCATGAAAGCGGTCGACAAATTCGAGTATCGCCGCGGCTACAAATTTTCGACCTACGCGACCTGGTGGATCCGGCAGGCCATCACCCGCTCAATCGCCGATCAGGCCCGCACGATCCGTATTCCGGTGCACATGATCGAGACGATCAACAAGCTTGTGCGCACTTCGCGCCAGTTCCTGCACGAAGAAGGCCGCGAACCGACGCCGGAAGAAATGGCCGCGCGTCTGTCCATGCCGCTCGAAAAAGTGCGCAAGGTGATGAAGATCGCCAAAGAGCCGATCAGCCTCGAAACCCCGATTGGGGACGAGGAGGATTCGCACCTCGGCGATTTCATCGAGGACAAGAACGCGATCATCCCGGTTGATGCGGCGATCCAGGCGAACCTCAAGGAAACGGTCACCCGCGTCCTTGCCTCGCTCACCCCGCGCGAAGAGCGCGTGCTGCGTATGCGTTTTGGTATCGGGATGAACACCGACCACACGCTTGAAGAGGTCGGCCAGCAATTCAGCGTGACGCGCGAACGTATCCGTCAGATTGAGGCCAAGGCTCTGAGGAAGCTTAAACACCCGAGCCGCAGCCGCAAGATGCGGTCGTTCCTGGATCAGTGAGACCTCGGTTCATCCGCCCTATCGCCGCATGAGTATCGCTATGAAAAAAGCCGTTTTCGCAGCCTTTGTTGGCGCTTGTCTCCTGACCAATCCGGCCCTCGCCCAAGGCGCCGACGAAACGACCGACGCGCCGGGGGTGGAGACGCCAAGCGAGCTCAAGATCGCGCTTGCCCGTCAGATCGTCGACCAAGGCTTTCCGGAGGACCAGCGCGAAGCCATTTTCTTTGGTTCGGTCGACCAGCTCACGGCGCAGATGCGCGAGGCGTCGTTGCGCGGGTTTGAAATCGAGGATGAAGGCGCGATCGCCGTTATGGATCAGTGGCTTGCGGAATATGTCGCTGACAGCAAGATTGTGCTTCGTCGCTATATCCCCAGACTTATGGATGGGATGGCGCTGAGTTACGCAAACATCTTTTCTGAGCAAGAACTGACCGACATAGCCGCTTTCGTCGCCACGCCCAGCGGTCAGCGGTTCATGCTGCTCTCCTCAGCGGTCGTTGCCGAGCCCAATTTCGCTGCGGTCAATCAGGAATACATCAACGAGATTCAAGCGGGTCTGCCAGCCGCTATGCAGGATTTGCAGGGTCGAATGATCCAATATCTCAACGATAAAGAAGCGACGGGCGCTCAATCCGAGAGCTAAGTCTGCACAGTTTTCCCCCGAACCGATGGTGCGCACTTGTCCTTGGTGGCTTGATTGCGTTATGTTGCACTGCACCATTTTCTGAAAGGTCGCGGGGACAACAACGATGCCAGCCACCACCGCCAAGGTGATCGCCATTGCCAGCCAGAAGGGCGGCTCGGGCAAGACCACGCTTGCCGTTCACATCGCGACAAAGGCCGCGCAAGCGGGGTTCGAAAGCTGCGTCGTTGACACCGATCCGCAAGCGACGGCGGCGTCATGGTCGGACTGGCGTGGCGACTTCCTGCCTGTGGTGGTCACCAGTCCACCTGCGCGCTTGGCTCGCACCATCACGAGCGCGCAAAAGAACGGCGTGGACTTTGTCGTTATTGACACGCCTCCGCATGCCGACGCCGCCGCGCGCGAGGCAATCAAGGCGGCTGACCTTGTTCTCATCCCAACAAAACCACGCGCCTTCGATCTTGCCGCGCTTGAGCCGGTCGCAGACCTCGTAACCTACGCCAACACACCGGCCTTCGTTGTCCTCAACTCGGTTCCCGCAGGAGCCACAGTTCTGGCAGGCGAAGCCCAAGAGGCCGCCAAGGACATTGGTCTCAAAATCTGCCCCGTGCAGCTTGGGGACCGAGCCGCCTTCCACCGCTCCAGCGCCAAGGGCGAAACGGCGAGCGAAAGCGAACCCGACGGCAAGGCCGCCAAGGAAATCGACAAATTGTGGAAATGGCTTTCGAAGGAGCTCAAGAAAATCGGCTAGCCAATAGCTTGCCTGACTTAGATCCCGCAAAATCGATCAATACCGCCGCCCCCGATCATCGTTCATGCTGCGCGGGCGGAGCGGGAATTTGAGCTGGAAATCCTCTCCAACCTCGGGCTCGGGAGCGCGCGGCAAGTCGGCAAACTTCTTGGCAAGCTTTGCCAGTTTGTCGGGAGGAATTTGCGACCATTCTATCGTGTTGCGCGCGGTCAGACCAAAGTCTCCAGCGACCGTCAGCTCGCCCGCGCGCACTTCAATAACCGGCGCGTCCTCGCCATAGCCGCGGCTGGGAAATGAGACGGTCTCGCCGATCCCGGCAAAGGTCACCTCGGCCAGGCACCGCTCGTCAGGTTCCGGAATCTTGGGGCATTTGGCTCCGTGTGCGGCGAGGCGATAGCGACCTTCGGCCAATTGCACCGCGCGCACCTTGTATTTGGTTGTGCTGTTCCCCCCAAAGCTCAGACGGCTCTCCGAACGCGATATCTGGACGACATCGGCCGGATCGGTCGGATCACCGCCTTCGCGCACCAGGAACAGATCCAGCGGCGCGACCAGATACAGTTCGCTGCGCAAGGATATGATCACCGCGCCGTGGCCGGGCTCAAGATCCGACGAGCGCGCAATACGCTCAGGCTCGCGGCCCAGTTCGGCGCGGGCTGCGGCCGGCAGGTTTAAGGCCAGCGTCGCCAAAAAGGTGGCCAACAAAACTGTAGGCAGGCGAAATTGGAATATGCGCATGACAACCTTGATCCACGCCCCGTTCAGACCGCTTGCTTGCGCGAATGGCGACCCGAGCACAAGAGCGCAAGACCAACGCCGCTGACCAAATGATCGCCCCAGCGCGAAATCTGAGAAGAGCGCTTGCTATCCCAAAGGTTTGCATCCACTCTTGGGCCATGAACCCTCTCCCCCGTTCGGCACCCTTTTGCGTTTTCTGCTCGGTCGCGGCCGTTCTTTTGGCGCCCCTTCAATCGCTTGCAGCGTCACCTGAGTCTGAAATCGGCGCCCCCCCAGAGCCTGTGGCCGCAAAGCCGCCCGCAATCCCTGCCTCCGCCAGCGCCCTTGCGAGCGAAATCGTTGCTTTGGCGTATCCGACAGAGACCCGTGAGGCGCTGTTTTTTGCGACGATGGATCAAACGGTTGTCCAGATGCGCAGCGCGATCGCGCCTTCTCTGCCCTCCGATGATCCGGGAGCGATTGCGATCCTGGATGAATGGATCGCCGAATACACCGCGCAATCAAAAAGCGTCCTGCGCAAACACATCCCCGACATCATGGCCGGTATGACCGAAGCTTACGCCACAATTTTCACGGTCGAGGAACTGGTGGACATCCTCGCCTTTGTGCGCACACCGTCCGGGCAGCGCTATTTCGAGCTTTCTCCTGCGATCACCGGATCAAAGGGTTTTGCCGAAGCCAATCAGCGCTATCTTGATGAATCGATGGCGCTTGTCAGGCCAGCTCAAGAAGAGCTGATGAAGCGTCTGAATGAGTACATGGCCGATAAGCGCGCGGAGACCACTCAACCCGACACATAACTCGCGTCGAAAACTGCCTTTAGGCCTATGGAGTGTTGCCGCGCGCTGGCCTATGAGGCCATGCATGCGAATTGCAATTGCTTCTGATCACGCGGCGACCGAGTTAAAGGCTCTGCTGGCCGAATGGCTTATTGACCAAGGCCACCAGGTGGCAGACCTGGGCCCTGACGCTGGGGAAAGCGTCGATTACCCAGACTATGGGTATAAACTGGCTGAGGTGGTCGCTGAGGGAACGGTCGAATTTGGCGTTGCCTTGTGCGGCACAGGGCTTGGTATTTCGATAGCGGTGAATCGGAACCCGGCGTGCCGCTGCGCTGTTGTTTCCGAACAGCTCTCAGCCTCCTTTGCCCGCGAACACAACGACGCCAACGTGATCGCCATGGGCGCGCGTATGATTGGCACAGAACAGGCCAAAGCGTGCCTCGGGACCTTTCTCGAAACGCAATTCGCTGGCGATCGGCACGTTCGACGGGTCGCCAAACTTGGCAATCCACCCACCGACCCAGACCATATCGAGACCCATCAATGAGCACCCTGCCTTCTGACGTCGTCAGCCCCATGGACGGATTCTGGAACGATGATTTGGCGAGCGCAGACCCCGAAGTCGCCGCCGCCATCGCCAGCGAACTTGGCCGCCAGCGTGACAAGATTGAGCTTATCGCGAGCGAGAACATTGCATCCAAGGCCGTTCTTGAGGCGACGGGCAGTGTCTTCACCAACAAGTACGCCGAGGGCTATCCGGGCAAGCGCTATTACGGCGGCTGCGACTACGCCGACGTGGTTGAGACCCTTGCGATCGAGCGCGCAAAGCAGCTGTTTGGGTGCAACTTTGCCAATGTGCAGCCGAACAGCGGCAGCCAGATGAACCAGGCCGTGTTCCTCGCGCTGCTGGAGCCGGGTGACACCTTTATGGGGCTCGATCTCAATTCGGGCGGGCATCTGACGCACGGTTCGCCTGTGAATATGAGCGGCAAATGGTTCAACCCCGTAAGCTACGGTGTGCGTCAGGATAATGAGCTTATCGATATGGATGACGTCGCGGCGACGGCGCGCGCGCATAAGCCGAAACTTATTATCTGCGGCGGAACGGCCTATTCACGCCAGTGGGACTTTGCCCGTTTCCGCGAAATTGCGGATGAAGTCGGGGCGATCCTGCTTTGTGATATGAGCCACATTTCAGGGCTGGTCGCGGGCGGCGCGCACCCCTCGCCCTTCCCGCATTGCGACATCGTCACTTCCACGACCCATAAGAGCCTGAGAGGTCCTCGCTCAGGCATCATGCTTTGGAACGATGAGGCGTACACCAAGCCGCTTAACATGGCGGTCTTCCCTGGTCTGCAAGGCGGCCCGTTAATGCACGTCATCGCGGCCAAGGCGGTGGCCTTTAAGGAAGCGCTGACGCCCGAATTCAAGACCTATTCGCATCGCATTGTCGAGAACGCGCGCGCATTGGCTGCAAGCCTTGAAGAAAATGGCCTGCGCATATGTTCAGGCGGCACGGACAACCATTCGATGCTGGTCGATCTCACCGCTAAGGACGTGACCGGCAAGGCGGCCGAAGCTGGTCTCGATCGCGCCTGGCTCACCTGCAACAAGAACGGCATCCCGTTCGATACACGCTCGCCCTTCGTCACCAGTGGTGTGCGCCTGGGGACACCGGCGGGCACGACACGCGGTTTTGGCCCGGTTGAGTTCCGCAAGGTCGGCGCGCTGATCGCCGAAGTGGTCGATGGCCTTGCCAGAAACGGTCCGGAAGGCGATGCGCAGGTTGAAGAAAGCGTGCGCCGCCGCGTGGCCGAACTGTGCGCCGACTTCCCAGTCTATCCCGGAATGTGAGGCGGCCATGAGCGATAACGAACAAGACTGGGTCGAAGACGCGAAGACCGAAATCTCAGGGATGGCCAAAGACGGAATGCACCATCCTTCGACCAAGCCCGTTCTGGCAGGCGCGGCGATCGGCGCGGTGGCTGGCGCGGTTTTGCCGGTGGTTTCTCTCCCGCTTGGCCTGATCGCAGGCGCTGGATTTGCTTTCTACCAGCGGATCAAGAAGTAAAATCGTCGAATGCGTTGCCCCTTTTGCGCTCACGAAGAAACCCAAGTCAAAGACTCGCGCCCCACCGAAGACGGCAACGCTATCCGGCGGCGGCGCCAGTGCTCTTCGTGCGGTGCGCGATTTACGACCTTTGAGCGCGTCCAGTTGCGCGAAGTCCTGATCGTCAAGGCCGGACCGGAGGGCGGCGAGCCACGTCGCGAACCGTTCGACCGCGAAAAACTTCAGCGTTCGGTTGCACTGGCTTGCCGCAAACGCGGGGTGACACAGGAGCGGATCGATCAACTTGTGTCGGGGATTCAGCGTCAGGTGGAAACAGCGGGTGAAGCCGAAGTCCCCTCCTCGCGCATTGGCGAATTGGTGATGGATGGGCTTCGCGGAATCGACAGCGTGGCGTATATTCGCTTCGCCAGCGTCTATCGCGATTTTTCCGAAGCGCGCGATTTTGAAGAATTTGCCAGCACCGTGACCGAAGCCGCTAAGGACTAGGTCGCATGAGTGAAACGGCGAGGCCCGCTATCGTTCTGGTTCGCCCACAGCTTGGCGAAAATATTGGCAAGGCGGCGCGTGCAATGCTCAATTTTGGGCTCACGGAGATGCGTCTTGTCGCCCAGCGCGATGTCTGGCCGAACCCTTCGGCAGGGCCAGCTGCGGCGGGGGCGGATATTGTGTTGGACCAAGCCAAGGTCTTCGACACCACGGCCCAGGCGGTCGCCGATTGCCAGCATGTTTACGCAACGACAGTCCGCAAGCGCGGCGTGACCAAACCAGTGGTCGGCGCGGACGGCGCGGCCCAATTGATCCACGCCGAACCGGGCCGGCACGCCATCCTGTTCGGCCCGGAACGCTCGGGTCTTGAAACCG
Source organism: uncultured Erythrobacter sp. (assembly GCA_937899785.1). Taxonomy (GTDB): domain Bacteria; phylum Pseudomonadota; class Alphaproteobacteria; order Sphingomonadales; family Sphingomonadaceae; genus Erythrobacter. Next base: position 4,621 of record CALCCG010000074.1, on the reverse strand, counting down.
AGGACGTAGCCCTCGCCCGGCATATCCTCTCAGTCCCGATCAATCCCGAATTCGGATCGCTCAATCTCGCTCAGGCCGTGATCCTGGTTGCCTATGAGTGGTCACGGCTTGGGCGCGAGAGCGTGACCAGCGCCCTTGTTCAGCCAACCGCGCAGGAGGAAACCCTCCCGCCCGCTGCCCAGGACGAGCTCGACGGGCTGATCGGTCATCTGGAACGCCTGCTGGAACCGCGCGGCTACTTTCTTCCTCAAACCCGCGCCGCCGCGACCCGTCGCACGCTGCGAAGCGTCCTGACCAAGCCAGGTTGGACCCATCTCGAGGTCCGCACTTTGCGCGGAATCCTAAGCACCCTTGAACGCGATAGGCATCCAAAAGACTGAAGGCATTCGTCGAAAAAGCGGTGGTCTCAGGACCCACTCCAGATTACATGCGTTTCCCCCTAGCCACTATCAAACACAGAGAGAATACAATGATCTATCGCCTCCCCAAGGCCGCCTTTCTTTTTGCTCTTCCCCTCTTGGCCGCCCCCGCCTTTGCGCAGCCCGAAACGGAAGATAAGACCGAAGACCGCGAAAAAGTCGAAAAAGTCGAAAAAGTCGAAGAGACCGCCGAGGAAAAGAGGATTTGCAAGCGGATCGCGGCCGACATGTCGAGCCGTCGCCGGACCAAGGTTTGCCTGACGCGGGACGAATGGAAGACATTCAACAAGGATCAGCGCCGCAACTGACCAGGGATCTGATGCATTGACACAAGGCGCTCGTCTGCTAATGGCGCGCCTTCGCAAATGGGCCCCGCACCCCGGTGAAGCGGTGGCCGCGCTTGAGGAGTTTCCCTCAGCGGTGCGATGCCGGGTTAGATACTCGCCACTGGGGCGGGTCAGCATATTTGAAGGACAAGACTTATGTCGAAGCGCAAGAGCGCCAAGTACAAACTCGACCGCCGGATGGGCGAAAACATCTGGGGTCGCCCGAATTCTCCCGTGAACAAGCGTTCTTACGGCCCCGGCCAGCACGGCCAGCGCCGCAAGAGCAAGATGAGCGACTTTGGCTTGCAGCTGCGCGCCAAGCAAAAGCTCAAGGGCTATTATGGCGACGTGACCGAGAAGCAGTTCCGTTCGACCTATAAGGACGCCACTCGGATGAAGGGCGACACCGGTCAGAACCTCATCGGCCTGCTTGAGCGCCGTCTCGACATGATCGTCTACCGCGCCAAGTTCGCGCCGACGATCTTCGCCGCGCGTCAGATCGTCAACCACGGTCACATCTATGTGAACGGCGTGAAATGCAATATCCCCTCGCGTCGGATCGATTTGGGCGATGTCATCAGCCTGGGTGACAAAGCCAAGGAAATGGCTCTCGTCATCGAAGCGCAGAGCCTGCCTGAGCGCGAAATCCCCGATTATGTGGCGCCCGATGGCAACGACAAGGTGGCCTTCACCCGCGTGCCCAAGCTCGACGAAGTGCCCTATCCGGTCACAATGGAGCCCAACCTCGTGGTCGAGTTTTACTCGCGCTAAGCCTAGGCGGCTTTTCGAGGCGAAAGAATTGGGGCGGTCCGGTTGGGCCGCCCTTTTCATTTAGCGTCCGCGATGCGACACCCTTTGTCGGACGGGGCGAAAGGGGAAATCTGTGCCGCTGAACATTCTGCTCATTGACGGCCATCCGGATGAGGGGCGCTTTTCCTCACATCTGCTTGACCTTTACCAAGAAGCCCTGCCGAACGATTGCGTCGTCACCCGCGTCAATGTGCGCGATATGGAGTTCACCCCGGTCCTGCGACACGGCTATTTGAAGCGCACCGATTGGGAGCCTGATATCTCGGCCCTCGCCGAAAAATTCGACGCCTGTGATCACGCGGTGTTCGCCTTCCCGATGTGGTGGGGCGCGGAGCCCGCTGAGCTCAAGGGCCTTATCGACCGACTGTTTCTGCCCGGCTTCATGTATCAGTTCCGCGAAGGCAGCGCCCTTTGGGACAAATATCTCGAAGGCCGCTCAGCCGATGTTCTGGTCACCATGGACACCCCGCCTTTCTTCCTGCGCCTGCTCTACGGCAATGCGATCATCCGGCGCTGGAAAGGACAGGTGCTGGGTTTTGTCGGTTTTAAGCCAGTGCGCTTTGCCGCCTTTGGTCCGATCAAAGATGGCGGGGCGGAAAAGGCTCACGAAAAGTGGAAGAAGAAACTGTTTTGGATGGCGAGTTCGATAGCGCCCAAGAACCGCGACAAGAAAGAGGCCCGCCTCGCGCGTTTTCTGGGGGGCGGCTAAGTCCGCGTCTTGTCCCAGACATCAAATTCGTAAGCGATTGAGCCTTCGACGAGGGTCTCCCACAGATCCCCTGCCACTTCACCTGGAATCCCGCGCGCTTCGGCTTCGGATACCGCTGCCGCGATCACTCGGGCCTTACGCTCTTCATCGCGCACCGCTTCGCGGTTGGGCTTTATCCGCGCCGCAGCGCGCATATAGCCAAAGCGCCGCTCCAGCAGAGCCACCAGTTCGCGGTCCGTCGCATCGACGCCCTCGCGCACATCCACCATGGTCTCGCATTGATCGGGGGCTTTGTAGCTTTGTACCATGCGGGCGCATGTGGCCTTTCACAAAGCGTTTGTCGAGCGCTTTGGAACGGATCAGCCGCCGATCGCATCGTTCAGAAACGCATCGATCTTCTCAAGCATTTCAGCGCGCACTTTGCTGTCGCCCAGATCGTGCTGCAGGCCATCATACTCGGAGTAGACGACCTTTTTGTCAGCGTCCTCCAGCGCGTCAGCCATGGCGCGCGAATGGCGCACTTCAACGTTGATATCGAGGGTTCCGTGAAACAGAGCGACGGGAGCGGCGAAGTGTTCAGCGTGGCGCCTTGGGCTACCAGCAGCGATGTGGGGCCCCTTGCCCAGTTGCTTATCGCGGACGCGAAAACTGGTGTAAGCGCGCGCGTCCTGGCGCAGGAACTCAAGATCGGTCACCGGCGCGATGGCGACGACAGCCTTGAACAGGTCAGCGTCCACCACTTGCGATTGGAGTGCGGCGTATCCGCCATAGGACCAGCCCATGATCGCCAGCTTGTCGGGGTCTGCAATCCCTTCAGAAACCAGCCAGCGTCCCGCATCCGCGATATCGCCGACCGCAAGGTCCCAGGATTGGAAGCCATTGCGCCCAAACCACGCCTCACCATAGCCCGAAGAGCCACGGTAATTGGGTTGCAGCACGGCATAACCGCGCGCGGTAAGGAACTGGACGAGCCAGTCAAAACCCCAATAGTCGCGCGCTGCGGGTCCGCCATGGGGCAGAACAATCGCTGGCAGGTCCTTGCCATCAGAACTAGGCGGCAGAGTCAGAAATCCCGGAATCTCGGTCCCATCCGCCGCCGGGTAGCTTATCGGCGTCATCGTGCCCATGGGCCGATCGGCAAGGAATTCGCGCATCGCAAGCAATTGTTCTAAAGTGCCTTTATCCTTGTCGTAGAGATAAACGATCCCTGGGTCCGTATCGCTCGAGGCGATGACGATCAGCCGCTTTTCGTCCGCGCTCGCACCGGCAATACTTACCAAGGGCTGATTGGGAAGTGCCTTGCTGAGCCCTCTGGATAACTTGGCCAACGTGGGGTCGAAATACTCGACCGAGCGCTTCTCGGTGGCGAATGCGGCGCCAACCACCCGGCGCTGGCGACCGATGCGGATCAACCCGGCAACGTCCACGTCATCGCGCGCCGCCAGCGTCCTGATACCACCCGACCCATCGAGCGAAACTTCGACCACCGCTTCGTAACCATCTATCGTGCGATAGCCGTAAAGCGCGTTTGTCACGGCGCTCACCGCGATGGGCCGAAAGCCTGACAAGTCCTTTCCCCCAAGGGTTGAGGATAGCTTTTCCCAACCTTTCTCGCCTTGCGGGCGATACATATAGACACGCTCCCCAGTCAGGCGTCCCAGAGAATCGATCAGAGAGCGTGACTTAAACCGCACCGCACCCGTTTCATCAGCAAGGTAGTAGGAGGCAAAGGGATCAGGCGATTCGAGCGAGCGACGCCGGGCATTCTCGATATCGACGCGGTCAACCCCCAGCCCCTCCTTGGTGCTGTTGGCCATCCGGGTGCCGGTGGAGCGTTCCTTGACGTAATTGCGCGTGAGCAGGACTTCACCGGGTCGGCCTGCAACATCCAGAGCAATGACCTGGCCACCGTCCTGGTTGAACCGGAGCGCCCGCAGGCTCTCACGCTGCGAGATGACCTTCACCTCCGAACCATCCGCGTTGATCGCGAACATACGCGAAAAGGGAACGAGCACGCCGTCTGGCCGCTTGCCCATGCCCTCCACACCGCACAGCAGCCGCGCGTCTGTGACCCAGTCGCAATAGCTTAGGTCGCCGCCTTGTTCTGAGTTGTTGATGATCGTCTTGATGCCGTCAGACCCGTTGATGTCATAGACGTTGAGCACCTCGGTGTGCTCGGGCCCTGGCGCGATCCAGGCGATCTTTGTGCCCGAAGGTGAAAGACTGATGTCAAGCACCGAGGAACGCACGCCGAACCTTGCCGCTATATCTTTCGCGCTCTCTTCTTTGGTTGAACCGTCCTGCGCTTGCAGTGGCTGACTCAAACACACAAAAGCGGCAAGCAAAGCGGCGGCGTA
>CALCCG010000073.1 GCA_937899785.1 uncultured Erythrobacter sp. | reverse complement strand
CGGCCTCGAACCGCGCCCGCCATGCCACTGGCCCGGTCCTACGCCGTGCACGAGAGCCTGGTGGAGATGCGCGCCCGGTTGCTCAACAGCGCCCGCCAACGCGTCTTTGGCCTCGTTCTCGCCTTTGTGGCGCTGACCTCGGTCGCGCTGGTGCAGATCCTCTGGCTGGGCCTTGATGGTGGGACAGGTCCGTCGCGACCACTGAGCGCGAACGCGTCGAACCCCGCGCGCGGCGAAATTCTTGATCGCAACGGCACCCCTCTTGCGCGCGCCTACCCGGCCTATTCGCTCTATTTCCACCCCAAGGCCATGAACCCCGATGGCAGCGATCCCCTGGTGCGATCGCCGCGGGAACTGGCGCGCGAACTCACGGCGATCTTCCCCGATCTCGACGAGGCCGATGTCGCGCGAAAGCTGGCGGCGGGCCAGGGCACCACTTTGCGCCGTCGCATCCTTCCCGAGGAAGCGAACGCCGTCTGGGCCTTGGGTGAGCTGGCCTTACAATCGCCTGAGATTCAGGTGCGCCACTACCCGCAAGGTCGGCTCGCCGCGCATGTGATTGGCCGGGTCAAAGACGATGGCGACACGCAGGTCGGCCTGTTCGGCATGGAAGCCTTTCTCAATGAGCGCTTTTCGGACCCCGCCACAGCGGGCGATCCGGTAGCGCTTTCGATTGATGTCCGCGTGCAGGGCGCGCTTGAGGATGAGATGGGTCGGGGCATGAAGCTCGCCAACGCGGATGGCGCGGCGGGCGTGGTTCTGGATGTGGAGACCGGCGAGGTTCTGGCCTTTGCCTCGCTTCCCGATTTTGACCCCAACCGCGTGCCCGAAGACGAAAAGCTGAACCTCAACAACCGCGTCACCTGGGAAGTGCAGGAGCTGGGTTCGGTGTTCAAACCGCTGACCGTCGCCGCCGCGATAGACGTCGGAGTGGTTAGCGATCTGTCGCGTGTGTGGGACGCCAGCCCGGTTGAAGCGGGCGGCCGCAGTTTTCCCGATCACGAGGATAAGGGTGACCGGCTCACCATCCCCGAAGCCTTGGCCTATTCCTCAAACACGGTGACCATGCGTGTCGCCGAAAAACTGGGGGGCGAGCGCTTGCGCCAGGTCTGGCTCGATCTTGGCATGGCGCAGCCGGTTGATATCGAGATCAAGGACAAGGGGCTACCCGATTGGCCCGACGAGAAAAGATGGTCGCGCATGACGACCATGATCGCGGCCTATGGGCACGGCTTTGATGTGACCCCTCTGCACCTCGCCAACGCATACGCGGCGATGGTTAATGGCGGTGTTCTTCGCCCGGCGACCTTGCTCAAGGTTGCGCCAGGCGACGCGGAGCCGGGCACGCGCGTGTTCAAAGCCTCCACCTCGCAGAAAATGCGGCAGCTCTTGCGCCTCATCGCCAAGTACGGAACCGGAAAGAACGCGCACGAAAACGCTATTGGCTTTCGCGTGGGTGGCAAGACGGGATCGGCGGAAAAGCTGATCGACGGGCGCTATTCCCGGACTCGGATCGTCAGCACCTTTGCCGCCGCTTTCCCAATGGATCGCCCGCGCTATGTCGTGGTGGTCTCGCTTGATGAACCCAAAATCACCCACGCCGTTGCGGGCCGCACCGCGTTTTTCAACGCCGCGCCCATTGTTGGCAATCTGATCCGCCGCACCGGCCCGATGCTGGGAGTGCGGCCTGATCACACGCGCGACCTTGATGTGAGCGAGTTTGATCATTTGCTGAAGGATCGCAAATGAAGCTTGGGGCGCTGGGGGCGCGGATCGGCTTGCCGCTGGAGGGGCACGCGGATGTCGCGGTCACCGGCTTTGCGATTGACCATCGCAAAGTGGCGCCTGGCACCGTCTTTGGCGCGTTTCGCGGCGCGCGCTTTAACGCGGAGGATTTTATTCCCGCCGCGCTTGAAGCCGGAGCGGTGGCGGTGGTCGCTCGCCAAGAGGCGCGGGTTGAAGGGGCGTGCCACATCGCGAGCGAGGAACCGCGTCGCACCTTTGCGCGGCTTGCCGCCGGGTTCTTTACGCCGGTGCCTGAGACGATTGTCGCGGTCACGGGGACCAACGGCAAAACCTCGTGCGCGGAAATGACTCGCCAGATCTGGCGCATGTGCGGGACCCGCGCCGCGAGCATTGGGACGCTGGGCGTGACCACGCCCGATGGCAGCGTTTCAACCGGTCTCACCACGCCCGATATCGTCACGTTCCTGTCCAATATGAGCGGTCTGGCGCGCGAGGGGGTAACGCATGTTGCCTACGAGGCGTCCAGCCACGGCCTGTCGCAATACCGCAATGAAGGGCTCACGGTTGCCGCCGCCGCCTTCACCAATTTCAGCCGTGATCACCTCGACTATCACGGCACGATGGAGGAGTATTTTGCGGCCAAGATGCGGCTGTTTGACGACGTGCTTGAGCCAGGTGCAGCGGCGGTGATCCATGTCGACGCCGAACCGTCCGAATGGTCGCTAAGGGCCATTGCCCGCGCCGAAGCGCGGGGTCTGGATGTCCGCACGGTGGGCGAGGGCGGAGAGTTCCTGCGCCTAAATAAGCGCGAGGCGACGCAGTTGGGCCAGACGCTCACTCTTGAGCATGATGGCGACACGCGGACGGTGAAGCTGCCGCTGATCGGCGCCTATCAGGCGGCCAACGCGCTGGTCTCGGCGGGTCTTGCGCTCTCGACCGGCGCGCCTTGCGCCCAGGTTTTCGACGCGATCGGCCGCTTGCAGCCGGTGCGCGGGCGGCTGGAGCGCGCGTGCCTGACGCCCGCTGGCGCGCCGGTCTATGTCGATTACGCCCACACGCCGGACGCTTTGGAGGCGGCGATTGCCGCTTTGCGCCCCCATGTCGATGGCGCGCGCAGCGGTGCGCTGATCGTTGTGTTCGGCGCTGGCGGTGACCGCGATCCAGGCAAACGCGGGCCGATGGGCGAAGTCGCGGCGCGCTCAGCCGACCAGGTGATTGTCACGGACGACAATCCGCGTGGGGAAAACCCCACCTCAATTCGCGAGGCCGTGCTTGCCGGCGCACGCGGCGCCAGCCATGCGCGCGCGGTTGAGGGGCGACGCGAAGCGATCGGATCGGCCGTTAAACAAGCGGGCAAACATGATATTATTCTCATCGCCGGCAAGGGCCATGAGCAAGGACAGATAATCGGGTCAGGAGACACAATGAAGGTCTTGCCATTCGACGATGTCGAAGTTGCGCGCGAACGCGCGGCGGCGTTGGCACAAGGGCGCGTTTCATGAGCGCGGCTCTCGCCAAACCGCATCCGCTTTTGCGGGCCTGGCCCAAGGCGCCGCGCGACGCTCTGCCGCTGGCCCTGTGGGACGCCGCCGCCGTTGCGGCCGCCACTGGCGGGAGCCCGAGCGGCGATTTTCAGGCCTCGGGCGTGGAGATGGACAGCCGCGACGTACGGCCCGGTGATCTGTTTGTGGCGCTTAAGGGTGAGGCGATGGACGGCCACCGCTTCGTGCCCATGGCGTTCGAAAAGGGTGCGAGCGCCGCGATCACTGATCGCCCGGTCGACTACCCGCATATCCTTGTCCCTGATACCACCGCCGCGCTTCACGCGCTCGCCCACGCCGCGCGCGACCGGGGCGAGGCGGTGCGGATCGCGGTCACCGGATCGGTTGGCAAGACGGGTGTAAAAGAGGCGATCTTCAACGCCCTCGACCGCGCCAGTCGCGGCGCTGCGCATCGCTCGGTGCGCTCGTACAACAACCATGTGGGCGTGCCCTTGAGTCTGGCGCGCCTGCCTGCGCGCGCGCGCTATGGCGTGTTCGAGATGGGGATGAACCACGCGGGCGAAATCGCGCCGCTGGCGGACCATGTGCGCCCGCACGTGGCCGTGATTACAACCATCGCGCCCGCCCACATCGAAAATCTCGGCAGCCTTGAAGCGATCGCCGACGAAAAAGCGCAAATCTTCACCGGCCTTTCGGAAGGCGGCACCGCCATTATCCCGGCCGACCTGCCGGAGACGCAGCGGATGATTGATCACGCGCGCGCTTTGGGCGTGCGCTTCGTCACCTTCGGTCGCAACCACAAAGCTGATATCCGCCTGCTCGATGCGATCCCCAACGCGCATGGCGGCTCGCTCGTTACCGCTGATCTGGGTGATGCGCGATTGTGCTACACCGTCGCCGAACCCGGCGAGCATTGGGTGACCAACTCCCTCGCCGTCATGGCCGCAGTGCGCGCGGCCGGAGGCGATCTGGCAAGCGCCGGGCTATCAATGGCGGAGATGGGCGGCCTGAAAGGGCGCGGCGCGCGCCACGCAATCGGGGTGCCCGCTGGCAAGGCCACTCTGATAGATGAAAGCTATAACGCCAACCCGGCCTCGATGCGCGCGACTCTGCGGGCACTGGGTGAGACCCCGGCGCATCGGCGTGTTGCCGTTCTCGGCGCGATGAAGGAGCTGGGCGACTTTTCGGATCGCTTCCACGCGCAGCTTGCCGAGCCGTTAATGGAGGCCAAAATCGACCACGCGATCCTGGTTGGCGATGAAATGCGTCCGCTTGAGGTCGAATTGGGGAAATGGGATGACAACTCGCTTGGCAAGCCGCCAAGCTTCGCGCATTGCAATGGCCCCGACGAGGCGATTGCGGCGCTCTCCGACTACTCCCTAACCCATGGTGATGCGGTTCTTGTCAAGGGCTCCAACGCGGTCGGCCTCGGCAAGCTTGTTACACATTTTACACGCGCGTCTGGGTAAGAGGCGCGAGGGATCCACACATGCTCTATTTGCTCGCGGAATGGCTGGAATTTGAAGGCATCTTCAACCTGGTTCGCTATCAGACGTTCCGCGCGGGTGCGACGCTGCTGACTGCGCTGTTTATCGGGCTGATTATCGGGCCGCGTTTCATCAACCTGCTGCGCGTGCGTCAGGGCAAGGGCCAGCCGATCCGCGAAGACGGGCCGCAAAGCCACCTTGCCAAGCGCGGCACGCCGACAATGGGCGGGCTGATGATCCTGATCGCGCTCACGCTGTCGCTGCTGCTCTGGATGGATTTGCGCAACCCGTTTGTCTGGGCGTGTTTGGCGGTGACTGCGGGGTTCGGCCTGATCGGCTTTCTCGACGATTACGACAAGGTCACCAAGAACTCCCACCACGGGGTTTCGGGTCGAATGCGCTTGCTGCTGGAGTTCGGCGTTGCCGGTATCGCGAGCTATATCATTGTCAGCCAGATCAACACCAATCTCTACATCCCGTTCTTCTCCGACGTCTCGATCCCGCTGAGCTATGGCTATTACGTTTTTGCCGCCTTTGTGATGGTGGGCGCGGGCAACGCGGTGAACCTCACCGATGGGCTTGATGGCCTCGCGATCATGCCCGTCATCATCGCGAGCGGAACGTTTGCGATCATCGCGTATCTCGTCGGGCGCCCTGACTTCTCTGGATATCTCGGTATCCCCCATGTGCCGGGCGCGGGCGAGCTTGCCATCTTCTGCGCCGCGATCATGGGCGGCGGATTGGCGTTCCTGTGGTTTAACGCACCCCCGGCGGCGGTGTTCATGGGCGACACGGGCAGCCTTTCCTTGGGCGGGGCGTTGGGGGCGATCGCGGTTGCCTCGCACCACGAGGTTGTGCTGGCGATTGTCGGCGGCCTGTTCGTGCTCGAAGCCTTGAGCGTTATCATCCAGGTCTTCTGGTTCAAGCGGACGGGCAAACGTGTCTTCCGCATGGCCCCGATCCATCACCACTTTGAACAATTGGGCTGGAGCGAGAGCAAGGTTGTGATCCGGTTCTGGATTATCGCCATTGTCCTCGCCTTGGCCGGATTGGCGACGCTGAAGCTGCGATGATCACATCGACCGCCTTTGCCGGGAAACGCTACGCGGTGCTCGGGCTCGCGCGCTCCGGTGCGGCGGCGGTGGAGAAGCTGCTCGCCAGCGGGGCGGAGGTCAACGCATGGGATCGGCAGGATGTGGCGCGCGCGCGGTTCGATGGGCGCTGCCAACTCGCCGACCCGCTGGAGATCGATCTTGACGGGTTTGACGGCCTCGTGGTCTCGCCCGGTGTTCCGCTCAACACCCATCCGATCACCGGTCACGCGGCGCGCTTTGGCGTTCGGATTATGGGCGATATTGAGTTGTTCGCGCAGGCTCGCGGCGACCTGTTGCCGCATAGGGTTGTTGGGGTCACCGGCACCAATGGCAAGTCGACCACGGTCGCTTTGGTTGATCACATCTTGACGATGGCGGGCGTGCCAAGCGTGATGGGCGGCAATATTGGCGAGCCGATCCTCGCGCAGGAACCGCTCGCCCCGAACGAGCACGGCGTGGGCGTCTACGTGCTCGAACTGTCGAGTTACCAGATCGATCTCACCCACAATCTCGATTGCGACGCCGCCGCGCTCACCAATATCACGCCCGATCATCTTGATCGCTACGATGGCTTTGCTGCCTATGCCGCCTCCAAGGCCCGTCTTTTTGAGATGCAATCGGCGCGCAACCTGGCGGTCTTTGGTTCGCTTGAATCGCCTTCTTCGGGCGTTTTCAAGAAAGAGCAGGGCCGCCGCGTTGAGGGCCGGTCAGTGGCAGCGGACCTGGACCGTCTGAACCCGCTCCAGCGCGAATGGCCAACGCTTCAAGGCCCGCACAATCTCGAGAACGTCGCCGTAGCGATCGCCCTGGTTGAAGAACTGGGCATCAAAGAGGCCCAGTGGCGGCACGCTCTTCCGCGCTTCCGCAATCTGCCGCACCGCATGGAATTCGTGTGCGAGGGCGACGGCGTCACCTACATAAACGACAGCAAGGCGACCAACACCGCTTCGACCGCGCCCGCTTTGGCCGCCTATCCGCCTGTAGCGGGCAAGCCTCGCGTGCATTGGATCGTCGGCGGGCTCGCCAAGGAGCAGGGCTTGGGCGCGTGCGCGGAGCATCTCGGCAATATCGCCACCGCCTACACGGTCGGCGAATCCGGTCCGCGCTTTGCCGGATGGCTCGAAGGAAAGGTCGCGCGGGTCGAACGCTGCGAGCTTATCTCCGAAGCGGTGCGCCGCGCGCAGGAAGCGGCTGTGCCGGGCGACATCGTGCTGTTTTCTCCGGCCTGTGCCAGCTTCGATCAGTTTCGCGACTTCGAAAAGCGCGGGGAACACTTTCGCAAGGTGGTTGGCGTGATCGCCGACTGCACTGATGAATGCGCTCCCGCAGGGCCTTTCGATGACTTTCGCAAGGACAAGGCGGCGTAATGGCCTCGCGCAGCCTTCCCCTTGGGGCGGAGCCGGTCGGCTTCAACGCCCCGGTGCCTGTGCGGCGCGGTTGGCGCGAGGCGCTGCGCGTGTGGTGGGGAGAGTTGGATCGCGCGCTTGTGCTGCTGATCGCGATGCTGATGGGTGTCGGGGTGGTCGCGGTTCTGGCGGCGTCGCCTGCAAGCGCCGATCAGCTTTCCACCGCGCAAGTCACGCTCGATCCGTTCATGTTCCTCAAGCGCCACGTTGTGTTCTTGTGCGCTGGTTTCGCATTGATGATCGGCGTTTCCTTCCTCAGCCGTGACCGCGCGCGCCAGCTGGGCATTGTCGTGGCGCTGGTGATGTTCGCGCTGCTGATGCTCGTGCCGTTCATCGGATTTGAGCGCAAAGGCGCGGTGCGCTGGATCGATGTTGGGCTGAGCCTCCAGCCCAGCGAATTCCTCAAGCCCGGCTTTGCCATCGCGCTCGCCTGGATTTTGAGCTGGCGGATGCGCGATCCCCACCTACCGGTCTTATGGCTTGCGACAGGGATCACCCTGGCGATCGCCTCGCTGCTCATGCTCCAGCCCAATCTGGGCGAGACCTTGCTGTTCGCTGGCACCTGGTTTGTGCTGATTTTCCTGTCGGGCGTCTCCTTTTGGAAGATCGCCGCAGTGTTCGCTGCAGGCCCGGCTCTGCTTGGCGTTGCTTATTTGACCTACGAAAACGGACGCAACCGGATCGACGCCTTCATCAACGGCGGAACCGCGTTTGATCAGGTCTACCTCGCCAATCGCACGCTGCTTAGTGGCGGTTGGGACGGCAGCGGATTGTGGATGGGCCATCGCAAATTTACCCTGCCCGAGGCGCATACGGACTACATCTTCTCGGTCATCGGGGAGGAGTTCGGACTGATAATCTGCGCGTTGGTTGTGGTTCTCTATCTCGCTGTGATCGCGCGCGTCCTGGTGCGCCTTGCCGAAGAGGACGATTTTTTCACGCTGCTCGCCGGGACAGGGTTGATCGCGCAATTCGGTGGGCAAGCGTTCATCAACATGGCGGTAAACCTGCGATTGTCACCCGCAACCGGGACGACTTTGCCGCTTATCAGCTATGGCGGCTCATCTATGCTGGCGGTGTGCTTTACCCTTGGGCTATTGCTGGCCATCACGCGGCGCAATCCGTTCCTTGAACGCGACGTGCCTGGGATACGGACCCTCTTTGAGCGCAAGGAGAGCGCGGCATGAACAGCCAGAACCCACAAACGGTGCCTTCGGGCGCGAGCCGCCATTTCGTCGTCGCGGCGGGGGGAACAGGAGGCCACCTGATTCCCGCCTTTGCGCTCGCCACTGAGCTCGAAGCGCGTGGGCACCATGTCGCGCTGATCACCGACGTGCGCGGCGCGAAAATTCCAGGCAAGCCGGACAGCGTGCCCGCGCATGTCCTGCCCGTAGGCCGGTTTGGCAAGAACCCGTTGAAATGGCCCGGCGCTATCAGCGCGGTGCTCGAAGGGCGGCGCATGGCGCAGCGTGTGTTCGAAACCTTTGAACCCGCCGCCGTGATCGGGTTTGGCGGATATCCCGCTTTGCCCGCCCTTTTGGCGGCGACCTCAGCCAAAATTCCCAGCGTGGTTCACGAACAAAACGCGGTTCTGGGCCGGGTCAACCGCCTGCTGGCGGGCCGGGTGGACGCGATCGCGACGTCCTATCCCGAAGTTGAGCGGCTCAAACCCAAATTCGCCCCCAAGACACTCCTTGTTGGCAATCCCGTGCGCGAAGAGGTGTTGGCGCTGCGCGATCAGGATTTCCCGGCGCTGACCGAAGAGAGCTTGCTGCGCGTGCTCGTCACCGGCGGTTCGCAAGGGGCGCGCATCCTGTCTGAAGTGGTGCCCGATGGCCTTGCCATGCTGCCTCCGCCTTTGCGCAGCCGCTTGCAGATCACCCAGCAATGCCGGCCTGAGGATGTCGACGGCGTGCGTGAGCGTTACACCCAGCACGACATCCCCGCAGAACTCGGCACCTATTTCGAAGATATGCATGAGCGGCTGGCGGACACGCATCTGTTCATCGGGCGCGCGGGCGCTTCGACCATTGCCGAGCTCACCGCGGTGGGCCGCCCGGCGATCCTGATCCCGCTGCCCATCGCGACCGACGATCACCAGGCGGTCAACACCCGCGAAATGGTCAAGACGGGCGGCGCGCGCATGATCCGTCAAGACAATTTTGGCCCCAAGGAGCTTGCCAAGCAAATTCAGGCCATGGCGCAAAGGCCCGAAAGCCTCGCCAACGCTGCGCACGGTGCGTGGAATTGCGGACGACCCAACGCGGCCAAGGATCTTGCCGACCTGGTCGAAACGCTGGGCGGGATCGATCTGATGGACGTGATCCGCGTGGGCGAAGGCGCGCCGCGGGCCGCGCAAACTGCGACCGCTCCCAAACCCGCTACCCGTGACGCCGAAGAGGAATCCGGCGTGCAATGAAGGGCGTTGGCACAGATATTGGCACGATTCACTTTGTCGGCATTGGCGGGATCGGCATGTCGGGCATTGCCGAAGTCATGCACAACCTTGGCTACCGGGTGCAGGGCTCTGACATTGCAGAGGGCCCCGGTGTTGAGCGTCTGCGCGCGCGCGGGATCGCTATTGCGATCGGGCATGCGAAGGAGAATGTCGAAGACGTCGCCGTTGTCGTGACGTCCACCGCGGTGCGTCGGACCAATCCCGAAGTGGCCGCCGCGCTGGAAAACCGTGTCCCCGTGGTGCGCCGTGCGGAAATGCTGGCTGAGCTTATGCGGCTTAAATCCACGGTCGCGGTGGCGGGCACGCACGGCAAGACGACCACGACCAGCATGATTGCAAGCTTGCTCGACACCGGAGACGTTGATCCCACCGTCATCAATGGTGGCATTATCGAGCAATATGGCTCGAACGCGCGGCTGGGCGACAGCGATTGGATGGTGGTCGAAGCCGATGAAAGCGATGGCAGCTTCCTGCGGCTTGACGGGACGATTGCGGTCGTCACCAATATCGATCCCGAGCACCTCGATCACTACGGCGATTTCGCCGGCGTCAAACGCGCCTTCCTCGAATTTATCCAGAACGTGCCCTTTTACGGCGCGGCAATCTTGTGTGTCGATCACCCGGACGTGCAGGCCGTGATCGGCGAAGTGCGCGATCGCAAGGTCGTCACCTATGGCTTCTCGCTCCAGGCCGACATTTGCGGGGTCAACATCCGTCCGGTCGACGGCGGCAACACATTCGATGTGATGGTCCGCCAGCGCGGTCCCAAAGATCACAGGGAAGACCGCCGGATCGAAGGCGTGCATCTGCCCATGCCCGGACGCCACAACGTGCAGAACGCGCTCGCCGCGATTGCGGTGGCGATTGAAATGGGCTGCTCGGACGCGGTGATCCGCGAAGGGTTTAACGGATTTGGCGGCGTGCGTCGCCGTTTCAGCAAGGTGGGCACGGTCGCCGTCAACGGCGGTGTGGTGAGCGTGATCGACGACTACGCCCATCACCCGGTCGAGATTGAGGCCGTTCTCAGCGCCGCGCGCGAAGCGGTCGAGGCCAGCAACGGTCGCGTCTTCGCCGTTGCCCAGCCGCACCGCTATTCGCGCCTCAGCGATCTTATGGACGAGTTTCAAAGCTGCTTTAACCTTGCCGACAGCGTCTATGTCACCCCGGTTTATGAGGCGGGTGAAGCGCCTTTGCCCGGCGTTGACAGCGCCTCTCTGGTCGCTGGGCTGAAGTCGCGCGGACATCGCAGCGCGCAGACCATCGACGATGCGTCCGCTCTGACAAAAGCGCTTGCGCGGGAAATTGCGGCGGGGGATGTGATCGTGTGCCTTGGCGCCGGGGATATCACGCGCTGGGCCGCTGGTCTCGCTGGCGCGATTGAACAAGAATTGGCGGCATGACCCACACCGATCAACCCGGCGATGTCGCCAATCAGGACGACGGCCGCGCGCCCAGCTGCGATGTTGACGGCGCGGTCAAGGCGCCCGTGCCCTTGGAAGGCATTCGCGGCGCGGTGACGGGCAAGGCGCCTTTGGCCAAACATGTGTGGTTCAAGACCGGCGGCGCGGCAGACTGGCTGTTTGAGCCTGCTGACCTTGATGACCTCATGACCTTTATGGAGCGCATGGATGACAGCCTGCCGGTGATGGCGCTGGGGCTGGGCTCCAACCTCATTATCCGAGATGGCGGGGTGCCGGGCGTGGTCGTCAAGCTGGGTAAGCCTTTTGCAAGGGCCGAAGTCACCGGCGATTGCGAACTGACTTGCGGCGCGGGCGCAAGCGGCATCCTGGTCGCCTCTACGGCGCGCGATGCCGGGATTGCGAGGCTTGAATTCCTGCGCGGTATTCCGGGCACGGTCGGCGGCTTTGTGCGGATGAATGGCGGCGCGTACGGGCGCGAAGTGGCCGATATCCTGATCGATTGCCGTGTGATCATGCCCGATGGCGCTTTGGTGACCTTGCCGGCAAGCGACCTGCGCTATTCCTATCGCCATTCCGCTTTGCCTGATGGCGCGATTGTCGTTTCCGCCCGCTTCAAAGGCACGCCCGGCGATCCCGCTGATATCGGCGCGGAGATGGACCGCATCGCCGCAGCGCGCGAAGAATCGCAGCCGCTGCGCACCAAGACTGGCGGATCGACCTTCAAGAACCCTGAAGGCACATCGGCATGGAAATTGGTCGATGAAGCGGGCTTTCGCGGCTTTAAGCACAAGGGCGCGCAGGTCAGCGAGAAGCACACCAATTTCCTCCTCAACACCGGCAGTGCCACCAGCACCGCGATTGAAGAATTGGGCGAAATGATTCGCGACAAGGTGTTTGCTGAGACGGGCGTGTGCCTCGAATGGGAAATCCAGCGAGTGGGGCGGCCATGAGTGCTGCCAACACTATCCACGTCGCGGTCCTGATGGGCGGCTGGGCGAATGAGCGTGAGGTCAGCCTCATGTCGGGCAATGGTGTGTGCGACGCGCTGGAGATGAAGGACTATCGCGTTACCGCTATCGATATGGGCCGCGATGTCGCTGCCAAGCTTGCCGAGGCCGCGCCGGACGTCGTGTTCAACGCGCTCCACGGCGTGCCGGGCGAGGATGGCACCATTCAGGGCCTGCTCGATATTATGGGCCTGCCCTACACGCATTCGGGGGTCGCCACTTCCGTTATCGCGATCGACAAACAGCTCACCAAGCAAGCGCTCACCCCCCATGGCGTGCCGATGCCCGGCGGGCGGATCGTCGCGTGTGAGGAACTCTATGAGCGCGATCCCCTGCCGCGCCCCTATGTGCTCAAGCCCGTCAATGAAGGCTCTTCCGTGGGCGTTGCGATCATCACCGAGGACAGCAATGTCGGCCGTCCGATCGCGCGCGACGCGGCCGGACCCTGGCAGGAATTCACCGCATTGCTCGCCGAACCCTTTATCAAGGGGCGTGAGCTCACCACAGCGGTGATCGATGGCGAAGACGGCCCGCGCGCTCTGGGCGTGTCCGAGCTTATCATCGAGCATGGCTTTTACGACTACGAGCACAAATACACCGAAGGGCGCACCCAACATGTGTGCCCCGCCAAAATCCCGCCCGAGATCGCCCGGCTTTGCGAGGAATACGCGCTTAAGGCGCATGTTGCGCTGGGATGCCATGGCACCAGCCGCACCGATTATCGCTGGGATGATGAGCTGGGTGAAGAAGGCCTCTTCGCGCTTGAGACCAACACTCAGCCCGGAATGACGCCCCTGAGCCTTGTTCCCGAGCAAGCGCGCCACGCCGGGATCGACTATTCCGAACTGGTGGACTTGCTCGTCAAGGATGCGCTCCGACGGCATTCAACCGCACCACAGCAGGAGAGCGCCCATGGCTAAGATCTCGCGTAGCGGCTCCAAAGGCGTGCGCCGCGCCGCCAAGTCGCAAAGCCGCGCGGCCGGAGCGCGCAAGGCCAAGGCGAAGACGACCGGCGCGCTGGACACGATGATGGGTGTCATCCCTCTTACCGAGGAGCAATGGAGCCGCGTGTTTATGGCCTTGATCGTGTGCGCCGCTTTGCTGCTGGTCGGCACGATTGCGAGCCTTGCGGGCGTGCCTGCAATCGCGCGTGCAGAGCTGGCCCGGGTGGCGAGTGACGCGGGATATTCCGTCAGCGCGGTGCGCATCACGGGCACCGAGCGGATGGACGAGGCGCGCGTCTACGCGCTTGCAATGGTGCAAAAGGATCGGCCTATGACGGAGGTCGATATTGACCAGTTGCGCGACGACATCCGCGGGCTCGATTGGGTTGAGGATGCGCGTGTTTCGATCGAGCTGCCTGACACGCTGGCGATCGATATTGTCGAACGCGTACCCCACGCCGTGCTCGAAAAGCCTGATCGTCTGGTTTTGATTGACAAGAGCGGGCACGAGCTTGCGATCATCGCCCCGCAAAACGCGGAAGGCATGCTGCGGGTTTCGGGCCCCGGTGCGGCCAAACGGATGGACAACCTCGACACGCTTTTCCAGACCGCGCCCGCCATCGAAGCCCAGGTGAAAGCGGTTGAGTGGGTGGGCAATCGCCGCTGGAACTTCACTTTTGACAGCGGGCAGGTGCTGGCTTTGCCCGAAGGCACGCTGCGTTCGGTCAAGGCGATTGAGGATTTTGCCAAGCTCGATGGCCAGTACCGCCTGATCGGCGGCAAGGTCACCAGCTTTGACATGCGTAACCCTCCGCGCATCTATATGCGCGAGCCAGGCCGCGCGGATCGGTTTGAACTCGCGGCGGGGACTCCGTGATGGCGACGCGCAAAGCCTCCGTGCTCAAAACGGGCACCACGATGGGCAAGGGTTTGGCCAGCAAAACCGCGACTAAGGCGCGCCTGATCCGCACGTTTGGCGCGGTCAATATCGGCTCGTTCCGAATCTCGGCGATGATCATGGGCGAAAGCGAAACAGGCGACTTGCTTGTCCTGGGATCGGGCCATCGGATGAGCGCGGGCGTCAAGCGCGGCTATGTGACCGATCCGCGCCAAGCGACCCATGCGATCCGCGACGCCGTGGAACGCGCGGAGCAGAACGCGCAGACGCCGGTTAGCTCGGTCTGGGTGGCGTGTTCGGGTGCGGGGCTGGAGAGCTATGTTTTCCCAACCGATGTCGAAATTGGCGGGCGCCGGATCGAGGACGACGATATTGATCGCCTGCTTGACCTCGCGCGCACTGGGATTCAGCCCGATGGCCGCGAAGTCCTGCACGCGCAGCCCGCGCACTTCACGCTCGACGGAGCCAATGGCGTGGTCGATCCGCGCGGGCTTCACGCTGAGCGCTTGGGCGTGCACGTTCATGTCACGCTCGCCCAAGGAGCGCCGCTGCGAAACTTACGCGAAGCGGTCCACAATTCGCATCTCAAGGTCGATGGGGTGGTCGCTGCGCCGCTCGCTTCGGCCTATGCATGCCTAACGCCGGAGGAGCGCGATCTTGGCGTTGCGCTGGTTGAGATCGGCGGAGATGTGACCAACGTTTCTGTCTTTGCGGCGGGGATGATGGTCGGCTTGCGTTCGATCGACATCGGCTCGGGCCACATCACCGACGCGCTCGCCAGCAGCTTTGGAATACGCCGCAGTCAGGCCGAGCGATTGAAATGCGTGGCGGGCTCCGCCATTGCCAGCCCCAGCGATCACCGCGAGATGATCCCGGTGCACGGCCCCAACGATGGTTGGGAAGAGGGCCCTTCGTTGCCGCTGGCGCGCGGGGCGGATGAGAAGAATCGGGTCGCACGCGCCGAGATCGTCTCGGTCGTCACCCATCGCCTGGCGCAGCTGACGCAAGAGGTGGGCGCAGCGCTCAAAGAGCTGGGTTTCACTGGGCCGGGCGCGGGCCATGTTGTCCTCACCGGCGGTGGCGCCGAGCTCGCGGGGCTCGCGGAGTTCGTGCAAGGCGGCTTGGGGATGCCGGTGCGGTTGGGGCGCACTGCGGCGCTGCGCGGACTGCCCGAAGCGCATTCATCGCCCGGCTTTGCAACGCTGGCGGGGCTGTGCCTTTACGCCGCAGACGACCCAGTCGATATCAAATCGCACAAGGCGCGGCGGCAGGATGTGACGAGCCCGGCCGGTGGGATGAATCCTTTCGCTTCGCTCTTCCGATTGTGGCGGGCCTCGCGCGAGTACTTCTGAAATGGACGCGAAAGGACTTGCCTTGGCCCCTCCTGACCGGCTTGGGACGGGCCAGGCGGCCCGACAGGTGCGATGGCGCAGGCCCCTTCGGTCAAAAAATGGTATATGAAATGTAAAGGGTCGCTGTGGATAAGGGTTTGAGCGGTATAAACGGCGCATCACGAATGTGTCACAGACGAGTAGACGCCTGAATTGCACGCGCAAAGCGCTTCGGTGGGCGTCCGGAGGATTAGTGGATGAGCATCAGTATCGGAATGGCCGCCAGCGACGACTTGCGCCCCAAGATCACCGTGATCGGGATTGGCGGCGCGGGTGGCAACGCGATTGCGAACATGATGGCTGCGGAAATCGACGGCGTGGAATTCGTCGTGGCCAACACCGACGCCCAGGCGCTGAGTTCTTCGCCGACCGAAAATCGCATCCAGCTTGGACCGGAAATCACCAACGGCCTGGGCGCTGGGGCGCGCCCCGAAGTGGGCAAGGCGGCGGCGGAAGAAACCGTTGCGGACATCGACGCGGCGCTGGAAGGCGTCAACATGGTTTTCATCGCGGCTGGCATGGGCGGCGGCACGGGCACCGGAGCCGCGCCGGTGATTGCCGAAGCGGCGCGCAAGAAAGGCGTGCTGACCGTTGGCGTTGTCACCAAGCCGTTCCTGTTCGAGGGCACGCGCCGCATGCGTGCGGCGGAAGCCGGGATCGAAGAGCTTCAGCGGCATGTTGACACGCTGATCGTGATCCCGAACCAGAACCTGTTCCTGATTGCGAGCCCGGACACCACCTTTAAAGAAGCCTTCCAGATGGCGGACGAAGTGCTCCAGCAAGGCGTGCGCTCGATCACCGACCTCATGGTTATGCCGGGCCTTATCAATCTCGACTTTGCCGATGTGCGATCGGTGATGAGCGAGATGGGCAAGGCGATGATGGGAACAGGCGAGGGTGAGGGCGAAAACCGCGCTCAGGAGGCGGCCGAACAGGCGATTGCCAACCCGCTGCTTGAAGGGGTCTCCATGCAGGGCGCCAAAGGCGTCATCATCTCGATCATTGGCGGCGAGGATATGAAGCTGTTCGAAGTGGACGGTGCGGCCAACCACATTCGTGGCCTGGTTGATGAAGACGCCAACATTATCTGGGGCAGCGCGTTTAACCCGGACCTTGACGGTCGCATCCGGGTCTCGGTCGTAGCGACCGGGATCGAGCAGGATGACGCCGGCTTGCAGCCCGCCAGCATCCCCACCGCGATGCCGAACTCGCGCGCTCCGCAACGCCCGGTTCTCGATCTGATGGGTGAGAACGAAGCGTCCGACATCGCGACACCGGCTGAAACGCCCGAGCCTGCGCCAAGCGCGCCGCCCGTCTTTACCCCGGCGCCCGACCTTGGCTCCGATCCGGCGCCGATCACGCTGACGCCACCTGAACCGTCGGCTGAAGACGCGGACGAGCTCGATCCGGACGCGCCGGAGGCCGAATTGGAAGAACCGGTGCACCCCGCGCCCGTCGCCTATGAGCCCGACGCTGAAAGTGCGCTGGAAACCGATCTCGAAGACGTGCTTGAGGGTGAAGATGACACCACCGACACCCCGCAGTTTTCGCTTGATCCGCAATCCGATTCCGCCCCCGCCTCGCCGTTGGTGAAGCCGCGCGCGATTTTTTCCGACCCGTTGTCGCAGGACTCAGACGCGGACGAGGAAAGCTACGCCGAAGAGGCCAAGCCGTTCGATCTGAGCGGAATGCAGGCCGGCGACGATATGGGTGAGATGGAGGACGAAGACGTCGACGAGATCGTTGACCCGCTCGCCGGGCTTCGCGGCGCCGCTGAGGAGCCGCTCGACCTGGCCGGTTCCGAAGCCAGCGAGCCGTCCGCAGAGGCGCTTGAATCGCGCGAGCAGGAAGCGGTCTATTCCGAGATTGATGAGACACCGGACGAGGGGGCTTCCCCTGAGGCCGGCAGCGAGGCTCGCAAGCCCGCCGCTCCCCCGCCTGAGAGCGCCGCCACGACGTTGTTTGAACGCATGGCCAACCTGTCGCGCAATTCGGGTTCGGATGACGACGATGAGGACGAGGACACAACCGCGCTCAGCATTCCGCGGTTCCTTGGCCGTCAGAACAACCAATAGGTGCGGCGTTGGCTGAGCGGTAAGGCACCGCTCGTCTGATCCGCCGCACCGATGGACGTGAACACCGCCGCGCGCACCACACTGCGTCGACGAGCACGCTATCGGTGGCTTGTATGATTACAAACCCATTGAGTTCGCGGCGCCGCGCCCGGTCTTACCGCCTTGCGTCTGACTGGCTTGTGCCGGCCTCCGCTGTATTCGTTGCGCTGGCACTGGCTGCCGCGCTCGGCCCTAGGGTGGCTCGTGCCCAAACCATGACGTCGCAGCCTGTGGTCCAGCCTTTGCCATCGCAGGATACGCAGAGGCTCAATCGCGCATTGGTCGAACTGGCGAAGGCGCCGCGCAGCCTGCCAGCCCTGCTTGAAGCGGGTGACGCGGCGCTGTCGGTCGCCGATCTGGACGCCGCGCTGGGATTTTTCACCCGCGCGCGCGAGGTTGAGCCGGACAACCGCTCAGCGACGCTCGGGCTGGCCAAGGTCTATTTGCGCTCCGGACGCCCCGTTGCCGCGCTGCCGCTTTTCACCGCCGCTGAAGAGGCGGGCGCGGGTGTTCGCGCGGTGCGGTCGGACAAAGCGCTGGTGCTCGACATGCTTGGCGATCAGACGAACGCTCAAAGCGACTATGCCCGCGTCATCAAAGCCAGCCCAAAGGATGATCCGGCGCGCCGGCGCCTGGCGATCAGTTACGCGATCAGCGGCGACAGTGCGGCTTTCGAATCCACGTTGCGCCCGCTGATCGAGCGACGCGATTTCGCCGCCTTTCGAGCGCGCGCCTTTGGGCTTGCGATTTTGGGCGAGCAGGATCGCGCCGCGGCGATCACGGAAGCCGTTATGCCGCGCGAACTGGCGGACAGGATCACTCCGTAGCTCGAATTCATGCCCCGTCTGACTCCCGCGCAGCAAGCGGCTGCGGCCAATCTTGGGATTTTCCCGCGCGCGGCCGATATTGGCCGCGACGCGCCTGAGATTGTGGCTTACCAAAATGGCGCGAGTGAACCCGCGCTGACACTCGCTCAGGCGCCCGAGACCACGCCCGGCAGCCTTTTGGAGCCTTCGGGACAACCGCTCGGCGCTGCCCGTTCCGAGGGAGAGAACCAGCCCGCTGCACCCAACGTGGCCGACGCCTTTGGCGATATGGCGGTAAGGGTAGAGCCGGTAAGCGCCGCGGTGGCGGATGCTGGCTCGGTCGACCTCACCACCTTTGAGGCGCCGATCGAGCCCACGCCCGAGCCTGCGCCCAAGCCGCCAGCCAATCCCAGCCGCGTCTGGGTGCAGGTGGCCACAGGCCGCGACCTCAAAGCGCTGGGTTTTGACTGGCGACGATTGGCGCGAAGAGCGCCCGATCTGCTCGGCGATTTCACCCCGCACACGGTCCCATGGGGACAGGCCAATCGCTTGCTGGCCGGCCCGCTTGGGAGTCGCGATGAAGCGCGCGACCTTGTCAACGCTCTTAAACGCAAGGGTGTCGACACCTTTCGCTACACCAGCCCGGAAGGCGCGGAAGTTCAAGAACTTAAGACACCCTAAGCGATCTCTCGAAGCGCTTTCCCCGGCTTTCTGTTCACAGGCTTTGAACAGGCGAAAGCGCTTTTGCCCAAAAGCGGGTTAGGCGGGCGTTGCAAACGGACCGTGTGCGAGCGCATTGAAGCTCACGCATGACCAAGACCCCCCCAATTGCGAGATCGGCCCTATGAGACCGCGCGAGCCTGACTACACCGCCGATTCCGACGCAGCGCCGATAGAAATGCTGGCCGCCTTGTTCGAAGCGCGCGGGTGGGAATGCCTGATCGTTTCCGATGACGAGCTGACCGGCGAAGTTCAGGGAAGCTGGGCCAAGTATCAGCTGCGGGCGATCTGGCGCAGCGAGGACAATGTCCTGCAGTTTCTGTGCTTGCCCGATATCCGGGTCGCCGCCGATAAGCGCGCGCGCGCTTACGAGCTGTTGAGCCTGGTGAACGAGCAGATGTGGCTGGGCCATTTCGATATCTGGTCGAACGGCGATGTGTTGTTATATCGTCACGGCGCGCTGCTGGGTGATGATGGCATGCTGAGCCTTGATCAGGCGCAGGCTTTGGTGGAAACCGCGATCGACGAATGCGACCGGTTCTATCCCGCCTTCCAGTTTGTGCTGTGGGGCGAAAAGACCCCGCGCGAGGCGCTTGACGCCGCGATGGTTGACGTCGGCGGCGAAGCGTAACACCTGTCCACCATGGCAGAGCGTCTCTTGATCATCGGTTGCGGCAATATGGGCGGTGCGATGCTGGCCGGTTGGCTGGCGGCGGGGCTTGACCCTAAGCGCTTTGCCGTGCTCGATCCCGCGCTTGAGGCCGCACCCGACGGCGTTGAGTTGCATCGCTCGCCTGGCGAAGCGCCCGGCAATCACGACGCCGTTTTATTGGGTTTTAAACCGCAGCAATTGGGGGCGCTCGCGCCGGGATTGCAAGGCTTGGCGGGTGAAGGCGTTGCGGTGCACTATCTGCTTGCCGGTCTGACGCTTACGCAGCTCAAATCGGCCTTTCCCGATGCAGCAAGCTATCTTCGGGTGATGCCCAATCTCGCCGCGCGCATTAACAAATCGCCGGTTATCCTTGCTCACAAGGGGCTGGACGAGGCCGGGTGTGGCTCCGCATCAGCGCTTTATGGCGCGCTCGGGACCGCCGTCTGGCTTAAGAGCGAGGAGAACTTTGACCTCCTCACCGCCTTGGCGGGGTCGGGGCCGGGCTTTGTCTATCGCTTTGTCGACGCTCTGGCGCAGGCGGCGATGACGCTGGGCGCGGAGCCCGAACACGCTCAGCGTCTGGCTCTCGCCACGGTCGAGGGCGCTTCGGCGCTGGCAGCCAGCGCGGGCGTTTCGCCCGGCGCGTTGGCCGATCGAGTCGCCAGTCCCGGCGGTATGACGCGCGAGGGATTGAACGTTCTCGATGACGAGGGTGCGCTAGTCGCCTTGCTCACCGCGACACTCGATGCGACCGCCAAACGGGGCGCCGAACTGAGCCGGGGTGATGGCTGAGCCCCGCTCGCGGTCTCTTCATTCATCTGCGTGCAAGTATAGGTTAATAAATCAAAGCGTTTCCGCGCGAGTTTCGCTTGAAATGCCGGGCTAATAGAACGATATTGTAGTCACAGCGGCCGCAGAGGCGCGCGCCGCGTTTGGAGACAAGAGGATCCACAATGGCGAATTGGAATGAAACTGAGCGGACACAACAGGGCTTTGGCTCGGTGCCGCGCGCTGGTGCAGCGGCTGGCGTTTCTTACGACGAGGGCCTGCGTTCCTACATGCTCTCGATTTACAACTACATGGGTTCGGGCGTATTGCTGACCGGCGTTGTCGCGCTGCTGTTCTCGTGGGGCGGCAATTCGTCGCTCGCTGCGCAAGTCTTTCTGAACGGTGGTATCCTGGCCTGGGTGATCAAGCTCGCCCCGCTGGGCTTCCTGCTGGTCATGAGCTTTGGCATTCAAAAGATCAGCAAGCCGATGCTCAACGTCCTGTTCTGGTCGTTCGCGACCGTTATGGGGCTGTCGCTCTCGACGATTTTCCTTGTGTACACCGGCGAATCTATCGCGCTCACCTTCTTCGCGACCGCGGGCGCTTTTGCGGGCCTTAGCCTGTTCGGTTACACCACCAAAAAGGACCTGTCGGCCTTTGGCACGTTCCTGGTGATGGGTCTGATCGGTCTGATCATCGCGTCGATCCTGAACTTCTTCCTGCAGTCGGGCACGCTTGCCTTCGTGATCAGCGCGGTGGGTGTTCTGGTGTTCGCGGGACTGACCGCTTACGACACGCAGCGTCTGAAGGAGCAGTACTCGTACATTCGCGGAACCGAGCTGATGGGCAAAGCCATCATCATGGGCGCGCTGAACCTGTATCTCGACTTCATCAACATGTTCCTGTTCCTGCTCCGTTTCCTGGGTAGCGAAGAGTAACGCGACGCTGTGACGTCAGGCGTGGGCCGCGTCTCACGCTTGCAGATGTGTATTTCTGATGCCCGGAGCCTCTTTTGATGGCTCCGGGCATTTTCTTTGCCTCGCCGGGCGATTACCCAGATTTACGCAGAGCCGCTTAATCGCCACGCAAGGCGCGGGGGGATACATTGGCGGTCTAGAACGCGAGAGAGACCCCCGCAGCCATGCCAGCCACCAAGCCCCAGCCGAACCCCCCAAGAAAAGGAGCCCCCAAGCGGGGCGCCACCGCCGGGGGGACCCCCCCCGCCCGGCGGACGCGGCGGTGGGCCGCGCCACGCCGCGCTGCGCGCTATATTCCTGAGCGCCGGTCTCGCGACGCTGGCGGCGTGCGCTACGCCGCCCCCACCGCCTCCTCCGCCACCACCCCCACCGCCACCTCCTCCCCCACCCGCGCCGGTTGAAGTCATCCCCTATCGCCCCATTCCGCCCGGCGGCGCGGCCTATTTCATGCAAATCCCGCCCCGCAACGCGCAGGGGCAGCGCCTTACCATCAACCGCGAGTTGAACGACGATGAGAAGGTGTGGCACTTCCGGTCGGCCTGGAACGTCGCAGCGCTGAACTGTCTGGGCGATCCTTATGGACCGATCCTTGAGGGCTATCGCGCCTATGTCATCGACAATTCCACCGTTCTCCGGCGCGTGAACGACCGGGTCGAGCAGGATTACCGCAAGCGCGAGCGCAGCCGCCGCGCCGCTTTGCTGGCGCGCGAAGAGCACATGACGCGCGTCTACAACTTCTTTGCGCTGCCCTCGGCGCGAGCCGATTTTTGCCGCGCGGTGCTTGACATCGCCAATCGCTTACTCGCCGCGCCGCCGGAGGATGCGGAGGCCTTTGCGCTCGGGAATTTTGACCAACTTGAGCGGCCCTTTGACGCCTTCTTCTCCGCCTACGAGGCCTATCAGCGCAATTCCGCAGAGTGGGACGCGCGCTATGGGGCGCGTTACGGCCCCTCGCAGCCCGGATGGGTCGCGGTGCAAAAGGCCAAGGCCGAAGGCGTCGCTATCCCCAGCGCCGAGGACGATGATCCGACCGATACGCTGCTGGCGCCAACCCAGGGCGTGCGATCGGTAACCGACGCGGAAACCGGCGCGCAAGTGCCTGTGGTCCCGGTCACCGAGGGGGTCTATTCGCAGCCCATCAGCGAACCCCTGCCAAGCGACGAGGGCGAATCCACCGACCCGCCGCGATAAAGGGGACGTTCGGGCCGCCTTAGGCGTTTTGGCCGCTTGCAAGCCGTAAAGACCCGCGCTAAGGCGCGCGGCCTGATTGGGTTGCGGCCCAATTGTGATGACACTGGAACGGGGCCGTAGCTCAGTTGGGAGAGCGCGTCGTTCGCAATGACGAGGTCAGCGGTTCGATTCCGCTCGGCTCCACCAGTGGCTCTTGCACCCCCCGCGCAGAGTGTCTAACCGCGTTGCCACGCACCGGTAACGGGAATGCGGTGGGCCTTGTCTCTAACCCAGAGCGGGCGAATCCGCAGCTGTCCCTGCAACTGTAAGCGGTGAGCGTGTGATTTCGCGCGGGGCCATTCGGTCTCGCAGCCACTGGGGTTTCGCGATCCTGGGAAGGTGAGAAGCGGACGCGGTGACCCGCAAGCCAGGAGACCGACCGGCGCGGGTCGCTTGTTGCCCGGCTCAGGGATTGGCCAGGCGCGAAGGAATTTCGTTTCGAGCGACGACTTTGAGTGGGTCGCGTGGGCGCTATCCCGCGTGCGCCCGTTGTTGTGCGTTCGAAAAGGGAAATTCGACATTATGAAAAAGAGTATCGCATGGAGCGGCGCTGCGCCGTTCGCCATCGCAGCTGGCTTGGGGTGGAGCGCACCGGCGCTGGCCCAGGACGAGCAAGACCCCGAGATTCTTGTGTCGGCCGCCCGGGAGGGCGCGACCGCGCTTGAAGACTTCACCGGTTCGGTCACTATCATTGACGCCGAGCAGATCGAGCAGCGCCAAATCCGCAACATCGAAGACGCCCTTCGTGATGTGCCCAGCGTCTCGGTCAGCTCGATCGCCGGCCAGACGCAAATCCGTCTGCGTGGAACGGAAGGCAATCACGTCCTGGTTCTGGTGGATGGGATTGAGGTTTCCGACCCGGGCACGGGTGAATACGATATCGGCACGCTGCAAACCGAAATCGGAAGCCGCCTCGAAGTGCTGCGCGGCCCCCAATCCGCAACCTGGGGCAACGATGCGATTGGCGGCGTTGTCGCCTATCAGAGCGCCAGCGGTTCGGATCTCGATGGCTTCTCGACCTACCTCGAAGGCGGCACCAACAACACGATCAACGGCTCCGCGCGCTATGGAGCGGTGGGCGATGGGTGGGATGCGGCGCTGTCCGCAACCGTGGTCAGCACTGATGGCGAGCCCAACGCGCGCGGCGGGACCCGCGATATTGGCCGTGACAGCTACACGCTTTCGGCCAAGGGATCGGTTGAGGTTGCGCCAAAATTCCCGCTGCGCGCTGTCGGCCGCTACGTTCAGGCC
>CALCCG010000072.1 GCA_937899785.1 uncultured Erythrobacter sp. | reverse complement strand
GAAAGCACCGCACCGGCGAGCGGAAACAGCGCCATCCGGGCCCAGCCTTTGGCCCACCCAGCGCTGGATTTGAGCGTCTTACCCAGGCCAAGATCAAAGTTTGCGTGCCCGATCAAAAGGATAACCAGCATCGCCGCCATCCCCGCGATCCACACCCAAATGATTCCGGGGATTTGTTTGACATCGTCCTTGCCCAGATAAAGCGACCACAGCGCCATCCCTGCCAGCGCGCAGCCCAAGACAGGCCCGGCGATGTACAGCCCACCCACTAGCCACAGACCCCAGGTCCACTGGATCGTCTTTGAGATCAGGCTTTCGGCAGGAGTTTGCGGATGATCGGCTGGCGCAGCCATAGAAGGAGAAATCCGATGATGAGGAAAATGGAAGCGGCCAAAGCGCCCGCGATGACAAGGAGGGGCAAAGGCGCTGCTTTGCCGCGCGGAAGCGAAGGCTCTTCGAGCGTTTGAACCAGCGGGTAGGAGGCAAACGGATCCGACTTGTTCGTATCGAGCCGCGCCAGCGCCGACGAAAACACCGCTTCGGCCACGCGCAGATCGCGCAGGAGGTCGGCGAGCTTGGCGGCC
The DNA here is from genome assembly GCA_937899785.1 of uncultured Erythrobacter sp. GTDB lineage: Bacteria > Pseudomonadota > Alphaproteobacteria > Sphingomonadales > Sphingomonadaceae > Erythrobacter. The sequence goes on along the minus strand of CALCCG010000072.1, from coordinate 7,387 downwards.
TGCGCCACTTGCGCTTCGGTGTCGGCGGATTGCGCAGCGATCTGACGGTTCAGTTCCGCGAGCGCGGCTTGGTTACCCGCCCAGTCACTGTCGCGCTGAGAGAGGCTGGAAAACAGGCCTTCGCGTGCGTTGGTGGCGGTGAGTTCGGCAAAGGCGATCACCTGATCGTTCGCCATTCCGGTCAGCAGCGACCCTCGCTGTGCGAGGTCATCCTTGAGCGAGGCCTTCTCAGCAGCGAGTTCTTCGATGGCCCCATGCGCTTCGCCCAGAGTGCCGCTGCGCTCGCTGTAGGCGCCCGATGCGGCCGCGTAACGGCGCAGCAATTCCTGAAACTCGGGATCAGCCTTTAAAAGCATCGCGCGGCGCGCCTGCGGGATGGAGATCTGAAGCGTCTGCGAAAGGCGCGCGGTTGCGCTGCCCGCTTCGGAGACGCGCACGCGGCGATCCCGCTCGCTGGCTTTGAGTCGATCGAGCGCGGTGATGCGGCGGGCAAATTGGTCGAGCGAGACAAGACCCGTTTCGCCCTGGAAGTCGAGCAACCTCTGCTGCGCTTCATCCACCTTGCCTTCAAGCTCAGCGATACGTTTAGCGTCCGCGTCTTCGCGGGTGCGGGCTTCGTCTTCGCGCAGACTGTCGAGCTGCGCGTTGAACGCTGCGCGCAAAGATTCCATGCGGGCCTTGGCCCGTTCGGGCGCGCTGGCGCTCATGCGCACTTCGATAAGGTTGGTCTGATCGATCAGATTGATCGAAGGCTGGGGAAATGCGCCTTCCTCTTCGCCAGCCATCGCCGCCGCCTCGCGCAGGACGAGGTCGGACATCAGCAGGCGCTTGTAGTTTTCCGTTGGGCTCAGCGACGGGGAGGAGAAGGCTGAAGAGGTGTTGGTCGAGGCCTGACCTATCGTTTCCAGGTTCATGCTTGCGCCGACGCCCGTACCCGGGAGGATCAAGCTCATCTGGCTGTCATAGCGATCGGGTGCGAAGGCAATGTAGGCCAGCGCGACTACCCAGATCAGGGCCAGGGACCCCGCCATGGCTACACAATACCGGCGATACCGACCCACCGAAGGCAGACCATCGCGCGCCACCGCCCAAAAGCGCAGCAAGCGACGCTCGCGTGAGGGCTTGGACTTGGGCTTGGGCTTGGGAGCGGGTGGCCCAAACGCCGGCTGGCCGTCGAAGGTGGCCTCATGCCTCACAGCGCGTTGTCCAGCAGGATAGCGGGCGTGGCCGTGTTGACCGCGTCGGTCACCAGACCAACCGCTTCGCGCAAGTTGGTCCAGCGGCTATCATAGCACGCGATCGCGTCACCCGGCATCAGGAACGGGTTGAGCGCGTCGCGATTGGCGCCTCGCACCAGCTTTTCGATGTCGCGCTCGATGACGATGCTTTGCCCGTTCATCGGGTTGCGCGAGATCAGCACGGCGCGGCGATCGGACTGCATAAAGCTCCCGCCGACGCAGTTGGCCGCGACAAGCCCCTGGAGGAGGCGTGTACCGTAGGGCAACGAGGTTGTTTTTTCGCCGATGGCCGCGCCCGCATTGTTGTTGGCGCTGCGCGTCAGGTTCGACATGAACACCCGAATGCCGGGCGCGGTCAGCGGCGTCGGGCGCACAAGATCGGGGTCAAAGCATTTGCGGCTCGGTACGATCAGGCGATCGCCGGATGCCAGCGCAACATCGCGGCTCGTCCAGCCGTGGATAAAGCCAGAAAGGTCAAACTCGGCATAGGCGCGGCCGCGAATAAGATAGATGCGCTGGACATCGGCATCGGGGCGAACACCGCCCGCGGCGCGCAAAGCGCCCGCGATAGTGCGCGTGACATTGTCATCGCCGCTCACTGCCCCTTCTTTTAGGCCGATACGGCTTTCGGGATTGCGTTCGCCCGCGCGCACCGCGCCCGGCTGAAACACAGCGCCGCCAACGGAGACCGAGACGCCCGCGTTCTCAATCAGCGCCACGCGCACCGCGTTACGAAGAGGGCGGACCATGTCCGCGGTGACTAACTGGTTACGAAGCGTCAGCGTGAGCGCAGCCGTTGTGCTCCCCGCGGCCGCAATCGGGGCCAGCCCTCGCAGCGCCAGGCTGCCATCGCTTTCAATCACATAGGTGCCTGAGAGGCGGCCTTCATCGCCGAGCACGGTAACTTCGACCCGATCGCCCGGACCAAGCGGCGCGGTGCGATCAAGGAAGCTGGCGGGCGCCACGCGTCGGTAGGTGTCGAGTTCGCGCGGGACCGCCCATTCGCACGTTGGCGCACCGCGCGCGACCGGCGCGGTTTTGATCCAATCGCCTTGTGGCTGCTGGCTGCCGTTCCACGCAACCTGTCCCGGCGCATAGACAGCTGACATCGGGTTGGATGGCGCTGGGCCCGATACGCAGCCCGCCAGTAGCGTGCTGCCGGTGGCGCAGGCGAGAGCGAGTTTGGTCGGCAAGCGAGGCATAACGGTCTCCGTGGATCAAGATCTGCCCCTTTCAATCCAAGGACCGTGCCAAAGCGCCTAAGCCGCGCAAAACTGCGCTTTGCGAAAGCTGCAAAAGGCCGATTTCGCAAAACGCGGTGTCAACATTTGCATAATGCAACGGAATTCGCATTATGCAGCAGACAGAACCCAAATCTCCTCCGTGCAAACTGCGGATTTTCGGCACGGCGTTTGCATCACGCAAGGCAGACACAGTCAGCGGAGATGCGACACAATGAAGGGAATTATCTATTCGGAGCTTCTGGGCTTCCTCGACGAGAAAGGCGGCCCGAGCTTCACAGAGCACGTTCTCGCGGGCGCGGATTTGCCGCATGGAGGTGTGTTCTCACGCATCTCGCGCTACCCTTGGGAGCAGGCGGTGCAAGTCGTCACCTCGGCCTCGCGCATCAGCGGCGTGGACGCGAACGATCTGTGCCAGGAGTTCGGACGTTTCCTGTTTGATCGTTTCACGGTGCTCTACACCGAAATCGTCAACCGCTACCCCACCGCTGAAGCGATGCTCGACCACGTCGAAAGCCACATCCACGAAGAGGTCAAGGTGCTCTACCCCGACGCGGTCCCGCCAACGGTCCGATCGTGGAAAGAAGAGGATGGCTTCGTGGTCGAATACGCCTCGCACCGCCCCTTCGCTTATATCGCGCATGGCCTTGTCGAGGGGTGCATGAAGCACTTCGGCGACATGCGGACGATTGAATGGATCAATCCCGATCCGACCGGCAAGACCGCCTATTTCAGGATCCACTGATGCCCAACGCCAAGGTTCTCATCGTCGAAGACAGCGCCTCTCTGGCGCTCGGATACGCAGCGCAGCTGGAGGATGCAGATCACGAGGTGAGCTTGTCCGAAACGCTGGCGGACGCGCGCCGGGCTTTGATGAATGAGAGCTTTGACGTTGTGCTCCTCGATCTCCAGCTGCCGGACGGCGATGGTCTTACCATCTTTGATGCGTGGAATGGCAAGGACGGCGCGCCTAGCGTGATTGTCGTTACCGCCGACGGTTCACTCAATCGCGCGATCACGGCGATGCGCCTTGGCGCGTACGATTTTCTGGTCAAACCTGTAGCGGGTTCGCGTCTGCTCGCGACCGTCGCCAACGCGGCTCAGCAGCGCCTTGAGGCTCAACCGGCTTCGCAAAACGTTCCCGACGCGCCGGTGGCTGAGACGGACAGCTTCCACGGCTTCATCGGCAAGTCGCCCGCGATGAAGGCGGTGTTTCGCACAATCGAAAGCGTCGCCGATTCAAAGGCGACCGTGTTTGTTACCGGCGAGAGCGGCACCGGTAAGGAAGTCACCGCCGAGGCGATCCACGCCGCCAGCAAACGCCGCGCGGGGCCATTTGTCGCGATCAATTGCGGGGCCATCCCGGAAAACCTCTTGGAATCGGAACTCTTCGGCCATGTCAAAGGGGCGTTCACAGGTGCCATCGAGAACCGGATCGGCGCGGCCAAGGCGGCTGATGGCGGCACGCTGTTCCTCGACGAAATCTGCGAGATGGATCTCAAGCTTCAGGTCAAACTGCTGCGGTTTTTGCAAACCGGAATGATTCAGCGCGTTGGCTCTTCGGCGGCAGAACCGGTCAATGTGCGCATCGTGTGCGCGACCAATCGCGATCCGGCCCGCGAAGTGGCTGAGGGTCGCTTTCGCGAAGATCTCTATTATCGTCTCAACGTGATCCCCATCGCCTTGCCCGCGCTGCGCGACCGGGGCGACGACACTGTCTTGATCGCCGGCGTCTTGGCGCAGCGGATCGCTGAGGAAGAGGGACGTTCAATCTCCGGCTTCTCCAAACCGAGCGAGGCCTTTTTGCAAAGCCACGCCTGGCCAGGCAATGTGCGCGAGCTCCAAAACGCGCTGCGACGAGCGATCATCACGGGCACTGGGAAACAGGTCGACTTGAGCGGGGTCGTGCCAGCTGGGTCGAGGGCACCGAACGCGGCGGCAAGTCTTGTCGCGCCTTCACCAGCGGCCCTTATGCAAACGCCCGAGTCTGCATCCAGCGTATCAGGCTTCGCTGGCATGACGCTCGATCAAATCGAGCGTATGGCTATTGAACAAGCGATCTCGCGTGCTTCTGGAAACATCTGCAAAGCGGCGCGTGGCCTCGGGGTAAGTCCATCGACGATCTATCGTAAGCTCGAACGATGGGGCGGCTGAACAGAGCGTCGGCGAAGACGTAGTCAGGCTCTGGCTGCGCTTTCACCCTCGTCCGCTTTCACCTCTTATTGTGTTGAAAGAGTCGAATGCACCCACGCGGCTGCGAATTTTGAGCAACCGTGATTCAGAATTACCCCATGCTATGGATCATTGGGCCATCGGGCGACCCGTTCGCATGCAAATACTGCTCACAAAAAGGGGGCGCGGAGGTTTTCAAGCCGATAGACCCAGTTTCCGTTATTCGGCCCCTGTCATCGCGTGCCTTGTCATCGCATGCTCGGATAGAACCTAAACGAAGGTCCAAGGCCTGGGGCTCCGGACTTTTGGCAGGATAGCGCAATTTCTCCATCCTCGACGCTGAGTTGAGCCTTCGTTTGCAAACCGCGGACGGATCACAGATTGCGCGAGAACTGTTGCAAAATGCAAAGTTCCATTTCTCGCAAATTGCAAATATCCGATCAAGGATCGGCCATCCCCGCTGTGTGGAGAAATATATGCTATTGTAATTGCTTATAAAAAATAGTTTGGCACGGAACTTGGTCCTCTCAGGTCGAAACGACACGAGAGCCCTATGCACACCACTTTCCCATTCTTGCCCTCACGCGCCGCGCTATTGGCCGGATCGGCTGCTGTGTGCGCACTCGGTTCTGTCGAGGCGACAGCCGGAGGCGTTCGCGCGGGCACGCTGATCGAAAACACCGCCATTGCCACATATGATGACGGAGCCGCCTCGCGGACCATCACCTCCAACACGGTGACGATCCTTGTCGACGAGCTGCTCGACGTGACTGTCACCTCGCTCAACTCTCAACCCGTTCTCGCTTCCCCTGGCGAGGCGGTCTTGACCTTCGAAGTCACCAACCAGGGCAATGGCCCCGAAGCGTTCGACCTGATCGCGCGCACCAATCTGGCTGACAATGAATTCGAGACCGCCTTCACCAGCGTCGCCATCGATAGCAACGGCAACGGCGTTTATGACGCCGGCGTCGATGAAATTCTGGCTGCGTCCCGAACCACGCCGATCCTCGCCGCGGACCAAGCGATCACCGTGTTTGTTATCGTGGACGTCCCCGGTGACGTCGAGGATCAACAAACTTCAGGTGTTGAACTCATCGCCAACGCCACCACTGGAACTGGCGCGCCGGGCACTGCCTTCGCCGGTCAAGGCGAAGGCGGCGGCGACGCGATAGCCGGAACCAGCACCGCTTCCGCCAGCGCCCGTGGCGCGCTGCGCGCCGGGGTCGCCACGCTTTCCCTCATCAAGTCCGTCAGCTTCCAAGATCCTTTTGGTGAACAAAGCGCGGTCCCCGGCACACTCGCCACCTTCACCCTTGTCGCTGACGTCACCGGCTCAGGCTCAATTGACGACCTGATTGTCGTCGACGCGATCCCCGATGGCACCACTTACGCCGAAGGAACCCTGACGCTGGACGACGGCCCGCTGACCGACGCGAGCGGCGACGATGCCGGCGAAGCATCCAACGAAAACGGGATCAGCGTTTCGCTCGGATCGGCCGCAGTCGGCGCTCAGCACACCATCACCTTCACCGTCACCATCGATTGAATTTCCTTCGACCCTCCATGGAGATCACCATGAAAATCATCACGAACCTCAGCGCCGCCATCCTTGCTCTTGCGGTCCCCATAGGCCCAGCGATTGCGCAGGACGAGGCGCCGACAGCTCCGGCCGCCGAGCCCAAGATCAGTCTCCGAAGTGATGTGATGGCGATCGCCATTTCTATAGACGATCAGGGCCACGCGACCACCACGCTCGCTCAGCCGGAGGAGTTCACCCCTGGCACTAAGCTGAGCTTTGGCATGAACTATTCGAACACCGGGTCTGAGGCCGCCACCAACGTTACTGGCACCAGCCCGATCAATCCCGCTGTGCGCCTCGCGCCGGACGCCGATCCCGCTCTGGTTGTCTCGGTCGATGGTGGAGGCACTTTTGGCACGCTTGAAACGCGCTCTGTCGAAACAAAACCCGAAGGCACTCGCGCCGCCACGCACGCTGATGTGACGCATGTCCGCTGGACCATTGCGTCGATCGCGCCGGGCGAAAGCGGCCGCATCGCCTTTCCCGTCATCATCCGCTGATCGCTCTTGATCATCGAACGACACCGCCAAGCCGTGCGGGCGGCCTGATTGGCGCACGGATCATGCAAAGGACAACAGACATGAAACGAAGCACCCAGCTGCTGGGAACGGTAAGCGCCGGTGCGCTGATCGTGATGACCAGCGCACCGGCCATGGCGGAAGGCATCCGCGCTGGCACGGACATCACCAACACCGTGACGGTCGACTACCAGGTCAACGGCGTTGATCAGAACCAGGAAGAAGCCAGCGACACCTTCGCTGTTGACCGCCGTGTCAACGTGACGGTGGCCGCGGTCGATTCTCCGAAACTGGTCAACCCGGGTTCGCAGAATTCCTTCCTCACCTTCGATGTTACCAACCTTTCGAACGATGTGATCGACCTTGCTCTGACGGCAACGTTGGAGGCGGGCGATACGAACGATATCGGCGCCTTCACGATCTATGAAGACACGAACAACAACGGCACTTTTGACGCAGGCGATCAAGCCATCACCTACCTCGACGAGGTGGCTGAGGATGAAACGCTGCGTGTCTTCGTTGTAGCCGACATCAGCACCAACGCTGTCAACGACGACACGTTTGATGTCAGCCTCAACGCTGACGCGCATCAGGCCGCAACGGGTTCTGATGGCACGGGCAGCGCCGGCACTCTGGGCG
>CALCCG010000071.1 GCA_937899785.1 uncultured Erythrobacter sp. | reverse complement strand
GGATCTCGGTCCAGTTCTGCTTGATGACGACCTCTTCGTCCGAATCCGTCACGCGGCTTTCGTCCCATGGCAGGATGGCGGGCGCGGCTTCGAGGCTGTCCCAACCCGCAAGGATATCGCGCGCGGCGGCTTCGCCGTAAACGAAGCACTCAAGAAGCGAGTTCGACGCCAGACGGTTCGCGCCGTGGCGCCCGCTTTCGGTGCATTCGCCCGCCGCCCACAGACACGGCAGATCGGAGCGCGCTTTCAGGTCCACGACCACGCCGCCGCAGGTGTAGTGCTGCGCGGGGACGACCGGGATTGGCGCGCACGTCATATCGATGCCCAGCCCCATCAGCTTGTCGTAGATCGTCGGGAAATGCCCTTTAACGAAGTCTTCGGGCTGGTGGCTGATGTCGAGGTGGACGAAGTCGAGGCCAAAGCGTTTGATCTGATCGTCAATCGCGCGCGCGACGACGTCGCGCGGGGCCAGCTCCATGCGCTCCGGATCGTAATCGGCCATAAAGCGATGCCCGGTTTCCGGGTGCTTCAGATGACCGCCCTCGCCGCGCACCGCCTCGGTGATCAGGAAGTTCTTGACCTCCAGATTATACAGGCAGGTGGGGTGGAACTGCATCATCTCCATGTTGGAAACGCGCGCGCCCGCGCGCCACGCCATCGCGATGCCATCGCCCGTCGCGCCGCGCGGGGCGGTGGAGAATTGGTAGACGCGCCCCGCCCCGCCCGCCGCGAGGATCGTGGCGCGCGCGGTGTGGCGTTCAACCCGGCCGGTCTCTTCGTTTAGCGCGTAGACGCCCCACACACGGCCCGCGGCGGAGAACTTTTCGCGGTGGCGATCGGTGATGAAATCAATCGCGGTGCGCCCGCCCAGCATGGTGATGTTGGGCGAGGCTTCGGCGGCTTTCAGCAGCGCTTCCTGCACCGCCCAGCCGGTCGCGTCGTCGACATGGACGATGCGCCGATGCGAGTGCCCGCCTTCGCGCGTCAAATGCAGCGCGTTTTCATCGCGGTTGAAGGGCACGCCCAGCTCGCACAGGCGATCAATGCTGGCCGGCGCGTTTTCGATCACGAATTCCACCGCCTCGCGGTCGTTCAGCCCCGCGCCCGCGACCATCGTGTCGCGCACGTGGTTTTCAAACGTGTCGCCCGCGTCCAGCACGGCGGCGATCCCGCCTTGCGCCCACGCGGTGGACCCTCCGGTGAGCGATCCCTTGGCCAGCACCAGCACACGCTTGGTCTCGGCCAGTTCCAGCGCGGCGGTGAGGCCAGCGGCGCCGGACCCGATAATCAGGACGTCGTAAGCGGCGGTTTCGGTCGGTGATTGCGTCATAGGCCGGGTTCCATGAACGGCAACGTCGCGGCGATCAAGTCATCGCGCCCGCCTGCCGCCTGTTGACTAAAGCGCGTAACAGTCGAGGTCAGCCGCGACCGTGACGGGACCGGAGTAATTCACTCCAATCGCGGCCAGCCCTTCGTCCAACCGGCTGAGAGAGCGCTCCATATTGTGGCTGAGCACCAGACGCTCCGGCTGCAAGGCCTTGGCCAACTCGCCGATTTGTTCGGGCGTGCGGTGAAGCCCACGCGGTTGGCCGGGCTCGCCGTTGATGACGTGGTGCGCTATCAGGATTGTCGGCTTGGAGCCGGTCAGATCGCTCTGAAAGCGTTCGCTCAAGAAGCTCTGATCGCTGGCCAGCACCACCGATTTGCCCCCGATCTCGATCACAAAGGCCAGCGTTGGCGCGGGGCCATGATGGACGGGGTGCGCCATCACCGAATAGTCGTTCGAGATGTCGAGGCCGACCGGCGGCGCGGCGCCTTCGTCGGTGTCGATGCTGCGCGGCTGAAGCAGCGGCTTGTTCTCCGTTCCGTCGAGATAGCCTCCGTTATGCGCGAAGGCTCCGCTTTCCTTGTCGAGCAGGCGGGTGAGAAAGTCCTCGGTACTCGGAAAGCGCGGGGCGGATCCGGGGCCGATGACGGGCAAAGGCGCGCTGCGCCCTTCAAAGCCGCCGCTGTTCAAGATGCCCGCCAGATCGCCGGTGTGATCGGCGTGGTAGTGCGAGATCAGAATTGCATCGAGCGTAGCGATTTTCCCGCCCGCCTCGGCAAAGCGGAGAAAACTGCCCGCGCCCGCATCGATCAAAAGGCGCGGCTCGCCGTCAATCCACAAAAGGTAGGAAGTGCCGGCGCGGCCGCGCATCGTAGGGCCTTCGGCAATAGGCCCTCCGCTGCCCAGGACTTGAATTGACGCGCCTTGCAAGGGGCATTCGCCGACAGAATCCGTCGTCGCTACCGTCAACAACAGGTTTTCGACTTTTGTTTCGGTCTCACCGCCACTGTTA